>CAZSNV010000113.1:0-14333 GCA_964608035.1 uncultured Gemmatimonadaceae bacterium | reverse complement strand
CTCTTGTCCCTCCGGGAGATCGATGCGGTCGTCCATCAGCGCGATGAAGGGATCGTTGCGCTCGAACTCGTTGGGGTCCACGACGGTCACAGCCGTATGTCCCTCGCCAATGAAGCCGGGCGCCGGAGGCGAGAGCGTCACCACGCGCCCGATTTCGCGCTCTCCCGACATCGTCAGGCACCCGCGGGAGTGTTGCGGCGTCGCAGAGCGAGATTCGTGAGACCGCCGAACGCTCCAAGGCCCAACACGAGCCACGTCATGGACGGTGTCCAGTAATCCGCGATGCCAAGCCACGCATCGAGCGAGAACCGGCCAAACCCCGTGAGCGCGAATCCGAGAGCGGCGGTTGCGTAAAGAAGCGGTACTTCGATGCCGTTGGTGCTGGCGAACAGTCCGTGTTCCCAGTGCACGGTAATGATGGCCACGATCATGACGGAAATCATGATCGCCGGACCGATGGGGCCGAGGAGCCCGAGGGCGACAAGGAGACCGCTTGTGATCTCGGCGACCGAAGCCGCGGTCGCAAACGCGCGGCCCTGCTGAAATCCCAGCAACACGAAAAACTCGCCGGTCTTGTTGAGTCCATAGCCGCCAAACCACCCGAACAACTTCTGCGCGCCGTGCGCGGCCATCACAAGGCCGATCACTACCCTCGCCAGCAGAAGTCCGATGCTCAGCGTCGCCAGGTCCACGCCATTGTCGCTCATGTTGCGCCCCACAGGTTGTGTGTGTACAGTTACTGACGGTAACTAATACCAACTGGTGGGGCCGAAAAGAAGGCACCGAAAAGTGCCCCGGAAACTTTGGAGTAACCAATGGGAAGAACCGTATCCAAACGGCCTGCTGAGCTCGAGCACACGCCGGCAAACTGCAACGCTCGTGAAATGCTCGCCCGCGTGGGCGATAAGTGGTCGGTGTACGTCATTCATGTGCTCGGCGATGCCCGGGTGCTGCGCTTCAACGAACTGCGGAGTCGAGTGGATGGCATCAGTCAACGCATGCTGACCGTGACCCTGCGTAGCATGGAGCGGGACGGGCTTGTAACGCGAAAGGTGTATCCCGAGGTCCCTCCGCGGGTCGAGTATGCACTCACGCGGCTTGGGGCAACTCTGCGTCAACTGGTGCGCGGACTGGTGGAATGGTCGGGCGCCCACCTCGCCGAGGTCGATGCCGCGCGGGCTGCTTACGATGCGCGAAATGGAAAACCATCGCCGTCGGCGGCAGTGGCTCGCAGTTCAGCCTCGCGTCAACTTCGCCATTCGCGCGCAGCCGGATAAACGGCTGAAGAAACAGTCCGTTGTCTCAAGTCCGGACGAATGCTCAGGTAGCCCAATCGCAGAATGCCGCGTCCCTGCCTGACGCGTCACCGGGCTCGCCGTCCGGCGGTGGAAACGGCGCCCTGAAGGTGAAGGCTTCGGCCGATGGACCTCGGTCCTTCAGCAGCTGGAGGCGTTCCTGCGCCTCCTCGACGGTTGGGATGTGTCCCACAGGAATCCACCAAAGAACGAGGATGGGCCCCTCGATCGGCTCGAACCACTGCTTCCGGTCGCGGAGCGGTTGCACGTGCCCGCTCCGATAGACGAATTGTTGCAGCGCGTCCGGCGACTCCCACACGGACATGTTGATGGCCATGCGCTCGTCCGCGAAGGGCCGTATCGCCATCGCGTTGCCGTCCTCGGTCTGGAGTCGCCACACGAACCCCGGACTGCGGTCGGCCAGTGCATTGATGGGATCGAGCTGGGTCCTGAAGCCCTCCATAATCGGGTCTTCGAGAGGCGCCCGGATGCGTCCAATGTTCGCCTGCGCGAGATGGAAACGAGCCACGGTCCTGTCCTCCTTGTGGGCAATGCCGCCTGCGTCGCCGACTGAAAATACAGGTTGCGCGACGCTTCGCTAACGCACCGGCTGCAGGTTTCCGACGGACGGGAGAGAACTCACGCTGCTTCGGCGGCGATGACGCCAACAATGCCCCGCAGCCGACGCCTGACGCGAACGCGCCAGAGCCAGTAGAACATCGTCACCAGCACGGCCAGCAGCGGGAGCGCCAGGAGTGGCATGATCCGCAACGCCTCGGGGAATTCGTCCGACTGCCCGATGAAAAACGACAGCGCGGCGATGAACAGCGCGAAGCACATGCGCCACAAATGGCGGGCGAGCCGTGACACACCGCGAAGAGGCCCGGAGCGCATGACACGCACGTCACCAACTGCTCCAAGGACACCGACGGTGCCGAACATGATGAAGGGAAAGGCGGGCATGCCGTCCGGGGCACGACCGGCCAGCGCCTCGAACGTGAACCTCGTCATGACAACGCCGACCGAGAGCGCGACCAGCATGCCACCGACATGGAGCCAACGGCCGCCCGCCGCCAGCGGACGGACCGTGGTGAGCGACGTGATGATCAGGTACGCCGTAATCAACGCCGCCGGCACGTTCACCGAGGGCGCGACGTTCCGGCCCAGAGCCATCACCAGACCGGCGGTGCACACCGTAAGCATGAAGTAGACGAACACCATCCCGGCCCTGCGATGCAGCCATGACCCCTTCGCGGCATAGAGCGCCAGGAAGCCCGAAGCCAGTCCGAGACAGCCGGCGAGGATGTGGACCAGATACGTCATGCGCACGGCGATGCCCCTAGGCGCGCATGGTGATTGCCGGATCGATCCGCGCGGCACGGAGCGCGGGAATCCAGCACGCGACGATCCCGATGATCCCCATCATGAGCGCGACCCCGAGCAGCGTGAGGGGGTCGTGCGGTTCGACGCCGAACAGCAGGCCGCGAATCACTCGTGCGGCAAACACCGCGCCGATCACGCCGATCGCGAGACCGCCCAGCAGCAGCACGCCGCCCTCCTTGAGGATCATCCGCTCCACCCGCCCGCGATCGGCGCCAAGGCTCATCCGGATGCCGATCTCGGTCGTCCGGGCGCTGACAGAAAAGGCCAGCACACCCGCGATCCCGACGGCGGCAATGATCACCGCCAGGAGGCTGAACGACGAGACGAGCGCCGCATTCAAGCGGCGGGGCGCCACGCTCTCGTCCTTGATCTGCGCGACGGTCATGACGTTTTCGATCAGCGCGTTCGGCGCGATGCCATGAATGATGCGCGTCACGGCCGGGGCAAGTGCCGCCGCATTGCGCTCAGCCCGGACGACGAACCCACCGCCGATCGCGATCATCTGTGTGAACGGCAGGAACATCACCGGCCTCGGCTCCGCGTCCAGTCCACCGTCCTGCGTATTGCCGGCGACGCCGACGATCGTGCGCCAGTCTTCCCGCAACGGCGTGAACTTCAGGAGTTCTCCAGTCCAGGCGATGCGCTTCCCGACCGGATCCTCGTTAGGGAAGTAACGGTCGGCGAGCGTCTGGTTGATGATGACCACCAGGCCGGAGGTTGCCTGGTCCGTAGACGCGAAGGACCGACCCTTCACGATGGGAATCCCGGCGGCGCCGAAGTACTCGGGATTGGCCGTGCGCATTTCAGCGCGCGGCACCGCTTCGCCCACGGCAAGCGCCTTGCCCTCGGCCTTCACCTCTAAAGCGACCGACGACCGGCGCAGCGGGGCCAGGCCCCCGAGTCCAACATCCAGGACACCGGGGACCGCCCGGATCTCTCGCATCATGCGATCGTACCGTTCCTTGGCCGCCGCATCGGCACCCGGCACAAACATCGTCGAGAGCTCGAGGAGCGGAACATCCATCGTCAGGACTTCCTCGGTGCGAAGGCCCGTCTCCACCTGCGACAGCCGCATCATGGTGCGGGTGAGCAGACCCGCGCCGGCAAGGAGCACGACGGAGACCGCGACCTGCGCGACCACCAGGCTCCGCTGCAGCCGTTGCCGGCGGAGACTGCCACTGATGCGCCGTCCGCCGGCGGAAATCATCGAGGCAAACGCGCCTTCCTTCGGCAGCGATGCCATGAGCGACAGCACCACCGCGAGCGTCACCGAAATGAGGAACGTGAAACTCAGGGCCATTCCGTCCAAACGGATCTCACCGGCCCGCGCCGAATACCGGTCGACGAGCGAGATCAACAACCCCACGCCCCCAACGGCGATTGCCACACCCAGCACGCCGCCCATCAACGTCAGCAGGAGGTTCTCCGCCAGCAGCAACCGCCGCAACCGGCCCGCGCCGGCGCCGAGTGCGGCGCGTGCCACGAGTTCGGGCTCACGCCAGACGCCGCGCATGAGGGTGAGGTTGGCGACGTTGGCGGCCGCGATGATCATGACGAATGCCGCCGCACCCATGAGCAGCCACAGCGTCAGCTGGGCCCGAGCGCCTAACGCCTGACGGAACGGCATGAGCGCCACGCGGTAGTGCGAGCCCGGGTCGTACGCCTCCTTGAACTCTTCCGTGACGCGCCCGCGGATCGCTGCCACCTCGGATCGCGCCTGCGCCACCGTTGCACCGGGAACCAGCCGCGCCACCATTTCCGTCATGCGATGGGTGCGCCCCTGCACCATCATGGCGCTCAGGTGGTGGCTGCTGTTCACCATGTTGAGGAACACGTCGACGCGGTCCGGAAAATACGGCGCCGGCTCCATCACTCCGATTACCATCACCGACCTGCCATCCACCCGCACCTGCTTTCCGACAATGGCGGAATCGCCGCTGAACCGTCTCTGCCAGTAGTCGTGCGTCAGCACCATCACCGGCGCAACACCGGGCCCGTCGTCGCTGGTCAACGTCACGCGACCAAGGATCGGCGACAGGCCCATCACGTCGAAGAAGTTGCCGGTGACCAGGCCCGCCCTGACGCGAACGGCATCAGTCTCACCGCGAAGCGTGAATGAAAAGGGAGAGTACTCGGCGATGCCGCCCAGCGACTTCGCGCCATCGCGGAAATCCCGGACCTCGGGCACCGAAAAGAGAAGGTTCTCGCCGCCAGGTCCGTCCATCGACTGCCGAAGGTACACCAGGCGTTCCCCGTCACGGTGTGGCAGGGGCTTCAACACCACGGCGCGGACGACGCTGAAGATGGCCGTGTTCGCGCCGATGCCGAGTGCCAGGGTGAGCACGACGACCGTGGTGAAGGCAGGACTGTGACGCAGCGAGCGAAACGCGTACTTGATGTCAGCGCCCAGGCTTTCGAGCCAGGGGAGTCCGCGCTGGGCCCGTACTGCTTCGGAGGCCTGCGTCAGGCCGCCGGAGACGAGCAGCGCTTGCCGGCGCGCTTCGTCGGGATGCATGCCGCGCCGGATGAACTCGGCCGTCTCCATATCGAGATGCGCCTCCATCTCGCGACGGACATCATCGTCATCGCGGTGGCCGGTGAAGAATCCGGCGATGCGCGAGAATGCGGCGCGAACGTATCTCATCATGTCTCCCTGCGTGGTGCGAGAAAGGCGGCGATCAGGTCAGCAGTCTCGTGCCATTCCCGCGCTTCGCGAGCCAGCTGTTTGCGCCCCGCGGCCGTGAGGCCATAGAACTTCGCGCGGCGGTTGTTCTCGGATTGCCCCCACTCCGGCTTGATGAACCCTTCCTGCTCCAACTTGAGCAGCGCCGGGTACAGCGTGCCGTAATTGAGCGAGAGGCGGTTCTTGCTGGTCTCCTCGATACGGCGTGCGATGCCGTAGCCGTGGAGCGGCCCCATCACCTCAATGGTCTTGAGGATCATGAGCGCGAGCGTGCCCTGTTTCACGTCCAGCTTTTCAGCCATGTGTGTGTCCTATTGGGTTCCCATACGAGGGTATTGCAGGAGTTTGTTTCACGCAATGGTTTCAGGCTTCCCTGCCGTCCTATTGGCTTCCCATACGGCACGCCGGATGTCTGGTTTCACCGAAGACCCAGAGGCGCAGACTCGCCACCGGCCGCGCGCCCCGGGTGGATAGGGCCGTGGCGCCGGGGAACGTCGGGGCGCATCATTGGCTGGCCCCTCCATCTCTGGAATGACACCGAGCCCGATCCCCATAGACACGAGCGACATCGCGCTCCCCAGCGAGCTCCTCGCGCTCACCGAGACGTTGGCACGGCATGCGCACGAGGTCTGGCAGCGGCAGCGCCTCGCCGATGGGTGGACGTTCGGTCCCGAGCGAGACGATGCGCGCCGATTGCATCCGTCGCTGGTCCCGTATGACGAGCTTTCGGACTCGGAGCGCCAGTACGACCGCAACGCCGCCATGGAGACGCTGCGCGCGGTGATCGCGCTGGGTTACCGCATCCTGCCACCCGGCGGCCGAACTAACGAATGACCGCAAGGCGGACGACGGCGAGTGGGGCCGACATGCACGACTCCGTCGAGGAGCTTGCGGCGCTCGCGTCTGCGCCGGCTCTCCGGGCGGCGCTCGAGAGCCTCGGCGCCGAACTCACGAAGCCGTTCAGGGTGGCCGACAACCTGGCCATGGCGCACCAGCGTTCGTTCCGGCGCATCACATGGTGGGCCACGACCTTCGGCACCATTTCCATCCTGCTCTCCATCGTGGGCATGGTCGGCCATGTGCTAGGCGCGGCGCAGCTCGGCCAGCAGATCCTCATTGCACAGAGCGTGACGCTCGTAATCACTGCGGCGGCCGTGTTGCGCGGCCTCTTCGCCTACCGGCACGAGAACTGGTTGCTCGAGCGATGCCGAGCCGAGCAACTGCGCGCCCTGAAGTTTCTCTACCTCCTGGATCCCGCGATCTGGAGCGCCGACGAGCGCGAGCGCCAGGACTGGGTCCAGCGACTGCGACTCGACGTTGATCGTGCACGAACCTTGCGATATGAAGACATCGTCGCCATCGCGGGAAAGGAGGATGTCCCGGGGCTGCGTGACGACGTCGGGAGGACTCCGCCAGATCCTGCCGCACTCGAAGCGCTTGCCACGTACTACGACCGGAAACGACTCAGCCCGCAACGGGACTATTTCCTGCGCGCGTCCATGGAACAAGGCCACTTCGGCTCCCGCGCGCTTCCGCTGTTTTTCTTCGGAGCCGTCTTTCTCGAGATCCTGCAGGTGGTGCTGACTCTGATCGCCGACGCCGGGACCGATTCGCTCGCGACCGTGGGCATCTGGCTTTCGGCGGCGGCCATCGGCCTCCCCGCGATGTGGGCGGGTATCCGCACGCAGCAGGGTGCACGCGAGAGTTCTCGCAACGCCACGCGATCCCGTGCCCGACATGGGGCGCTCACGCAGCTGAGTGAGCGACTCCTGCTGGCGCGCGGCAATCCGGTGGAGGTGTACTGGACGATGCGCCTGACGGAGTTCGTCCTGCAGGTGGACCAGCGGGAGTGGCTGCGCCTCCTGCGCGAAGCGGAGTGGTACGGTTAGGATGCGCGACGTCTTCATCAGCCATGCCGACGAGGATGCGCCCGTTGCGCTCGCGATCGCGCGCGCGCTGAACGCAGCCGGCTATACGACCTGGTGCTATGAGGATGACTCTGATCCGGGTCCCTCGTACCTGCGCCAGATCGATGAGGAACTGGAATCCACGCAGGCCGTCGTGCTCATCATCTCACCATTTTCGCTCCAGTCGCAGACGGTCGTGGCCGAGATCGTCCGCGCGCACGAGGCAAGGAAGCCGTTCATCCCCCTCAGGCTCGGCGTGGGCCACGAAGCGGTGCAGCGGCAGGGGGACTTTCGTATGGCCCTCGGCGCTTCGGTATCCATCGCCATCCCGGATGGGAGTGTGGACGCGATCTTCCCGCGCATCATTCGCGGACTGGAGCGCACAGGGGTGCGACCGAGTGGCCTGGACTCGGTGGCCCAGGTGGCGTCATCGAAGGCGGGTCACCCGGACCCGAAATACCCAGTGCGCGTGCCCCCGCCGATGCTCAGGGCGGTTGGCGATCGCGTGTCTCAAGCGGTCGATCGCGTTTCCCCCACCACTCGCATCGGCATCACGACGGTCGTCGGTGTGTTGGGCGTGATCGGGTCGTTCGCCAATGTCACCAACGCCATCAATCCTGATGGGCAAACGGAATACCTGTATCGCCTGGTGCCGACGATCGGTACCGCCAACCTGGTGGCGAATGCTATAATGCTCGCGCTCAACGCGGTGCTGCTGTTCAGTGTCTGGCAGCTTTACTCGCAAAAGGCAAATGTCAGTGCGCGCGTCAGGCTCGTCACCGCTGTCATGCTGATGGCGATCGTGGTATGGCTCGTGGTCGTGGTGTTCGCTGCGCTTTTCCCGCCCAATGGGCGCCTGCAAGGCTCGGCTCGTCTCTCGGTGATCGGTGCTTCCGTGTTGGCCGCCGTCATCGCCGGAGTCCCGGCTGCGCTCGTTCGGTCGCTCTTCCGCAGGTAGCGCTTACCTGCCCTGCGGAGCCTTGTCATAGCCTCGCCCGATCAATGACAGCACCAGGCCGGACACGCTCAGGATCGCGATCACGAGAATCGGAGTGCTCGCGCCCGATGTCCCTGCCACGACGAGTGGCTTGACCTCCTTCACGACACGGGAGCCGAGGTAGAGCGCAACGAGCAAGACATACATGAGCGGAATCATCGCCCGGTAGCGGACCAGAACGAGCACGAGCAGCAGCGCCAACGCCAACTGCTCGAGGATTCCAGGAGACAGGTTGAACTCAATCTCAATCATTAACCTCGTCGATGTTGGCGATCGGGAATGGTCCTCGTTCTCGCCGGCCGGGCTGGGCGGCGTACCCAACGCTGGCCTCAATCGTGAAGTCGTCGATGATGGCGAAGCAAATGCCTTCCATGGGTGTGCCGGCGCTGCCGTGCGCCTTGAACGAAACACCCGGCTTCAACTTCGCTCGAATGGCCTTTTCGTCGCGATACGGCCGGCTTGGAATGAAGTCATCGCTGCCGACCGGTTTGGACGGCCGTTTTGATGACAGCCGGAAGGACAGGACAAGCAGTGCCACGCATGCTGCAAGCCCACCGAGAACTCGTGGGTCGCGGGACGTGCCCATGAACAACGCGATGGGCAGGCCGATCGCAATCCCAAGACAACCGACGAGGCCCGTGAAGTCTTCCGGGTGCTTGAACACCGCCATGGCTGGCCTCCGCGCCAGTGCTGCTGGTTGCGCGTGCGCTATGTGTCCGCCTAACGTTTAGCGACCCCAGTGCGCCAACAGCTCCAAGACAATGAGGGCCGTCGCGAAACGGCCCCCATGGTCATGGACATCATTGCGATCTGCTCTTACGTCTTCATGACCTTCTTGCCTGCTTTGCGCTTCTTGACGGGACCGCGTCCCCCGGGGGCCTTCGCAGCACGCTTCTTCGCCGCGGTCATTCTTCCGCCTCTGCTTTTCTTCGCCATTTTGAACTCCCCTCCTTTTTGCCCAGAGGCCATGAGGCAACGTGCCGCTCTGAGGTCATGACGTCGTTGTGTTGCCCAACGCGGGAGCGCGGATTGGGAGCGGATCCAAGCGATTGGCTTGATCGGTCGCCCAATCGAGCCATGTCTGCAGCGAAGGGTCCGCAAGCTTGTGCGACTGGTCCACCGACGATCGGACCGCGTCCAGATATGCCCGAAGCATGCGGCTACGATGCCAGCGGTCGGCCTCCTCTTCAAGCTCGCTGAGACGGGCAGCTTCCGCCTGGCGGCGCCGCACTTCTTCGGCTCTTCGCAATTCGGCTTCCATGCGGAGACGCTCTCCCTCTTCGCGCCGTCGCTCCCACTCGCGCCAATGGTCGGCGTAAGACACGGCGCCGATCATGAAGTCGTTCAGTCGGTCTTCGAGTAGTCCGGGTGGCGATTCGTCCCAACTCGCTTCTACCGCTGTCGCTCTTTCCCAATGCGATCGAAGGACGAGGGAAAGTCGACCGGTAGGCTCATCCCGGTATTTCGACTGGTGCGGTGTGTACCACTTGCCGTCGTAGCTTGATCGAACAGCCTTTGCTGGCTCGTTCGCAATCTTCTTGATGCGCTCCCGGATTCCGAATGGCACTCGTTGACCGAGAATGCTGGCGTATGCCTTGAAGGGGTAGTCCGGTTCGACAGCAACCGGCCAACCTCGCTCATGCAACGCCTTTACCACGGCGTCAAGGATCCGGAGCGCTCGATCGGCGGTTGCGCGGGTCACCTGGATGTCGAGACAGCCCTTTCCGCCATTCACCCAATCGGTGGGTGCCTTCCCAGCGCGACGAGTTGCTTCAGCGGTCGCTCGGACCAGCGGATGAGGGGATCGTAGGGTGTCTGCGACCGCGATGCGGTTCGCGGGATCCCGCTCGAACGCTTCCTGCTGAGCGACGGCCTGAGGAACTTCTGGAGGGGTTGGTTCCGGGCGCGAAGGTTGGAACACGATTCGTTCTCCGGCCGCCGTGCTGCTCGGCGGCAAAGACGGGAGTGCCTTCTGCCTGAGCTTGTAACCCGCCGCCTTTTTCGCCCAGTATCCGAGACCGGGAAGAGGGATGTTCAGTTTCCGACATCGCTTCGCCAACGCGACATCGGAAATGGCGAACTGCTTGGCGAGAGTCCGCAGCGGCTCGGACCAGACCTTCTGGTACAGTTCTTCACGAGTGAGAACGATTGGTTCAGTCGGCATCGTGTCAGTCCGGCGAGAGACACGGGAAGTTGGCGACGATGCGAGGCCGCTCCAACAGGAGGCGCGTCAGCGTCATGCGCGGTCATGCGCTCTTCGTCGCGACCACCGCGATAGAGCGCAGCGGAATGATCCGCACGCGTTGGGATGATGGTGAACAATGAGTGTCATGTATTACTGTGCGGCGCATGGACACGACCTTTCTGACTCCGCTGTTACCAGACGATTTCGTGAGCACTCTCCCGCACGAGCGTTTGCGCGCGGCGCTGGCCGCGGATCCCGCTTTGGCCGGGCGTGTGTCGTGTGACGACACTGGGCTGATCACGCTCACGGGGCCGGAGGGTGGCGCACCTCCCGGCAGCGTGAAGGAGCGGCAGCGATGGGAACTGCACGTGCGCCTGCGCCTCGCGGCGGAACTTGGAGAGTCGATTTCCGCGATGGCAAACATCAGGTGGTTGGATGCGGCGCAGCGAGTAGCTGAGCCTGAGCTCCGCGACAGCAGCGGGTCCTACGCCGCGCCCTGATACCGCCCGTCCGGATTCTTCTGCACTTCGCCCATTACTTCGAGGATGTCCAGGTGTCGGCGGACTATCTCGACTTTGGCGCCGGAAAAGTGGCCGGACACTTCGGCGACGGTGAGGGCTTGTGACGACAGGAGTTTCTTGACGGCGCCGATCTGGCTGATGACGTCCGCGGGCCACTCCGCGCGCTTCTCCTTCTTCGTTGCGACGGGCGCGGTCTCAGTGAGGTCGAGCTCCGAGGGGGCCGGAGCGAGATCCTTGCCAAAGCGGGGAATCTGGTACTCTGGGCGGAGCCAGCGCACCTTCCCTGCCTTTCCTCGGCGACACGCTCGTTGTGGAGCGCGACCAAGCGTTCCAGGATGACTTCTTTCTCGAGGGGCCACTCCCAGCCGTATGCCGTGGCGACAAGCGCGTCGAGCTCGTCGTGCATGTCCTTGAGCACCCCGCAGGCGGCAATCTCATGGATCTTGCGCTCCTTCTCCGTTAGCGCCTCACCAGATCTCAATTTCTCGACAACGCCGTACATACCAGTCATCGTGACGGTTTTGTCGCGATCGATAGCGGTCCTGCGAAAGGTCTCGAGTCTCTCGGCTAGATCCGCAACCTGTAAACGAATCGCGGCCGCCGGATCTGGCATCGGGAAAGGATCGAAGCAGAGCGTCTTGACGTAGACCGGATCGTTACCGACGCCCAAGCGTCCGCCTGCCGCGAGCGCCCAGAGCAAGTGCACGCGAGAGGAGAGTATACCTAGGACCCACGCTTCGGCCGATGCAATACAAACCAATTTGTCGTCCACAACTGTTTCGGGCGCGACAAAAGTGAAGAACCGCCGCCGAGAAGTGTCCACAGTGACGATGTAGCGATCGACCCCCCGAAGACTTGGTCGAAACTCGGCCCGCGGCTCGCCGAAGCGCCACCAGAGTCGTGCGTAGGACTCTCGATTGTTTGCGAGGCGCTGTGGTTTGACACGATCGAGCACGAGTTGAAATGGCACTACAAACGCTCTCGCCTCCTCTTCACTCATCAAGGCGAAGTCAATCACATAGTGGTTTCTGGGCCGATGAGCCATGTCACGGCCGTTGCGATAAGGCCTGACTACCCAACTGTTACGTCCGTCCCTCGCCAGCAACGCATTCGCCTCTTCGGCACCCAGAATGAACCCCTTGCCGTGAAGCTTGACACCGTCTGAGGCGAGCCCCGTGTTGGCAACAAGCGGAACGGCAGCAGCCGCTGGGACGTCGGCATGAACGCTCAAATCGAAATTCAGCCGTGGGACACGTGTTTCAGCCGACACCGTGGCGTCGTCACGTACGTCGACGCGGATACCGTGTGTTGGATTCAGGGCGATCACCGTAATCGCAACCCGAACGTCGGCTTCTCCACTCTCATCAACCCATGGGTGATCTGGCGCGGCCCAGCAGATACGGGCGCCATTTTTCGCGGCATCGGCAATCAGTTTGCGGTTTTGAACCTGGGTGATCGAGCTCGTTGTGATCAGTCCCGCCGCAATGTTCGTCCGGCGCCCACTTCACCAGCCGCCCGATGCCACCAGTACATAACGAAGTCCGTCGCATCGGGCACGTCCCGATAGGCGAGCCGAAGTGCGTCGACGTAGCCGTCACCAAATTCCTCGCGCTGTCGGCCGACGCCCATATAGGGCGGGTTTCCGACAATGAAGTCCGCCTTCGGCCATTCCGCCGGTCGCGCATTCACGTACTGCAGGTACTTCAACTTCACGGCAGGATTCGGCACCAGCTCTCCGGTGACAGGATGCTTGATCCGAGGTGTTGGATCGGGCCGATCCTGCGACGGATCGCGTCTTATGTCATCGAAGGCCAGCACGGCATCCCGACACTCAATCGTCCCCGTATCTTCCAGGATCGGCTCCTTCGGCCGATGATGATGATGTGCCTTCCAGAACTGGTGATAGCCGATCCACAACACCAGCTCCGCGATCTCCCGCGCCCACAGCTTGATCTCGATTCCGTAGAACTGCTTGGGATGCACCTCGTCGAACAACAGCTCGCGCTTCCCCGTCACTTCCTCCAGCTCGCCCAGCACCTCCAGTTCGATCCGCTTCACTATGTGCATCGTGACGTACAGGAAATTCCCCGACCCACACGCGGGATCAAGAAACCGGAGCCCCTTCATCCAGTCGTGAAAGGCGCGTAACCGCTTCTCGGCCTCCTTCTTCTTCCCCGCCTCCCGCAACTGCAGCACCACAGCTTGCTCGGCCACCCAACGCTCACGGATCGGCTCCTCCACCGTCGGCCGCACCACACGCTCTACGAACTCACGCGGCGTGAACTCGGCGCCAAGCCGGTGACGCTCCTTTGGGTCGAGCGCACGTGTGAGCAGCGTGCCGAAAATCGCGGGCTCGACGTGCTGCCAGTCGGATGCCGCGGCGAGGCCGAGCGTGATGAGCGCGGTCTTCGACAGCGGCAACGTTTCGGCGTCGCGGAAGAAATGACCGTTGAAGCAGAGCAGCTTTTTGTACTCGAACCTCCCGCCCGCATCCATCGCCTTCCACAGGTCCGTCGCCTGCTCAGGGAATGATGAAGGGTCATCAAGGCAACGTTCGAGTACCTGGCGGAATGGCTCGCCAGGCAACAGTCCGATGTCCTCGGCGAACATGGTGAAGACACAGCGCATGATGAACCGCGCCACCAGCTCCTGATCGTACCCCTCGCCTTCGAGTGCGCGTGCGAGGTTCGCCAGATGCCCAGCAACCTCCTTGGTGACTGCCTGCGACTTTGCACGCGGATCGAGGGACTGCGGATCGGTCCAAATGGTCCGCAGGAATGCGGCATCTTCGGCGCGCTCGTGAAGGTTGCGAAGGTCGATCCGCCGCCCGGCGTGCCAGTCGCCGTAGTTGCCGCTCCACCGGTCCCATACGATGAGCGTCTTCGCTACGTCCATTACCATGACGAAGGGCGGCAGCCCGCCCGGCGCGTACGTCACATAGTTGCGGACCTGGCCGAACGCGCGGCGGAGCAACAGGTCCGTCGACTTTCCAGATTCCTCGTCCTTTGCCTCGATGCCGAAGAAGTCGCGCCGGTAGCAGTCGATGAAGTTCGTGACCTCGACGCCGTCACGCGTGATGACCTTGATCGGCAGCTCGAACTGAAAACCACTCCCTGCAGGCCCCGGGCGCTCGACGTCGAGTGCCTCGCACAGCTCCGAGATACGGCTGAAAGTTCGCGCGTTCCGCGGCCTGGGCTGTCCCCCAGCGTTCGGCGAGCGCTGCGAGCGGGTTCTCAGTCGTCATCGCTGGACAATATGGTTGCTATTCGACGCGTCGGGGCGAGGAACCGGCGCCTGGGGGCGGCTGCTAGTGGACTGTAACAGCTGAACGTTAAGCAACGCGGATGCGTTTCGCGGGGTTG
>CAZSNV010000112.1:0-14367 GCA_964608035.1 uncultured Gemmatimonadaceae bacterium | reverse complement strand
AGCCGGCGCCGGGCCGCGATCGGGTCCTCGGCGTGCGCATCACGTTCGAGCGACGAGTGGTGGAACCTGAGTTCGTCGCGCAGCTCGGCTTCGAGCTTATCGCGGCGGAGCCAGTCGAGGAGTCGGGTCAGCAATTCACGCATTGTGGTCACCAGGGCATCAGACAACAGGCATCAGCAGCGGGCAACAAGCATCAGAAGGTGCCGAGTCACGAATCACGCCTTCCTCATCACTCGACTTATCGCGACGAGCAGTTGGGCGAATCCGGCTTCCTCGGCGCCGAGTTGTTTTCGGCCCGCCGTGGTGATGGTGTAGTAGCGGGCGCGCTGGTTGTTCGGGGTCTGGCGCCACTCGGACTTGATCCAGCCCTTCTGGCGCATGCGCTGCAGGGCAGGGTAGAGCGAGCCTTCTTCGATGCGGAGGACATCATCAGAGACGCGTTCGATCTGCCGCGCGACCGCATAGCCGTGCATGGGCTGCACGCTCAGCGTCTTGAGGACGAGCATGTCGAGCGTGCCGGGAAGGAGGTCGCGTCGAGGCGCCATGGGCATTGTTAGTCTAGGGGATAGACAAACTATGTCCTGAAACCGTTGCTGCCAGTGGAGCGGGACGCTTGAGCACGCTCTCTGGGTATTGGTCGCTGTTGACATCAAGCTGCCATGCAGTGACATTAAAATGTCATGCGGACCACCATCCGACTCGAGGACGATCTGCTCAGGCGGGCCAAGGCGCGAGCCGCAGCCAGCGGCCGCTCACTGAACGATTTCATCTCGGATGCAGTGCGGGCTGCGCTGGCTCCCGCACGCGGATCGCACACCGCCATTGCGCTGCCCACTTTCCCCGGGGGCATACTGCGACCCGGTGTCGACCTGGACGACACGGCTGCACTCCTCGACCTGATGGAGGAACCGCTCGACTACGTCACTGATCCAGCCAGGCCGCGGAACGTGGCGGAACCGTCACCGCCGAGAGGGTCCCGAACCAGGGGACGTGCGCGGTGATCCTGCCGGACGTCAACGTTCTCGTATACGCTTTTCGCGAGGCAGCACCGCGTCACGCCGAGTACCGCGATTGGCTCCACGGGGTGGCCAGGTCGCGCGAGGCATTCGCCCTGTCTGATCTCGTCCTGAGCGGGGCGATTCGCATTCTGACGCATCCGCGAGTCTTTGCTCCTCCCACGCCCATCGCCAGTGCACTGGGGTTTGTCGAAGCGTTACGCCAGCAACCTAACGCGGTCCAGGTGGCACCAGGTGCGAGGCACTGGGAGATTTTCACCCACCTGTGTGCGCGTGCCAACGCCCGGGGCAATCTTGCGCCAGACGCGTATCTGGCAGCCCTGGCCATCGAGCATGGATGCGAGTGGATAACCAGCGACCGTGACTTTGCCCGGTTCCCGGGTCTGCGCTGGCGCCATCCGCTCGAATAACGGAGCGCTCTACGTCATCGGAGTGTCTGACGGACGAGAGGAGTGCTATTTCGCTGCTTCAACAATCGCGTCAACGGTGATCCCGTACTCCGAATACAAGCGCTGATACGGAGCCGACGCGCCGAAGTGATCGATGCCGATCATCACGTCGCCGTGTCGCATGAACCGATGCCACGACATCGGGTGCGCGGCCTCGATCACGATGCGCCGAACGCCCTCGGGCAGAACCGAGGCCTGATACTCGGCCGGCTGCTGCAGGAAGAACTCATGGCACGGCATGCTCACGACGCGCACCGCGCGCCCGCTCTCCTCGATGTGCTTCTGCGCCTCGAGGGCCAGCCCGACTTCTGATCCGGTCGCAATCAGGACAAGGTCGGGCTCCGATCGCTTGGCGCCGGCGTCCAGCACGTACCCGCCACGCGCCAGTTCGCTCGCCGAACCGCGATGCGCGCGATCGATGAACGCCACCTTCTGGCGCGTCAGCACCAGGGCCACCGGTCCGGTCTTGTGCAACAAGGCGGCGCGCCAGGCCTCGGCTACCTCGCCCGCGTCGCCCGGACGGATCACGGTCATGTTGGGAATCGTCCGCAACGCGGTGAGGTGCTCCACCGGCTGATGCGTGGGTCCATCTTCACCCAACCCGATCGAGTCGTGCGTGAAGACATAGATCACGCGCTGATGCATCAGCGCGGCGAGACGAATGGCGGGACGCATGTAGTCGGCAAAGATCAGGAACGTGCCGCCATATGGAATAACGCCTCCATGCAGCGCCATCCCGTTCATGATCCCGCCCATGCCGTGCTCGCGCACGCCGAAATGGATGTTGCGTCCCGCGTAATTCTTCGCGCTGAAAGTGGGCGAGTCCTTGATGATGGTGAGGTTCGAGCCGCTCAAGTCCGCGGACCCACCAATCAGATCGGGGACCTTGGCTGCCAATGCGTTCAACACGACGCCTGACGAGGCGCGCGTGGCCACGCTCCCATTCTCGGCCGAGAATGTGGGAATCGCCTGTTGCCATCCGCCGGGCAGTTCTCCCTGGAGGCGCCGGCCCAGTTCCTTCGCGTCTGTTGGATAGGCTTTGGCGTACGCGATCAGAGCACGACGCCACGCATCGTTGGCGAACGCCAGCGCCGCGTTGCCACGCCGCCAGTGAGCCACCGCTTCGGCCGGTACGGTGAACGGTTCCGTGGCCGTCCAGCCGAGTGCCTCCTTGGATCGCTTCACCTCTTCCACGCCTAACGCTTCACCGTGAGCCTTGGCGGTACCGGCGCGGTTCGGCGAACCGAATCCGATCACGGTCTTGACGACGATCAGCGATGGCCGGGTCGTTTCGGCGCGCGCGGCGGAGATGGCCGATTCGAGTGCGTCCCGGTCGTTCACGTCCGCCACCCGCTGGACGTGCCATCCGTACGCTTCGAACCGTCTGGCGCTGTCGTCGCTGAACGTGAGATCGGTCGATCCGTCGATCGTGATCTGGTTGTCGTCATAGAACCCGATCAACTTGCCCAGCCCGAAATGACCGGCAAAACTCGCCACTTCGTGCGAAAGTCCTTCCATCAGGTCGCCATCAC
Organism: uncultured Gemmatimonadaceae bacterium; assembly: GCA_964608035.1. GTDB lineage: Bacteria > Gemmatimonadota > Gemmatimonadetes > Gemmatimonadales > Gemmatimonadaceae > JABWBJ01. Next base: position 11,370 of record CAZSNV010000112.1, on the reverse strand, counting down.
TGCAGATGAACCAGGTGTGGTGATCGATGATCGGATGTCCCTGTCTATTGAAGACCGCGGCAAGGTGCGCCTCGGCGGCAGCCATTCCCACGGCGTTCGCAAATCCCTGGCCCAGAGGACCGGTGGTGGTTTCGATGCCTGGTGTGAGTCCGTGCTCAGGGTGACCCGGCGTCAGGCTTCCCCACTGCCGGAAGTTCCGGATCTCGTCGAGGGGAAGTGCGTAACCCGACATATGCAGCGACGCATACAGCAGCATGGACGCGTGGCCGTTGCTGAGCACGAGTCGATCGCGGTCAGGCCAGTCGGGGTCGGCCGGATTGTGCTTGAGGTGGCGCGTGTAGAGGAGGTACGCGAGCGGTGCGAGCGCCATCGGAGCGCCGGGGTGTCCACTCTCCGCCTGCTGCACGGCGTCCATCGCCAGGGCGCGGACCGTGTTAGTGCAAAGCTCGTCGAGCGAAGAAGACACGTGCGGGCTGGTGGCGGTGGGCTGCATGTGTTTGCTGGCGAGTGTGCAAGTTTCCGGCGCGAAAACGTCTTATGGGGAGCGGCGCGCTATAAAGTTAGCGACGACAGACGTCTGGCGCGCTCGATGTTGGCACGCTGCTCCACTCATCGGGTACGCCCAATCGTCACATCGAACGGAGGTTCCAGTGCGTGTTTCAGTCCTTCCAGCCATTGCCGCGGTCCTGACCGCGTGTTCGCTGCCCGCGCAAACACAGACAAATATCCCGCGCGAGATTACGCCCATCATCACCGCGTCCGGCGAGGGCCGTCGCGAAATGGCGCCGGATAAGGCCACGATCGTCCTCGGTGTCGAGACACGCGCTCGCACACCCGCAGCGGCCGCGTCGGCCAATGCCGATCGCATGACCGCGATCCGTGCGGCGCTCGTGCGGATGGGCGTCGCCGAGCGCGACATCGCCACCGCGCGCTACTCGCTGGGTCTTGAATACACGGGTCGGACGCCGCCCGACACGCATTACGTGGCGTCGAATCTGGTCACCGTCACAACGCGGCAGCTCGACCAGGTGGGCCGGATCATCGACACCGGGCTCGGAGCGGGCGCGAACAACATCAACTCGCTGCAGTACGATCTCATGGATCGCAACCCGGCGCAGGCGTTGGCACTTGGCGATGCCGTTGCCAATGCGCGCCGTCAGGCGGAAGTCATGGCTGCCGCAGCAGGTGGCCGGCTCGGTGAGCTCATCGAGCTGGGAACGCAGCCCGGCGAGTACCGGCCGTTCTACGCCGGCGACATGGCGATGCGGATGCAAGCAGGCGCCGCGCCAACGCCGGTTTCTCCCGGCGCGGTGACGGTCAGCGCTTCGGTGAACGGGAGATGGCGCTTCGTGCCTGGTCGCTAAGTCTGTGCGGAAAGGGTGTCGTAGGTGAAGCTTGCGCAGATGAGGATTCTCTCACAGGTTGTCGCCTTCGTTGCATCATGCGCCTGAATTCGACACGCAGTTACGAGAGGGCTTGCTATGTCGCTCGCGAGTTGGGCTCGACGAGGGCTGATACTCATGGGAGTCGCGTTCAGTTCGGGCTGCGGGATCATCGACCCGTGCGTAGTCCGGGCCGACGTTGGCATGAATGGTTCCTGGAACCTCATCCTGGTCAACGGTCAGCCGATACCCACGCCCGGATACCCACTACCACCACCGAGCACTGATCGACTGACGTTCGGGTCGATGCACTTTCAGTTGCTTCGAGGGCCGAAGACGGGTGATTGCGACACCGGAGCAGACCTGATCAGCACCGGCCGCGTGATCGCGATCTACAGCCTCGTCACGGCCACCGGGCAATCGAAACCGACAAAGTCGTATGCTGGCACCTACAAATACGACAGCAAGACCGGCAAGCTGACGCTGAAGGCCTTCGGTCGCGCCATCACCGGCGATCGGACCGGCGATGAGTTCACCATCGCACCGAGTGTCCCTCTCTTTGGCACCTACCAGCTCACGTTCCAGAGGAGATGATCCGCATGTCGCACACGCTAGACGGCAGTGGCGCGCCTGACAACGGATCACACGGTCGCCGAGGGCGCACTGGTGAATCACATTTTCCGAGAACCCGGGCTGGAGTCACCAACATGAGAGTCTTGGTCATCTACGGCATCGGCCTGACAATGGTGGCGGCTGCCCCGGGCATAGCGAGCGGACAGGCATGTCACGGAACGCCGCGAGGCACCAGCATTGCTTACGAATACGGGAAGCTGAATGTCGGCAACACGCAGGGGCTCGCGGCGACGTTCGGTGGCATAACGCTCGGCGGCCGGCTTCGCGACATCAACGAGGACGTGTCTGGCTACGAAGCAGACCTGCGTTTCTCGTTGGTGCTCGGAACATCCCGCTTCCAGGTGTGTCCGCTCATCGGCCTTGGCTTCCAGCGCGATGATTGGGACTTTGACGTGGACTCGAAGCTCACGACCAACATGCTGACGGCCAAAGCCGGCGTCGCGATAGGGACGGAGATTCCTGTCTCGCGAGGCTTCACGGCCATCCCGTTCTTGCAAGTCGCGTATCAGTTCAGCGCGATCCACTTCGATCTCGAAATCCCGAACTCCGAGCCGGAGGTAACGGGTGACACAGTGAGCGTTGTTGACATCGGATACGGGCTCGTGGGGCGCTACAAGAACTTTTTCGCCGGTGTGGCCGCCAATCGCGATACCGACACTGAAGGAATCCGCCCATATCAGGCTCGTTGGATCCTGGGCTTCTCTTTCTCCGGCGGAAACAAGTCGTCTCCAGCGCCAGCGAGTCGTCGCCGGAGCGACGAAAAGCGGCGCTAGCCAGTCTAAACGCTGTGACTGAACGCTCGCTGGTTTCGGCCGGCGAGCGTTTTGCACTTGCAGCTATCGCTCGCGATTGACTGAGACGAAACGTCCGCTCGCGTCGCGCTGCACGCGGTATACCAAGCCATTCGCCACCACGATCTCGGTTTGACTCGAATTCCTGATGTCGGTGAGCGGATTGGCGGTGAGAAGGACGAGATCGGCGATCCTGCCCGTTTCAATCGTGCCTAGCGAGTCGAGCATGCCCAGGAATCTCGCCGGTTCCAGCGTAGCCGAACGAAGTGCCTCGACTGGCGTGAGTCCTGCGCGCGTGAAGTGCAGCAGCTCTTCATGCAGGCCAAATCCGGGAGGACTGTTCCTCAGCGGAGCGTCGGTGCCGGGCATTACGCCCACGCCGGCGCGAAAGAGCGCTCCGGTGACGGCGACGCGTTTGTCGAACAGTTTCCGCCCGTTCACGTCCGCATCGGGCGGCACGCTATCGACCATCGGGAAGATGCCAGCGACGTACGCCTTCAGCGAATCCGGCAGGTAGCGGGCAACCGAATCGCCCGGCAGTTCGCGCTTCGGCCACAGCGAAACCTCGACCTGCGCCACGAGCGTCGGAACGACCCAGGTGCCGTTTCGCCTGAGACGCGCGTAGAGCGGCGCCTGGTCCGTCGTGTCACAGCGGCCTAACGCAGCCTGCACCGGGAACCTCGGTGCGAGCGTCGTGACTTCTGCCGGGGTGCAAGGATTTGGAATCGCCAGGATGTGCTCGATGCTGGCCTGGCCCGAGTCCGAGGCGTCTGCAGCGCCAACGGCACGCGAAACATGTCCGGCAAAGGGAATTCCGCGGGCGCGGGCCGCGCGCGCGATGGCGAAATACGACTCGCGCGTCAGTTGCCCGTGCACCTTGATGAAGTCGACGCCGAGCTTGATGAGTGAGTCGACGGCCGGCGCGGCATCGGCGGGCATCTTCACGAGCAGGTGGGGGATGGGCTGGTCGCCGCCTTCGAGGTACGGCCCGGAGGCGACGATGCGCGGACCAATCAGCGTTCCGCGCGCGATCTCGCCACGCCACTTCGTGAGGGTCGGCCAGTCGCCGGCCATGTCGCGCACGCCGGTAACACCATTGGCGATGTAGAGCTGGAGCACATCACGGCCGCCAGGCATCACGGTGTGCACGTGCATGTCCCACAGCCCCGGGATGAGAAACTTGCCGCGCCCATCGATGACGCGCGCGCCGGCGGGGACCGTTACCGATGCCGATGGTCCTTCAGCGACGATTCGATTGCCGCGAATGACGACGGTGCGATCGGCACGAGGCTCGGCACTCCGGCCGTCGATCACACTGACGTGCGTGAACGCGGTTGTCCCCTCCTGCGCGGCAGCATTTTCCAGGCAACCGGCACACAGGAACGCTCCCAGAAAAGCCTTCAACACGGAGGTCACAGAGGTCACGGAGTAAAAACCTTCAGTAAAAACGTGAACACCTAACGAGCCTCACCGTGCCGGAGAAGGCCTCCGTGACCTCCGTGTCCTCCGTGTTTCAGTCTTTTACCTGACGAGTCGAGCGGCGTCAGACGCCGGACGCCAGGTATTTCTTCGTGGCCGCCACGAGCCGCTCCATCTCGGCCATCGTGTTGTAGAGATGCGGCGAGACGCGCAGCCCGGGCCGGTCCTGTCCGCCACGCACAGTCGCGACCACTCCGTCCTTTTCACCAAGCGCAGTCGCATAACGTCGCGGATCCAGGGCTCCCGGCTTGAACACGACGATGTTCGCTGAGCGATCGGGTGACGCATCGGTGTAGACCTGAACGCCGTCGAGTTTCCGGAGCTCGGTGATCAGGAACTGCGACAGTTGCCGCAGGCGTTCCTCGATCACCTTGCGGCCAATCGCTTCGCGGAAGCGCAGCGACTCGGCGAACGCGACCAGCCGCGCGTCGTCGCGCTGACCCATCCCCTCGAGCTTCTGCGAGATCCCGACCGCGCCCGGGTACACGCCGATCACGCTGGGCCAGATGCGATCATGCACGTCCTTGTTCACGAACAGGACGCCGCATTCCTTGGGACCACAGGGCCACTTGTGCGCCGAGCCAGAATAGAAGTCCGGCTTGATGTCGCCGAGGTTGACGTCGAGCGCGCCGAAGGTCTGTGCGCCGTCGAGGAGCGTGAGCACGCCGCGTGCACGCGCCATCGCGCAGATCTCCTTCGCCGGATAGAGGTCGCCCGAGTTGCTCGTCAGGTGCGTGAAGCCGATCAGGCGGGTCTTCGGCGTGATCGCCTTCGCGAACAGGTCCACGTAGTACTGCGCACCGGGATGCGGCACGACGTGCTGCACGGTGGTCACCGTGAACCCGAACCGCTTGGCCTTCTCGCGCCAGGCCGTCAGGTTCGTCGGGTGATTGTCCGAAAAGACGATCACCTCATCGTCAGCCCCGAGCGCGAGGCCGTTCGAGACCCAGTTGTTCCCTTCGCTGGTGTTTCTCGTTATGACGATTTCTTCCGGAGTTGCTCCGAGCATCGCAGCGAGGAGCTGGCGCGCCGTTTCGCGGCCGTCGCGCATGAGTCCGGAGCGGATGGCTGGACTCGGGTTCGCTTCGTACCCCTTCGTCGATTGATACAGCGACTCGATGACGGGAAGCGGCGACGGACAGAGGTTGGCCGCGTTGAGGAAGATGACATCGCGCGGCAGCAGGTATCGCGCGCGCACATCCTGCCAGTACTTCTCGTCAGGCGCCCCCCCCAAGGGGCGCGGCGGGAGCGGCGCCGTCGCGATGTCGAAGTCATCCAGCGCCCAGGCGCGCGAGGGAAGAAGAGCGGCGCTCCCGGACAGGGCGAAAACGCGGGCGAAGTCGCGGCGGCTCAACATGGATGCGGGATGTGGGATGTGAGATACGCTGCACCAGGATCAGGTCAGATCTCTCTGGATCTTTCCCCTCCCTGAACATCTCAGTGAGTGGCTGGTTCTGCCAGAAGATTCACCGTCGCCAGCCCTGGCCGTCCGGCAACCGCGAGCCCGCCGATCCGACTTCCAATGACTTCCTGCTCGGTCGCGAGGTCCTCCATCACATGTCGCGGGGCTCGCCGGAGGCGATCCTTGGACCAGCGAACCCTGTCTTCCCTTCGCTCTTTGGGAGAAGGAGTTGGGAGGGCTCCGGAGCACGATTTGGGGCAGCTCAGGTCAGAATTTCGAGTTAGCAGCCTTGACCACAAGCCTTTTTGGTGGGACCCTCACACCGCCCATGAGCGACGCCCAAGTCCCCAAGCAGAATATTGACCGCCGGAGTGTCCGCTCGCTCGACGACCCCGAGACGCTGCGGCTGCTCATCCGGTCCATCGGCGAAGGCATCTACATCACCGACGGCCAGGGCCGTTTCCTCGACGCGAACGCAGCCCTGCTCGACATCTTCGGTATGGCGTCGCTCGAAGACCTGCAACGGTACGAGGTGCCGCAACTTCTGGCGGACCCGAATCGCCGCAATGAAGAACTGGCGATCCTGGCAAACGAGGGGAGCGTCCGCGAGTTCGAGCTCGAAATCATCCGGCCGGACGGTGTCCGGCGAACGGTTCTGGACACGACCTATCAGGCACGCGATCCGGAGACCGGCGAGGTTGTATTTCACGGCGTGCTCTTCGACATCACCCGGCGCAAGGAACTGGAAGACCGGCTCCGCGAACAGCTCACGCGCGACGCGCTCACCGGCTGCTACAACCGCCGTTTCCTGTTCGATCTCGAGGAGGACTTCCGCGCCGGAGGGGAGGAGCGCTGGGGGTGCATTTTCATCGACATCGACCACTTCAAGATCTACAATGACCGCCACGGGCATGCGAGCGGCGACCAGGTGCTGCAACGGATGGCCCGGTTCCTGATGCGCGAAGTGCGATCGGACGAGCCGGTCATCCGGCTGGGTGGCGACGAATTCCTGATCGTTCTGGCCGGCGTGAACTCGATCCGAACGGCCACGGTGGCCGAGCGGCTCCGGCAACAGGCGGAGCGGTCGGCGCCCGTCGCCTTCTCGTTAGGCTGGGCGATGCGCGAAGGCAGCGAGACATTCGAGCAGACGGTCGAACGCGCCGACCACGTGCTGATCAACGTGCGGGTCCTGCTTCGTTCGGGCGATTATGCGTCGCTGCCGAACGACTTGGAGCGGCGAAGGAAATAGAGACGAGGGACGGGAGACGGGGGACGGGAGACGGGGGCGAGTGCGCACCGACGCCAAGTCCACGACCAAGGCTAAAGTGTTGTGATTTTTGGTCTTGCGATCTGGGCTTCGATCTAGTGTCTCCGAACGTGTGCAAGTCCTGAAGGTGGCGACGTCTCCCAGACGTACCCTAATCCGGACGTCCGTATGCGAACCCTCCACGCTGCTCTGCTCTCGCTCGTCTTTTCCGCTACCGCCGGCGCCCAGGGCCGGCTGATTCCACGGCCGTGCCCTCAACCAGTTCCGCCGCCGTGCAGAGAGGGCCGCTGTCCGGACGTTCTTCCGACAAGGACCTGCATCGCCAACAACGCGATCATTCGCAGCTCCAGCCAGGTGCGCGTGGAGATGGTGAACCGCGTGCTGCGCTACGAAGTGAACGAGACGTTCGTAAACACGGGTGGTGGGCTCGGTGAGGCCGACTACCTCTTCCCGCTTCCTGCCGGCTCGGCGTTCGAGGATCTCAAGCTCTCTATCAATGGTGAACTCGTCTCGGGCGAGACGATGAACGCCACCGATGCCCGGCGGATCTACGAGGACATCGTCAGGCGCTCTCGCGACCCGGCGCTGGTTGAATGGATGGGCGCCGGCCTGCTGCGCGCCAGGATATTCCCCATCAATCCCGGCGAAGAGAAACGCGTGGTTGTCCGTTTCCAGAGCATCGCCCAGCGCGAGGGGGATGCGCTGCGCATCGACTATGTGCGCGGCACCGAGCCGGCGCAGCAACCGGGCGCGATTCCTGTTCTTCGCGGACAGCAGAATGGCGGTGCCGATGACGTCGAAACGGCCAACCTGTTCAACCTGACCTATGACAACTCACGCGACTTCGGCGCGCCGTACTCGCCGACGCATCGCCTGTCGGTGCGCGAGCGCGGAGGCCGCCGCGTGGTCTCCGCGTCGGGAGATGGGCGCGAGGTGACCATCCTTCTGCCGCTCCGCGGCGCCTCGAACGCCGCCGTTTCCGTACTGACGCATCGGCCTGACTCCGATCCGGGCTTTGCGTTGATCACGATCACGCCGCCTGCTGCCGCAGGCCGGTCGACGCCGCGCGACCTCACGTTCGTCATGGACGTTTCGGGTTCCATGCGCGGCCAGAAGCTCGAACAAGCCAAGGCCGCCGGGCACGCGCTCCTGTCATCGCTGTCGCGCGAAGACCGATTCCGGCTGATCGACTTCTCGACCGACGTGCACACGTTCCGCGACGGTTTCGTGTCCACCACGCCGGAGAACATCCGGGAAGCGCGCCGGTATCTCGACGCGCTCCGCGCTGAAGGCTCGACCAACATCTCGGGCGCGCTGGAGGAAGCCCTCGACGCGCGCACCAACGGTGAGCGCTTGCCGTTGATCGTCTTCCTGACCGACGGCGAGCCGACCGTTGGCGAGCGGAATCCCGATGCGATCGCGGCGATCGCCGCCCGTCGCCGGGGCGAGGCTCGGCTCTTCACGGTCGGCGTCAGCGCGGACGTGAACTCCTCGCTGATCGAACGGCTGGCCGTCGAGGGTCGCGGCACCGCGCACTTCGTACGGGCCGGTGAAGACGTTGAACGCCCGGTCTCGCTGCTCGCGAGTCGCCTGACCAATCCGGTGCTGACCAACGTCAGGGTGCTCGTCGACGGCGTTCGCCTGACTCGCGTTCTGCCCTCGGGCACCGTGGACATCTTCGCCGGCCAGGATCTCGTGCTGCTGGCGCGCTACGACGGCGACGGCAACGCCACGGTTCGCATCGAGGGACAGTCGGCCGGTGGCCGCACGTCGTGGAGCACGCGGGCGCAGTTCGCCCGGCGCGCAACGAACAACGCGTTCGTGCCGCGGCTCTGGGCGGCGCAGCGCATCGGGTGGCTGGCGGCGGAGAAGCGCCGGAGCGGTGGAGGCAACAGCTCAGAGATGGACGCCGAGATACGGTCGTTAGGCGAGCGGTATGGTATTCCGACCGAGTTCTCGAGTTACCTGGTGGTGGAGCCGGGGATGAACGTCGCGACGTTGAACCGGCGTGCTGACATCAGCGGCGTTGGTGGCGTGCGCTCGAACACCGTGGTCACCACCGGAGTCGGGGCGTCAGCACCGGCGTCGGTTCCGGCGCCTTCTGTGAACGAAGCCCGCTTCGAACAGAGCCGTCAGGCCGCGGCGCAACGCGACGCAAAGTCACTGGCCGTGCTCGATTCCATGGCCGTGGGAGGAGACAACCTGCGCCAGGTTGGGGCCCGCCAGTTCGTCCAGCAGGGGAAAGTGTGGACGGACCAGCGGTATGTTGCTACGCAACGCATCGTTCAGGTGAAGGCGTATTCGCCCCTCTACTTTGAACTTCTGGGCCGGCTCGATGGTCTCAAGGACGCCCTCGCCCTCGGCGACGAAGTCCTGGTGTCCGGCAAGGGCGTTGCCATCCAGGTCGGTTCGTCCGGTCTGGAGCGGATGACGCCACTGGAACTCGCGAATCTCGTGAAGGTCTGGTAAGGAATGAAAGACGACGACCTGGAACGGCTTTTCCGGTTGTATCACGCGCCGTTGGTGCGGTACCTGACGCGGCGGCTGGGTGATCGCGACTGGGCCGAGGAGGTCGCGCAGGAAGCGTTCCTGCGCGCCCTCCGCCAGGATTCGTTGACCAGCGAACGGTCGTGGCTCTTTGCGGTGGCGACCAACCTTGTGCGGGATGAAGCCCGCAAGGCGGCGCGGCAGCGACGACACCTGATGGTGCTCGCAGAGCAGGAGCGCGAATCTGTTTTCGAGCCGCCACCGACCACCGCCGAGACCGCGCAGGACGCCGCGATGGCTCGTCAGGCGCTCGAGAGCCTGGCCGAAAAGGATCGACTGGCGCTGTTGATGCGTGAGGAAGGATTGAACTACGAGGAGATTGCGGCGGCGCTGGAACTGTCGGTGGGTTCCGTCGGGACCACGCTGTCGCGCGCGAGACGAAGGCTGGCGGAGTCATACGAATCCCTGCAATCGGGGGAAGGGCGGCGTGCCGCCGGTGGAGACGATCATGACTGACATGAAGCAGCATCTGGACGAAGGAACGATTCACGCCTGGCTCGACGGCGCGCTCGCGCCTGACGAGTCGGCGCGCGTCGAGGCGCATGCAACGACCTGCGCCGAATGCGCGTCGCTGGTGGCTGAAGCACGGGGCCTCATCGCGGCGTCGTCGCGCATTCTGTCTTCGCTCGACGCGGTGCCGACTGGAGTCGTTCCCGGCAGCGGCCGTGGTGCGGATCAGCTGGCGGTCCTGCGGGCTCGGCGCAGCGCCACATCACGGCGGTGGTGGCGCGACGCCAGGGTTGTGGCGGCGGCATCATTGGTCTTCATGGCTGGAACCGTCAGCGTGGTCTGGCGTGCCTCGACGGGCCAGTCGCGGTTGGAGCAAGCAGCGTCCGACACGGCCATCGTTGTTGATGTCGTGAGCCCGGCCGCTGACACGCCGAGCGCGGGGGCGGCCGCGTCGGCGCCGGCCGACGCGCGAGCTCGTGAGATGAAATCGGCAGCGCCCGAGCGCGGACTGACATCACGCGCGCAGGATCGTGGCTCGGCGCCCGCAGCAAGTCCGCCGGTCCAGTCGCCCATGTCTGCGGTTGTCACGGGAGTCGGCGCCGCGTCGGCCTCAAGTCAGAAAACCGAACCTGTGAGAGTCGCACCGCCGGCGGCGGTTGCTGCCAATGAAGCGAAACGGTCCGGCGCTGTGGTTGGAGCAGACAGGCAAGTAGTTGATTCGGTGAATGCGGCCCGCGCGAGCCGCGATATGAACGCGGACAGTCTGGCGCGGCAGCGCGCCGCGTTGTCGCCTCGAGTCGCGTTCGAATCCCAGCGCATCGATTCGAGCCAAAGCGCGCGGCGATCCGACAACAGGGCTCGCACGCTGGCGGCGCCACCGACGGGAAGTGGCGCCGGACTGCGGCTGGCGGAAGCCGCGTCATCTTCGGGCGCCTGCTACCAGTTGCAGGTGGTCCCGCCAGGCGGTCAACCATCTGCAAGAGCGGATACCGTGAGACTGCTGGACGAAGTGCTCCCCGAGCGCAGCGATCCCTTATGGCGTCGCGCGCGTAAGGTTGGCGCTTCGGAGACCGATCCGGTGATGATGTGGCGAGAGGTCGACTCGGTCACGGTGGAACTGAGAACGCGCCTGGGCGTGGCCTCGAACCTGGTGCAGTTCTTATCCAGGCCCGTTCAGAGTGTGGCGCCCGACCGCGACATCGTCATTCGCCAGCTTCCGAATGTCCGAGGCCTTCCTGGCGTTCAGGCGGCGTTGGCGCAAAGGGTGGCTTGCCCCTGAAGGGGCAAATGCAAAATGCAGAATGCAGAATGCAAAGTGCAGAATGAACAACCCATGCATTCAAGCTTCTGCATTTTGCATTTTGCATTCTGCATTTTGCATTTCGCAGCATTTCTCACCGTTTGAGCGCCCGCATGACT
>CAZSNV010000111.1:0-14396 GCA_964608035.1 uncultured Gemmatimonadaceae bacterium | reverse complement strand
GTCACTACGACCTGCCGGACGATGCACCGGAGCGCCCCTGCCTGGACTATCACATCGGCCGGTGTCTCGCGCCGTGCGTGGCGCTCCAGTCGATGGCCTCGTACCGCGGGATGATCGACGAGGTCCTGCTGTTCCTGGAGGGGAGGACGGCCGAAGTGGTGCGTCGCGTCAGGCAGCGCATGCAGAACGCCTCGAACGCGCTCGACTACGAACGCGCCGCTGAACTGCGCGACGCGTTGCAGCACCTGGAGCAGATGGAGGAACCGACGGTCGTGCTCCGCGTCGAAGGCGGAGACCAGGACGCCGTCGGGTTCGCGCGCGATGGGGATGACGCGTGTGTCGTCGTGCTCCGCGTGCGCGCCGGCAAGCTGGTGGCCAGGGACCAGCGCTTCCTCGAGCACGTCGAGGGCGAGTCGGACGGCGCGATCCTGTCGGCGTTTCTGGCCGGGCCGTACCTGTTGTCGAGCGACCGTGCCGGCGAGTTGCTGATTCCCCTGGATTTCGAGGATCGAGCGCTGCTCGAGGAAACGTTGCGAACCACGACCATCCGGATCCCGCAGCGTGGCCCTCGTCGCGAACTGATCGACCTGGCCGAACAGAACGCGAGACATCTGCTCGAGGAGTTGAAGCTGGCATCGGCGGAAGCCGAGGAGCGCGCGACCAATCCGGTGTACGAGCTGCAGCGTGAACTGGGACTCACCCGCGTCCCGCGCAGCCTTGTCTGCTTCGACATCTCCACCAATCACGGCACCGATACGGTCGCGTCGTGTGTCTGGTTCGAGAATGGACGGCCGCGGCGCGCCGAGTATCGCAAGTTCCGCATCAAGACCGTCGAAGGGACGGATGATTTTGCGTCGATGCGTGAGGTGATAGGGCGGTATTTCCGGCGCCGCATCGAGGAAGGCAAAGCACTGCCGGACCTGGTGGTGGTGGACGGCGGCCGCGGACAATTGTCCGCCGCCCAGCAGGCCTTGTCCGAAGTGCCGGGGGCCGACCTTCCCCTGGTCAGCCTCGCCAAGAAGGACGAGGAAGTCTTCATCCCGGGACGGCTCGAGTCGCTCCGGCTGCCGCGGCGCTCGCCGGCCCTGCGGCTGTTGCAGCAGGCGCGCGACGAGGCCCATCGATTCGCCATCACGTTCAACCGCACGCGGCGGAAAGCACGCACAGTGACCTCGCGGCTGCTGGAATTGCCGGGCATCGGGCCGAAGAAACGGCGCGCGCTGCTTACCGCCTTCGGTTCGCTCGAGGGGGTGCGTGGCGCTTCTCCCGAGGCCATCGCCGCCGTTCCGGGGTTCTCGGTGGCGTCGGCGGCGCGCTTGCTGGAAGCGCTGCGCGAACCGACGGCCGGCACCGTCAGCCAGAGCGTGCCCGCGACGCCTAACGACTCTCCAACTTCAAACTCGTGACCACCTGGATCCTCAGTTGTTCGGGCTGCGGCCATCAGGAGCCGCAGGACGCCGCCGTTGGCCTGTGCCCCCAATGCGGCCAGCCATTCCTGGTCCGCTTCAGTTCGGCCCCGCCGGCGCGGGGCCGCATCCTCTCCCGGTGGGACCTGTGGCGGTACGCCGCCGCGTTACCCATCGGAGACGACGAAGCGCCGGTTTCCCTGGGCGAGGGCGTGACGCCGCTGCTGGATTCCCCTCAACTGGCGCGCCGCGCGGGAGTACGGAGGCTCTGGGTGAAGGACGAAGGGGTGAACCCGACCGCCTCATTCAAGGCGCGGGGCCTGGCCGCTGCGGTGACTCGGGCCAAAGCCCGCGGTGTACCAGGTCTGGTCGTGCCGACAGCGGGCAACGCCGGCGCAGCGCTGGCGGCTTACGGCGCCGCAGCCGGAATTCCGGTGCGCGTCTACGCGCCGGCCACAACGCCGCGTCCCATCCTCGACACGATTCGCGCGATGGGCGTCGAGCTCAAGACGGTGGATGGCCACATCGGTGACGCGGGGAGACTCTCGGCGGAGTTCGCGAAAGAGAGCGGATACTTCAACGTGGCAACGCTGCGTGAGCCATACCGCGTCGAAGGCAACAAGACCCTCGCCCTGGAACTTGCCGAGCAGCTCGATTGGAACCTGCCCGACGTTGTCGTCTATCCGACGGGAGGTGGTGAAGGCGTCATCGGAATGTGGAAGGCGTTCGGTGAAATGCGGGATTGGGGATGGACCAACGCTGCCAGCCCGAAGATCATCGTGGCGCAGGCCGAGGGATGCGCGCCGATCGTGAGGGCGCTCAACGAGGGCGCCGACCGTGCGACGCCGTGGGAAAACCCGGTGACACACGCCGCGGGATTGCGCGTCCCAGGACCGCTGGGCGACCGCCTTGTCCTCCGTGCCATTCGTGAGACCGGTGGAGACGCGGCGGCCGCCTCGGAGGATTCGATTCGGGAGGCTACGCGAACGATCGCCTCGACCACCGGCATCGATGCCGCTCCCGAAGGCGGCTGCGGGCTCGCTGTGCTGACCGATCTCGTGCGGTTGGGACGAGTCGACCCGGCTTCGCAGGTGGTGCTCTACAACACAGGAAGCGGGGCGTCGTATCGTTCGTAGCCAGAACGTGATCCGCTGGCACCATGCCGTTCGGAGCGTGTAACTTAGGCCCGTGACTATCGCGATTCTGGATCCATTCAGCGGTATCTCCGGCGACATGACCTTGGGCGCCCTCGTTGGCGTCGGTCTGGAGCCGGAGTTTCTTCGCGCGCTCCCTGACCGTTTGGGTCTTGAAGGCATCGGCGTTCGCGTTGGCCCGACGGTCAGGGGCGGAATTGCCTGCACGAAGGTCGATTTCGACATCCCGCCTCAGCCGCATGGCAGGCATCTGAAACAGATCAGGGAACTCGTGAACCGGGCTGAAGCACCAGTCGCAGTTAAGGAAAAGGCGGATCTTGTCTTTACCGCGATTGCCGAAGTCGAGGCCGAGGTCCATGGCACGACAGTCGACCGTGTTCACCTCCACGAAGTTGGAGCGGTGGACGCCATCCTCGACGTGGTGGGTGCCATCTGGGGTCTGAGCGAACTGGGAGTGTCACGCGTTTACTGTGGCGTGATCGCGATGGGAGATGGTTCCGTCAACACCGCGCATGGCGTGCTCCCCGTTCCGGCGCCGGCGACTCTTCGGCTTCTCGAAGGGCAGGCAGTCCGCCCTGGTCCGGAAGGCGCTGGAGAACTGGTGACGCCGACGGGCGCGGCGCTCGTGCGCGTGCTCTCCGAAGGACCTCCTCCGGCGTACGTGCCTATTAGAAGTGGTTTCGGAGCCGGCACAAAAGTCTTTACGAATCGTCCCAATGCGCTTCGCATCGTACTCGCTGACGCGATCGCGTCCGCTGGTGACGTGGAGGCCCTGGAATGGCTGGCGACGGATCTCGATGACATGTCGGCGGAGCATGTCGCGAATGCATCGGAACGTTTGCGCGAGTTAGGCGCACTTGACGTGACGACAACCGCGGTCCAGATGAAGAAAGGCCGGATGGGTGTTCGGCTCGAAGTACTGACGCGTCCAGCGCTGGCGCGCCGGCTCGAGGATGAGTTGTTCGCGACAACGACCACGCTCGGCGTTCGCCGGACGTCGGTCGAGCGGCGTGCATTGCGCCGTGAGCAACGCACGGTCGATGTTCTTGGGCACGCCGTGCGAGTGAAGGTGGCAACTCTGCCTGGCGGTGGCCAGCGCGGAAAGCCTGAGTACGAAGACGTGCAGGTTGTGTCGCGGGCGACCGGTCGGTCACTTGGCGACGTTACATCCCTGGCACTGGCCGCGGCGGAGCAGGAGTAGCGCCGAAGATACCAACGCCGCGCACCGGCGCGGTTTCATCGTGAGGAGATCGATAATGAGTGCAATACGTTCTGCTTCGTTGGCCCTTTCCCTGTTGGCGGCTGCCGCGCTGCCCGCCATGGGTCAGGGCGCGGCCTGTACCATCGACTACGGCAAGCCGGGCCAGGTGAAGGACGCCAACAAGGCGGTTGAGACCTCCGAGGTCATCGGCAAGCCGGAAGACAAGCGCAAGGCATTTGTCCGCGCCGTGACGTTGCTGACCAAGGAGCCGGAGAAAGTCCGGGTCAATCAGGTCGCGGCGAACATGGTCCTGGGCCGTGCGCTCATCGACCTCGCCGCCCTCCCGGACATGCCGCGTACGGTGCGTCGCGCTGACGTCGGGTTCACTCTGGATCCCGACGTGACGATCGACCTTCTTGCTACCGCGGACTCACTGCTCGACAGCGTCGAGTCGACGATGCCTGCCTGCAAGGCGGACACCGAAGGGTTTCGACGCGGCCCGTACAGCACGCTCGTGAACGATGCCGTGAATGCGTACAACGCCCAGCAGATCGACTCGGCTGAGGCGATAGTGCGGCGCTCGCTGATGATCTACGACGGATATCCGGTCGCGTACTTCGGCTACAACATCCTCGGCAACATCCAGCAGGCGAGGGATGACATGCCAGGCGCGATCGCGTCCTTCAAGAAGGTGGTAGAGCTGATGAAGGGCGACACGTCCACCGTGGACGACCGGAAGACGACCGTGATCCTTGTCGCGCAGCTCATGATCGACCAGGGCGAAAAGGTCGAGGGCGAAGCAAGAACCGCTTTGATGAACGAAGTGGTGGCATACCTCCAGGAGTATCTCAAGGAGTTTCCGGGCGACATGAAGGCGCAGTCGGCAATTGCCACGGCGCAGCTCAAGTCGGGTGACGTCGCTGCCGCGCGCAAACTGTTCGACGAGATGCTCGCCAATCCAGACAAGTACACGGACCTCAACCTTCTCGAAGCGGGTGTGGGTGCTGCCCGCGCAGAACAACACGCAATGGCCGCGCAACTGTTCGAGGCGGGCTTGAAGAAGAACCCGTACTCGCGCGACGGACTGTTCAACCTCGCGACCGTCTACTCGGACACGACTCTCGGCAAGATCGGCCAGATGCCCGAGGTGCTGAAGCGCCTGAATGCGGTTGATCCGGAGAATCCGGACAACGCGCAACTGGCGGCTCTCTATTGGCAGGCGCGCGCGAGAATGCTTCGCGCCCCGGCCGAAGGAAAGGACCTCCCGGATCCAGCCGCTGTCGCGTTCAAGCAGGCGAACGACTCACTGCTATTTTTCTACGAGCGCTTCCAGAACGCGAAGGCGAAAGTGTCCTTCAATCTCTTCAGCCACAACGAAGGACGGCACGTGTTGGCCGGATCCATCGAGAACCGCTCCGACGAAGAAAAGAGTTACACGCTCAAGTTCGAGTTCATGGATGTCGAGGGCAAAGTGCTCGAGACGCGCGAGCTGAGCGTCGAGGGCGTGAAGGGGAAGGGAAGCAAGTCATTCCGAATCGAGCTGACCGACAAGCCGGGCGTGATCGCGTTCCGGTATGCGCCATTCCCTTCGTGATCTAGATCACATCTGCAGAATTGGTCATGCGGCGGCGTCGGGTTTCCCGGCGCCGCCGTTCTGCATTCGGCACGGCGTTCAGTCGAAAAGAAAACTCTTCGAGTCGTGACAGGCTTGGTATAGATTCCGTGCGCTGACGGCGAGCCCAACCACGCTCGCCGTCACCAAAGCACCAGCGATCCACCGAAATGGAGAACTCAATGCGCCGCTTACTGGCCCTCGCGTTGCCCGTCGCGCTGCTCATCGCGTGCGATCGGGGAACACCGCTTCCTGGGTCACCGTCCGACACAGGTCTCGCGCTTGCACGCTCGTCGCGGGCAAAGGACTCGCTCATCATCCTGAAGGACTCGCTGCTGGCCGAACGTCAGCGGCAGCTAAGCCTCCAGAGCCAGATCATCGGCGATGCCACCACCAGCGCGCGCCTGGTTGCCGAGATCGAGCGCGACCTGTCGCGCGTTCGCTCGCTGCGCGTGCAGGGCGATACGTCTCAGATCGAATCGGCGATCCAGAACACGTCGGCCCAATTGGCGCTTGTCCAGAGGAAGGTCACGGCGTTGATCAACCGGTTGAACGCGAGTGAAGCGCGCCTTCGTCAGATCCGGAATGACAGCGCTGCCCACGCCGCGACCGATGCCGCGACCATGGCCCAGCTGCGCGAGTACGAAAGGGCGATCGCCGAGTTGCGCACCACCGTCGAGCAGCAGCGGTCCGAGATCACCCTGCTCGAGCAGAAAGTCGACAGCGTGGTGCGCGCCAACATCGTCCTCGTCAGCCAGCGCGACTCTGTCATCAGCGTGGCCAACACCATGGCCGCGCGCGAGGACTCGGTCTTCGTCGTGATCGGCAGTGAGCGTGAGCTCGCGCAGAAGGGACTCGTCCGGCGGGAAGGCGGAACGCTTCTCCTGTTCGGACGGGGCAAGACCATTGTGCCGGGCCGCACCCTCGATCCCTCGCACTTCACGGTGCTGTCAAAGGGGCGCGACCGGCAGATCATGCTCCCACGCGCAGACAAGGACTACCGGATCGTCTCGCGTCAGGCGCTCGAGTTCACGGACCTTGCCAAGCCTCGGGATGCCGTGGTCCGCGGAACCCTCACCATCACAGACAGCGAGCGCTTCTGGGCTCCGTCGAAATACCTGATCCTGGTGGAGAAGTAGTTGTGAGTTGAGAGCTGAGAGTTGAGAGAAGACCTAGCCGGGAGGCGAGGAGCCAGCTGCTCCAGTCTCCCGGCTCTTTCTTTCTCTCAACTCTCAACTCGTAGCTCTCACCTGTCTTATGAGCTGCGGCAGCCAAAGTCCTTTGGATTCATTGATTTCGCGGCCCGGGGCTACTAAAATGGTTGAGCATCACCGCCGCATGGCGCATGATGCATCGCAGGGAAGGCGCTTTCGACGTCTTCCCGCATTTCTCTCCTGCGGCAAGCATGGTCACAGTCGCCCGAGTCCGCCCCGGTACCATCGCGGATGAGCTGGGCATAAAGCCCGGAACCGAATTGCTGGCGGTGAACGGACGCGAGGTGGACGACTTCCTTGACTGGGAGTTCCTGACCGCGGACGACGCTTTGCTTGTGCACGCCCGTCTGCCAGGCGGCGAAGAATTCGAGTTCGACATCGAACGCCCGGAAGGGGAGCCGCTTGGCGTCGAGTTGGTGCCTCCCTCCGTCCGTCGCTGCGCGAACCGCTGCGAGTTCTGCTTCATCGAAGGGTTGCCGAAGGGTCTTCGCCGCAACCTCTACATCCGCGACGACGACTATCGGTTGTCCTTCGCGTACGGAAACTTCGCGACGCTCTCCAACCTCAAGGAGCGCGACGAGCGCCGGATCGTGGAGTACCGGCTGTCTCCGTTGTACGTCTCGGTGCATGCCACGCCGTGGGAGTCCAGGAAGGTCCTGCTCAACAACCCCCGGGTTCCGAACATTGTCGAGCAATTGACGCGCCTCGCCGGACACGGGATCCAGTTCCATTGCCAGATGGTGATCGTGCCGGGCCTCAATGACGGTGATGTCCTGGAAGCCTCGCTGACTGATCTGTGGAACCTCGCAGACGCCGTGATCACGGTCGCGGTCGTGCCCGTTGGCCTCACGCAGTTCAACCACCTGTTCAAGGGTGAGTCGATGGGCCGCGATCATGCATCTCGCCTGCTGAACGCACTAGGGCGTTGGGGCGATCGCTCGCTCGAGGAACGCGGCGGCCGATGGGTTTTTGGGTCGGACGAGCTCTATCTGCTCGCCGGCGAGCCGCTGCCTGATGCTTCGTATTACGAGGATTTCCCGCAGATCGAAAATGGCGTTGGCGCCGTTGCATCGTTGCGGGCGCGGCTCGAGGAAGGCCTCGAAACGTTGCCTCCGATGCCGGGGCGTCGCATCGGCGTTGTGACCGGCACCGCCATGGCCCCGCTCATGAATGACCTCGCTCGCCGGATCGAAGAACGGACGGGCGCGCGCCTCGAGGTCATACGCGCCGAGAATTCCCTCTTCGGGGTCGGCGTGACATCGGCGGGACTGCTGGTGGGCGCCGACATGCGTCGCGTCCTCGCCGACCGTCGGGACCTGGATCTCGTCCTCATCCCGGCCGAATCCATCAACGACGACGGTCTCTTTCTCGACGACGATTCGTTCGAGTCACTTCGCGGTGCGCTCTCGATGCCCATCCTCGCATCGTACGACTTTGTCGACGTCCTGGCGGCAGAACCGGACGGCGCACTTGTAGCGGGGGCGGCGTGAGCACGCCGGTCGTGGCGCTGGTGGGCCGTCCCAACGTCGGGAAGTCGGCGCTCTTCAACCGCATTATCGGCCACGACACAGCGATCGTGAGCGAAGAGGCGGGCACGACACGCGACCGGCATTTCGGTCGCGCCGAGTGGCAGGGGCGCGCGTTTTTCCTCGTCGACACCGGGGGCATCACCGATGATCAGCGCGCCCCGATTGATGCTGCCATTCGGAATCAGGTTGCCGCCGCGATCAACGAGGCCGACCTGCTGCTGATGGTCGTCGACGCGAAGGAAGGCCTGCATCCGATCGATCGTCGGGTCGCAGAGATCCTGCGCCAGTCGGGGAAGCCGTTCATTGTTGTCGCGAACAAGATGGACAATCCGGCCGATCCTACCTGGTACGAGTTCTTCGAGCTCGGCGCCGGCGATCCGGTGCCGGTGTCGGCGATGAATGGAAAGCAGTCGGGCGACCTCCTCGACCTGGTCGTCAGCCGGATCCCGGAAGTGGCGCCCGAGCCGCACGACGCGCTGCGCGTTGCGGTCATCGGCCGGCCTAACGTGGGCAAGTCGTCCTTCGTGAACCGGCTGCTGGGCGAGGAGCGTCTCGTTGTCGCCGCGGAAGCCGGCACAACGCGCGACGCGATCGACGCCAGCTTGCGGTATCACGGACGCGACCTCGTCTTTGTCGACACCGCGGGGCTGCGTCGCCAGGCCCGCGTGAACGAGGGGATCGAGTTCTACTCGGCGCTTCGCACCAGGCGCGCTATCGAACGGGCGGACCTGTGTTGCCTCCTGATCGACGCCACGGAGAAGCTGAACAACCAGGATTTGAAGATCGCTGCCCTGGCCTGGGAAGCCGGACGGGGTCTCATTGTCATCGTCAACAAGTGGGACCTGTTCGAGAAGGACGACAAGAGCGCTCCGCATTTCGAGAAAGAGTGCCGTGAGAAAGCGCCATTCCTGGCGTTCGTCCCGTTCCTGTTCACGTCGGCGAAGACGGGGCAGCGCGTGAGCCGGGTGCTCGACATGATCGTCGAGGTTGCCGCCGAGCGCACGAAGCGCATCACGACGTCAGAGGTGAACACGAGGCTCGGGGAACTGATCGCGCGTCAGCAGCCCGCGCAGGCCGCGGGCCGCGAAGTGCGCCTCATGTACGCGACCCAGGTCGATGTGGCGCCGCCGACGTTCGCGATTTTCGGCAACCACCCGGACCTGGTGCAGGAGAACTACGTGCGCTACCTGCACAACGGGTTCCGGGAATCCTGGGGCTTCCGCGGGAATCCGGTGCGCATCCTTCTCCGCCGAAAGGCCGCATGAGGTTCGCGGTCGCGCTCCTGTCCGCCTGGCTGATTGGGTCGATCCCCTGGGCTTATCTCGCGGGCCGGCTGCTGAAAGGAGTCGACCTGCGGACATACGGCTCAGGGAACCTCGGCACCACCAATGTTCTGCGCCTCCTCGGGGCGCCAGCGGCGATCGTCGTCTACGCGCTCGATGCCGCCAAGGGAGCGGTTCCGGTCCTGTTGTTCCCCAAGTTGTTCGATTTCGCTCCGGGAAGCGGGTGGGCGATCGCCTGTGGTCTCTTCGCCATCCTCGGCCACGTCCGTCCCGCGTTCCTGTTGCTGAAGGGGGGAGGGAAGGGCGTCGCGACCGCGTCAGGCGTGTTCTTTGCCCTTACGCCGCTGGCCACCCTGGCGTCCCTCGCCGGTTTGCTGCTGCTCCTGGCGACAACGCGTACGATGTCGATGGCGTCGCTAACCGGCGCGGCGATCCTGCCGATCGGGGTCGCCCTGACGCACGGTGTCAGGAGTCTTGTGTTCGTCGTGTCGTTAGGCGTCGTCGCATTCGTCTACTGGACGCATCGGGCCAACATCGGCAGGCTGCGCCGCGGTGAGGAGCCCAAGCTGACCTTTCGCCGCGGCGACAAGGACACCGAGTCCGTGGACGGATTGTCGCCGCAAGGGAGGGCGTGATGCGCTGCGCCGTCGTGGGAGGAGGAGCCTGGGGAACCGCGCTCTCCGACTTGCTGGCACGCGCCGGCCACGACGTCCTCATCTGGGCACGCGAACCGGACGTGGTCGAGCACATCAACACGACGCACGCGAATCCGAGATTCCTGCCTGGCGTCATCCTGGACCGGAACGTGCGCGCGTCGGGCGACCTGTGCGGCGCGGTGCGTGGCGCGGAGCTCGTCGTCCATGCCGCGCCGTCGCATGTCCTGCGTGAAGTGGTGCGCACCGCGGCACCGGGCGTGGGGAAGTCCGCCATCCAGGCGATCGCGACGAAAGGCATCGAACCGGAGTCGCTGCTGCTCATGGGTGACGTGGTATCTGCGGAATTGCCCGGACGCGAGATCGTCGCGGTGTCGGGGCCGAGCTTTGCCATTGAGGTAGCCCGTCGGCAGCCGACAGCCGTCGTGGCGGCGAGCGAATCAACGGAGGCCTCGGGGACGGTGCAGCGTGTCCTCAGCACACCGGCGTTTCGCGTCTATACCACCGATGACGTGCGAGGCGTCGAACTGGCCGGTGCGGTGAAGAACGTCATGGCGGTGGCCACCGGAATCGCCGAGGGGCTCGGGCTGGGCCTGAATCCCCGCGCGGCGCTGATCACCCGGGGGCTGGCGGAAACCACCCGGCTCGGTGTCGCGTTAGGCGCCAGGCCGGAGACATTCGCCGGCCTGGCCGGTCTTGGCGACCTGGTGCTGACGTGCACGGGAGCGCTCAGCCGCAACCGCTCGGTCGGCGTCGAAGTCGGCAAGGGACGCGCCCTGGAGGATGTGCTGGCGGGAACGGAGTCCATCGCCGAAGGCGTCCGGAATGCGCGCAGCACCGTGGCGCTGGCCGCGCGCGCCGGAGTTTCGATGCCCATCGCGGAAGCAGTGCACCGTGTGCTCTTCGAGTCGCAGCCTCCAGGCGAGGCGATCGCGGAACTGATGCAACGGGAACTCAGAGCGGAGCGCGACGAATGACGGACAAGGCCATTCAGGAGTTCTTCTCGATTGGCGAGGTTTGCGAACTGACCGGCCTCAAGCAGCACGTGCTGCGATACTGGGAGAGCCAGTTCCGGTTTCTGAATCCGGCAAAGAACCGGTCTGGAAACCGCGTCTATCAGCGGAAGGAGATCGAACTCATCCAGTATGTGAAACACCTTCTCTATACCGAGAAGTACACGATCGAAGGAGCACGGCAGAAAATCGACGAGCATCGCAAGGACGGAGGCCTCCGCGCCGAAGCGCGCATCGCGCTTGGCGCCGAGACGCTGGCCGACGTTGAGCGCCAGGTCGCCGACCTGCTTGCCGTACTGGAAAAGACCAAACCCGTGCCGGAATCGCGAGACGCGGCTGAGGACAGGGCGTAAGTGCGAATTCTTTGCACCAACGATGACGGCATCCTGGCGTACGGACTCGAATGTCTGGTTCGTGCCGCGAAGGAGATTGGCGACGTCACGATCGTTGCGCCGGATCGCGAACAGAGCGCCACGAGTCACTCGCTCACGCTGCATCATCCGCTGCGTCCCGTGTCGCGGGGCCCGCAACGATTTCAGGTCGACGGCACGCCGACCGACTGTGTGATGCTCGCCGTGGAAGCGCTCATGCCGGAGCGGCCCGACTTCGTCTTCAGCGGCATCAACCACGGCCAGAACATGGGCGAAGACGTGCTGTATTCGGGCACGGTGGCGGCGGCCATGGAGGGACTGGCGCTTGGCATTCCTTCGATCGCCATCTCGTTCGCCGGTGGTGACCTGCGCGCTGACGTATCGCGTCTTGATGAACAGGTCGTGGTTCTGGTCCCATTGCTGCGGCACCTGACCCGCCTCACGCCCTTTCCAGCGGACACGCTGCTGAACATCAACCTTCCCCCGATTTCGCCGGCGGAACAAAAAGGTGTCCGCCTGACGAGGCTCGGTCGGCGCGTGTATTCGAACTCGATCCAGCCGATGCGTGATCCGTGGGGACGCGAGATCTTCTGGATCGGGGGAGGGGAGATCTCCTGGCAGGGGGCCGACGATTCGGACTTTCAGGCGATCAGGGATTCATGCGTGTCGGTCACGCCGCTGCACCTCGACCTTACCAACCGGGACATGCTCGATTCCAAGGAGAATTGGTGGCAAGCCCCCTGATTCCTGAATTCCGCGGAGCGCGACGCCGGCTGGTGGAAACGCTCCAGGACAGTGGAATCTCCGATCTTGTGGTCCTTCACGCATTCGAACAGACGCCGCGCCACTTGTTCGTTCCGAGCGGTGTCCGCCATCGGGCGTACGAAGACAGCGCGCTGCCGATCGGGAGTGGCCAGACGATTTCGCAGCCGTCGGTGCACGCCAGATACCTCCAGCTGCTCAAGCTTACCGGTCACGAGAATGTGCTGGAGGTGGGGACAGGTTCTGGTTATCAGACGGTCCTCCTGGCTCATCTGGCGGCACGCGTCTTCTCCATCGAACGGGTACCGGAGCTTCTCGATCGGGCGCGGGAGGTCATCGCCGCGTGTGGCGTGCGCAATGTGTCACTCATGCTTGGTGACGGGACGCTCGGTTGGCGGCAGCACGCGCCCTACGACGCCATTCTGGTGAGCGCGGCCGCGCCTGACGTGCCGCGTCCACTTCTGGAGCAATTGGCCGAAGGCGGTCGAATGATCGTCCCGCTGGGTGGCATGGAAGAGCAGATGCTGGTCATGGTGACGCGCACCGGCGATGCGTTCGACCGCCGTGACATCGCGCCGGTGCGGTTCGTCCCGCTGTGGGGGACGCACGGGTGGTCGGGCTGAACTGCTCGTACCCCAGTGCGGTCCTGAAGCCGGAGAACTGCGCATGATCGACAGCTCGGAGAACGACGGTCCTCGCCGACCGGGAACCCGCCCCTTTGTCAGTGGCCGTGCCATCGCGCGCGCTGAGCCGACGACTTCGGCATATACGCCATCGCGTCCGTTCTCCTTTGCCGGCGCGCCCACCAGCACGGGTTCGGCCTCGAGAACAACTGCGTTAGTGCCGATGCAACCCGCTGGCATGGCTCCCACGCCGCGGTGGACGGTAGCCGTCTACGAACCCGGGCTGGAGCACGTTGCCGGCCAGGATCATGCTCAGGACTTTCCCGCGCAGACGCCTGACGCGCCGCGTTTCCGCAAGACATCCCCGGCCGACGATGTTGTCGAGGCGAGTCTGGCGCTGGCCGAAGATGTCGTCGAGGCGCAAAGGCACGCTTCGAGTTTTGCGGCCGCGGACATCCTCGTGAACGTGGCGCGGCGCCTTCGCCGCGGTGAGATTCTGTTGCTTCCAGGCGCCTCCACACAGACCGACGTCGCCGTAGTCTCGTCGGTTCTTGCCGCATTGCTCGGAGGACGCCGCTAAACTTTCGCCAATGCCGGCCATCCACCTGAGAGTTGTTGGAAAAGTGCAGGGGGTTGGTTTCCGGTGGTTTGTTCGCGAAAGGGCGGTCGAACTCGGTGTCGCCGGCTGGGTGAGGAACACGTCGTCCGGAGATGTCGAAGTGGCGGCAAGCGGAGATTCCTCCAAACTTGCCATCCTCGAAACAGCTTTAGGTCGCGGGCCGGAAGGCGCGTACGTGACAGCCGTTCATCGAGTGCCTCCACCAAGCGGCACGACATATCCCTCGCCATTCCGGATTCAACGATGACTGAGGAAGCTTCGCGTCCGCTGGATCAGCAGTTGCGCCAACTGGTCCGCGATGTGCCGGACTATCCGCGCGCGGGCATCATGTTCAAGGACATCACACCCCTCCTTGGTGATCCCGTGTCGTTCCGGTCCGCCTGCCACGCAATGGCTGCGTCATTCGCGGGCGACGGCATCACGCACGTCGCTGCCGTAGAAAGCCGCGGCTTTCTGTTCGGATCCCCAATCGCCCTGCAGCTGAACGCGGGCGTTGTCCCGATTCGAAAGCGCGGCAAGCTGCCTTACGACTCGGAATTCGAGGAGTACGAGCTGGAATACGGCACCGACGCCCTCGAGATGCACGTGGACGCGCTTCCATCCGGCGCGCGCGTCTGGTCGTCGATGACCTCCTGGCGACCGGTGGCACCGCGGCCGCGGCGTGCCGTCTCGTCGAACGGCTGCAGGGGACCGTGATCGGTTGCTCCTTCCTCATTCGTCTGGACTTTCTTGGAGGCCTGGACAGGCTGTCCGGCAGGAGAGTCTCCAGTCTCGTCTCATACGAAGCTTGAACCACTTCGCGCGATTCCTGAGCATGGACAAGCCGAGTACATTCCTCCACCGTCGTCCCCGGCGGGGCAGGGCGCCATCGCAGGGCGGCGCTACGCCCCTGTAGCTCAGGTGGATAGAGCAGCAGTTTCCTAAACTGTTGGCCGCGTGTTCGAGTCACGCCAGGG
>CAZSNV010000110.1:0-14535 GCA_964608035.1 uncultured Gemmatimonadaceae bacterium | reverse complement strand
TGCCGAGTCACGAGTCACGAGTCACGAGTCACGTCTCCTGGCCGAGTCACGAGTCACGAATCACGAGTCACGAGATTTTCCTCAAGCTCGAGAACCTGCAGCCGATTGGTTCGTTCAAGCTGCGCGGAGCCGGGAATGCCATGCGCCGCATGGATGCGGCGGCGTTGCGGGACGGCGTGTGTACGGCGAGTGCCGGCAACATGGCGCAGGGCGTCGCGTGGTGCGCGCGCGAGATGGGCGTGCCGTGCCGGGTGATCGTCCCCGACAACGCGCCGGCCGCCAAGACCGACGCCGTCAAGGCGTTAGGCGCCGAAGTGATCCGCGTGCCGTTCGCCGACTGGTGGACGGTGATGGAGACGCACGACACGCGCGGAGTGCCCGGTGCATTCATTCACCCCGTGGAGAACAATGATGTGATGGCGGGGAATGGCACCATCGCGCTGGAGATCGTCGAAGACCTGCCCGGGATTGACGCCGTGGTGGTGCCATTCGGTGGCGGGGGCCTGATCAGCGGAACAGGAGCCGGGATCCGCGCGCTCAAGCCGTCGTGCAAGGTGCTGGCGGCCGAAGTCGAAACGGCGGCGCCGCTGCGGGCTTCACTCGATGCCGGCGAACCACGCGCCATCACGCGAACCCCGAGTTTCGTGGACGGCATTGGCGGCGCGGGCATGCTGCCCGCCATGTGGCCACTCGTCAGGCAGGTCGTTCAGGACTCGGTTGTGCTCTCGCTCGACGATGTGGCTGACGCGATCCGCGTACTCGTCAGGCAGGTCCGTATCGTCGCCGAGGGGGCGGGCGCCGCGGCCCTCGCCGCTGCGCGTTCCGGTCGCGCCGGCAGCGGGCGCATTGTCTGTCTCGTGTCCGGCGGCAACATCGACCCGGCCGTGCTGGCGACCATCCTGCAGGGATCACTGCCGTAACACGGTCCGGCCGCCGGTGATGCCGGGCGGTCAGGTCAGTTCGTCAGCAGGCCGCTGACCCAGTTTCCGGCGAAATACCCGACGATGGCCACGCCAAGGCCCACCACGAACATGTCGATGCCCGAGCGCACCAGCCCGCGCCCGGTGAACACCGAGCGCGCTGCGCCAACCAGGAAGTGCGCCGCCATGGCTACGGCGAACGCCATGACAATCGCCGGCGTCCCGCGAAGAATAAAAAATGGAAAGACCGGCAAGAGCGCGCCGACCGCCGTCGCGCTTCCGGTGATCCACCCTTCGCGCAGTGGAGATGCGGTTGGGGCGCCAATTCCGAGTTCCGCCTGCACTTTCTCCTGCAGCATCCGCTCCGGGTCCTTGAGCGCTTCATTGGCGAGTGCCCGCGCCGCCTTCGGGTCCATCCCCTTCGTTTCATAGATCAACGCCAGCTCGTCACGCTCCAGCTCGGGCATGTAGGCGATCTCGTCGCGCTCCATCGCGATCTCGTGCGCGTGCACTTCCTCCTCGCTCTTGGCTGCGAGATACCCGCTGGATCCCATGGAAAGCGCGTCGGCTATAACGCCGGCCACACCGGCCACCACGACGGCTTCGTGCTGTTGCGTGGCCGTCGCGCCTAGCACGCCGGCGACGAGGCCGAAGTTGGCCGTGAGTCCATCATTGAATCCGTACACGACATTGCGCAGGAATCCGCCGGACTCCACGCGGTGCCACGGCTCGCCTGCCTCGGAGACGCCGGCCAGGTGCGCCAGCTCGGTCGCGTGCTCAGCGCTTTCCTTCGCCAGTTGAAGCGCCTCGGCGCGCCCCGCGGCCTCGGGTGCAGTCTCGCGATGCATCGTGAGATACTCGCGCACCTCGCGCCCTTCCTCACGCAGCAGCAGCGACACGAGTGACCCAGTCCCAAACCGCCGGCCGAGCAACGCGAGTATTCTCGCGCGCGTCGACGGCCTGAATCGACCAGGCGGCCGCCCGTTCGACGCGAGGAGTCGCGCCCAGATGGCCGCATGCTCCGTCTCGATGTCGCGTAGCCTGCCGAAGACGGACGCGCGTTTCGGATCGGGTTCGAGAACAGCCAGGATTCCGTACAGGTACGAGGCGTCGCTCTCGTCCTGCCAGTGCTCCCTGAACGTCGGGAGATCCGGAAGAGTCGTGCGGACTTCGTTTTCGACGCCTGTCGTCATGACGGAAAATACGACGCGGGTGGATGGTTTCGTAACGCGGTGTGCGCTCCGGCGAAACCACAAGCAACCCTGCGATAGAGCGGCCGTGACGAAAGGGTGAACCTGGTGATAACGAGGAGCATATGAAAGCCTTGATGTTGATGACTGTGGTGATTGCCACTGCTGTGGGAAGCGATGCGGCCGCGCAGGTCCGTATCCAGACGGCCCCGGGTGGATTCGCCTACCTCATGGGTGACCCCGATCGTCCAATGATCGGCATTTCCACGCGCAATTCAGGGAAGCGCGACACGCTGGGCCTGCTGGTCGATGCGGTCACTCGCGCCGGTCCGGCCGAAAAGGCCGGGATCGAGGAAGGGGATCGTCTGGTCTCGGTGAACACCGTGAACCTGCGTCTCTCTCCAGCCGACGCTGGCGAGTCGGACATGGATGGCGTCGCCAATCGCCGCTTGATCCGGGAGCTGGAGAAGCAGAAGGCCGGCGACGAGGTCGAGCTTCGCGTCTACCGCGACGGCAACACGCGCACCGTCCGGGTCAAGACAATGGCGGCCGATGAGCTCAATAAGGAAACGTTCGCCTCGACCAGCGGAACGTTCAGCCGCATGAGGGCCGATCGCGCCGCGCTTGGCGTCTCGCTTGGCGGGAATGGCAGCCGCCGCGACACGTTAGGCATCCTGATCATCGGCGTGGCCAACGATGGACCGGCGGCGAAGGCCGGCATCGATGAGGGTGATCGGGTGGCGGCCATAAACGGCGTGGACCTCCGCGTGGCTGGCGAGGACGCCGGGGATGGGCAGGCGAGCAACGCGCGCATCAACCGGCTCAATCGTGAAATGGAGAAGTTGAAAGCCGGTGATGCCGTTGAACTACGGGTGTACAGCGCCGGCCAGGTGCGAACGGTGCGGGTCGAGTCGGTGAAGGCGTCGGACATCGAGGGCGAAGGCTTCTTCTTCGACGGCGGCGGGTTCGGGAAAATCCGGATGACGCTGCCCCGCGCCGCGGTGCGAGTGCGCCCGCCCAGCATCGAATTCGACGAACTGCCGGCGAAAGCCACACTGAAGGCCGACATGGAGCGCACGTTGCGCTCGTACCAGGAAACGCTGAAGCGGAGCGTGGAGCCGCAGATCAGGCTGAAAGAGCAATCGAAGTCCGAAGCACTCCGGAAGGTCACGATCGCACGGAAGCTGAGTATCGCGTAGCACTTCCCCCGCGGCCGGCGGTCGGGCGTTGTGCTTGCCCGGCCGCCGGTCTTGTATTTGCCACCTTTCCCAAATAAGTTAGGCATACCTAAATCAACTTATCGGTATGCCTAATACTTCCGCGAAGTCGCTCCGGCGCTTCGCGAGATCAATTTCGGCAGCGCTCGCCGGCGCACTGTCGGCGCTTTTGGTGCTGGCGGCGTGCAGCGATCTTCTCACAGTCGCGCCGGACGCTGGCGATATCCTCGATGGGCCACTCGACGGACTTTCCGCCACCGAACTCGCGGCCTTCGTGCGCGGTGATGAAGAGTTCGGACGGCGCTTCGCGCCCGTCACTGGGCTGGGCCCGATCTTCAACGACGTGTCCTGTGCCGCCTGCCACAGCGGCGATGGGCGGGGCCGGCCGGGCAACGCGCTGACCCGCATCGGATCGCCGGACAACGACATGCACAGGTCGTTAGGCGGGCCGCAGATCCAGGATCGCGCCATCCACGGCGCCGTCGCCGAACGCACACCCGCCGGCGTCGCGGTTTCCCTGCGTCTTCCGCCGCCGGTGTTCGGCGTTGGACTCATCGAAGCCATTCCCGAGTCGGAGATCCTCGCCCGATCCGACCCGACTGACGCCAATGGTGACGGTATTTCAGGGCGCCCGAACTGGGTGACGCCACCACCGTGGGTCCCGCTGACCGAGCCGGGTGCGGGGCCTGCGGTCCGCATCGGGCGTTTCGGGCGGAAGGCGCAGACCTCGTCCATTCTGCAGCAGACCGTCGAGGCCTACCTGCAGGACATGGGCATCACCACCGACTTCCTGCCTGACGAGAACAGGAACCCGCTCGCCGGACATCCGCACGATGGCGCCGACGTGGTGCCTGATCCCGAGGTTCCGGCCGGCACAGTGTTCGCCGTCGTGAACTACCTGCGGCTTCTTGCCCCGCCGGCGCCCGGCCCGGCAAACGCAACGCGCGAGCGCGGATCGACCCTCTTCACCGAGGCTGGCTGCGCGTCGTGTCACGTGCCGGAGCTCCGCACGGAGACTAACGCCGTCGCTGCGCTCAGCAACCGGTCCGTCCTGCTCTATTCCGACCTCTTGCTGCACGACATGGGTGACGCGCTCGCCGACAATCGGCCCGATGCCGGCGCGACGGGGCGCGAATGGCGCACCACACCGCTCTGGGGGCTTCGACTGCTCCGCCAGTTCCTCAACGGTGAGGCCTTCCTCCTGCATGACGGCCGCGCTCGCACAATCGAAGAAGCCGTCCTGCTGCACGGGGGGGAGGCTCAGCGCGCGCGCGATATGTTCCATGCCCTCACGCCCACCGATCGCGCAGCCCTGATCGACTTCGTGGGCTCGCGCTGATGTCCTGCGATCGGCGTGAATTCATGCGCACCGGCACCGCCGCGCTCGCGGTGGTGTTGCTTCCGGCCTGCGCGTCACTGGTCACGCGGCGCGTGCCCCTCGAAAACGGGCGCGTCCGACTTTCG
Organism: uncultured Gemmatimonadaceae bacterium; assembly: GCA_964608035.1. GTDB lineage: Bacteria > Gemmatimonadota > Gemmatimonadetes > Gemmatimonadales > Gemmatimonadaceae > JABWBJ01. The sequence continues at coordinate 9,744 of CAZSNV010000110.1, read as the reverse complement.
CTGCGACAACACCCGGAACTCGCGGAGCCCCGCGGGTCGCTGCGGTTGATGCCCGACGGTTGGGAGGATCCCCTGTACCTGCTCGCGCTCGACGGCGGTGGCTTTGCCGCGCTGTCCTCGGTCTGCACACATCGCGGTTGCACCGTCGATCTCGGCGGTCCAGGACTGGCCTGTCCCTGTCACGGATCGCAATACGATCGAGAGGGTCGCGTGACGCGCGGACCCGCTGCGCGCGCACTGACACGATATCCCGTCCGGACCAGTGGCGACGAATTGATCATCGAAGTGGGAACGGAACGATGAAGAGACATCCCGAGGTCAGAGGTCACGGGTCAGAGGTGCGCTGGGGTTCCCCATCTCCTTTCTCAAATCGTCCATCGGCCGCCGCGCTCGTTCTGGCGCTGGCATTCGTGACGTCTCCGGCAGCTGCCCAACGCGATACGGTTCGCGCCGACACCACGCGCCCGTTCGTCCGCGGCGGCGTCTACGACAAGCCGTACCAGACGCGATTGCTGGGTCGCACCGCGATTGGAGGCTACGCCGAGGCCCACGCGCGCTATGAGCGCGTGGATGGCATCACCGAAGAATCCGGTTTCGAGGCGAAACGCTTCAACATCTTCACCTCGACGCGGGTGAGTGACTTCGTGCGGATGGCCGCCGAGCTGGAATTCGAGGAAGGCGGCGAAGAAGTGAAGCTGGAGTACGCGGCGATCGATATCCGCATCCATCAATTGCTGACCCTTCGCGGCGGGATGTTGCTGTCACCGCTTGGCCGATTCAACTTGTCGCACGACAGTCCACTCAACGAATTCACCGATCGTCCCCTCGTGTCGACCGAGATCCTCGGTGTGGCGCTCTCCGAGCCAGGGTTCGGTGTCCTCGGTCAGGTCCCGGCCGGGCGGCAGGGGCGCGTCACCTGGGAGGCGTATCTCACGAACGGGTTTCACGACGGACTTATCACGGCGTCGCCCGAGGGGATGCGCATACCCCTGGGCCGGGGAAACACCGAAGACCAGAATGCGTCGCCGGCGTTCGTGGGCCGACTGGCGTGGAGCCCGGCGATTGGTTTCGAGTTCGGTCTCTCGGGCCATCATGGCGCGTGGAACGTGTTCAGTATCGACGGGGCCGCCGTTGACGACCGCCGCGATCTCACGTTAGGCGTCGTCGATGCGGAGGTGACGATTGCCGGGGTTCGCGTGAGCGGTGAAGCCGCACGGGCCCGCGCCGACATTCCTCCGGGGCTTCGCGGCATCTACGCGTCGCGACAGGCTGGCTGGTATGTGGATGTGGCGCGCGACATCGGCTCGGGGTGGATTCGCACGGCCCCGGGCAGCACGTTCACGCTGAAAGCGCGCATCGACGCCATTGACCTCGATACCGAGGCCGTTGGCCAGCACGTGCGCCAGGCAGGCGCCGGTATCAACTTCCGGCCAACCAGCGAATCGGTCATCAAACTCGAGCTGGTTCGCGGTTGGGCCTTCGACCCGTTCAACAATCGAAGCGACTTCGCCCGGCTGCTCGCCTCTTTCGCCACGTACTTCTGAGCATCTCTCCGTCCGTCTGGGACACTCACGACGGCGCGTCGTATCCGACGCTCCACGGCGAGGTCCACGCCGATGCCTGTGTGGTTGGACTCGGCGGCAGTGGACTTGCCTGCATCGATCAGTTTCTGAAGATGGGTGCATCGGTGGTCGGCGTGGATGCTGGACGCGTGGGCGGCGCGGCCGCCGGGCGGAACGGCGGATTGCTGCGCGCCGGGACTTCGCTCTTCCATCACGACGCAATGGCCAAGTACGGTCCCGATCGAGCGGCGCGGATGTACTCGGCGACCGTGGTCGAACGGGAGAGAATCCTGTTTCGATTTCCCTCCATCGCGCGCCGCTGCGGGTATCTGCGACTTGCCCATGACGAGAACGAGGAGCGGGACTGCCGCGCTCACCTCGGCGCGCTGAGGGACGGTCGCTTTCCAGTGGAGTGGTATGACGGTCCCCTGGGGCGCGGACTGCTCGTCGTCGATGACGCGGCCAGCGATCCACTCGCACGATGCCGGCTGGAGGCGGCGCGCGCATCATCGGCCGGTGCCAACCTCTACGAGCAGTCGCCAGCGGTCAGCCTGACGACCGGTGTCGTGGAGACACCTAACGGCGTCGTGCATTGTCGCCTGACCATCGTTGCGGTCGATGGAGCGCTCGCGAGTGTTCTGCCGGAACTCGAAGGACGCGTGAGGCCCATGCGGTTACAGATGCTGGCATCCGGCCCGCACTCTCCAGGGCTTCTGCCACACGCGATCAGCACGCGGTGGGGATGGGACTATGCGCAGCAGCTTCCCGATGGCACGATTGCCTTTGGTGGTTGCCGCGACGTCGGTGGAAGCGCGGAGCACACCGCGGACACCGACGTCTCGGCGCCGGTACAGGAAGCGCTCGAGCGGCGTTTCACGGAGGTGCTGGGAGAAGCGCCGTCGGTGACGCATCGCTGGGCCGCCACGGCGGGATACACGGAGGACGGCCTGCCGGTACTCGAGCAGGTTCGTCCTGGCCTGTGGGCGACCGGCGGGTACTCAGGCACTGGGAATCTGCTCGGTGCGGCCTGCGGGCGGGCGGTAGCGAAGCTTGCGTTAGGCAGGGCCCCGGACAGGCTGCTGGAATGAGCCGGGCCGAGAAAGAATCCCAGCTGGTTTGTCAGTGCTGTTTGCCAGGCCTCTTTGCTGGAACTGGAGCTGGTGCTGGTTCGCCAATCGATGATCTGATTCGATCCGAATGCAGTTTATCTCACATCTCACATCTCCCATCTCCCATCCAGTCTTTAGAACTCGATTTGCGCACCAAGTTCGACGACCCGGTTTGGAGGGATACCGTAGTACTGCGTGGCCGACTGCGCATTCCGGGCCATGATGCTGAAGATCCGCTTTCTCCATTTGGCCATGCCGCTGCTGCCCATCGGAATGAGCTGCTCGCGGCCCAGGTAATACGTCGTCTCCATGCGCCGCGTGCGAACACCGGCTTCGACGCAACGGGCACGGATTTCCTCGACGTTCGGTGTCTGCATGAAGCCGTAGAACGCCTTCACCCGGAAGATTCCGCTCGACAGGTCCTCGATCACCACGCGTTCCGCGGCCGGAACCTCGGGCTCCTTCCTCACGATGATCGAGAGCAGGATGACCTGATGATGCAGCACCTTGTTGTGCTTGAGGTGATGCAGGAGAACGACCGGCGTTCCTTCGGACTCCGACGTCATGAAGACAGCAGTACCCGGCACGCGAACGATCTTCGATCGCTCCAGACTTTCGATGAAGTCGGCAACCGGAAGCGAGCGCTCGGCGAGGATCGATCGCAGGTGCGTACGACCGCGCTTCCAGGTGGTCATGAGGATGAAAACGCCGATGGCGATCACGATAGGCACCCAGCCGCCGGTGCGGATCTTGAGGATGTTCGCAGTGAAGAGCGCGAGATCGATGCTCAGGAAGAAGGCGAGGAAGGCGCCAATCTGAATGTTCGTCCATCCGAATCGTTCTCTCGCAATCGCGCAGAACAGGATGGTCGTGATCGCCATCGTTCCGGTAACAGCCACTCCATAGGCACCGCCCAACGCGGTCGAGGACCTGAAGCCAAGTACGAGAAGCAGTGTTCCGATGGCGAGGGCCTTGTTGACCTCGGGGATATAGATCTGTCCCGCCTCCTGCTTCGAGGTGTGGACGATGGTGACGCGCGGCGTGTAGCCGAGCTGTACCGCCTGCTGCGTGAGCGAGAACGCTCCCGAGATCAGCGCCTGCGATGCCACGATCGCCGCGAGCGTGGCGATGACGAGCATCGGATACAGGAACCACGAGGGCACGAGCCGGAAGAACGGATTGTCGACAGCAGTTGGTTCGGCCAGGAGAAGCGCTCCTTGGCCCAGGTAATTGAGAAGAAGCGCCGGGAGGACCATGACAAACCAGACCACGCGGATCGGTCGCGGACCAAAATGACCCATGTCGGCGTACAGGGCCTCGCCGCCGGTGACCACGAGAACGACCGCGCCTAACACGAGGAACGACGCCAGCGGGTGGTCGGCGAAGAAGCCGACGGCGTAGGTCGGACTGAAGGAGAGCAGGATCTCCGGGTGCAGCATGATGCCCCGGATGCCCAGCGCGGCAATGCTGAAGAACCAGAACAGCATGATCCAGCCAAATGCGCTGCCCACTTTGGCGGTGCCGTGGCTCTGGAAGTAGAAGAGCACCGCAATGATCACTGCTGCGAGCGCGATGATGACTTCCTGCTTGAGCCCCGGGGCCGCGACCTGGAGGCCCTCTACCGCACCCAGCACCGAAATGGCCGGCGTGATGATGCCGTCGCCGTAAAGGAACGCGCCGCCGAACAGGCCGAGCATGATGAGTGCGGTGCGTCGTCGCATCCGACCCTTTTCGGCCGGGCGTTGCAGCACGAGCGCGAGCAAGGCGAAGACTCCGCCCTCACCCCGGTTGTCGGCCCGAAGAATGAAGCCGACGTACTTCACGGTGACGATGAGGACCAGCGACCAGATGATGAGCGAGAGGACGCCGTAGACGTTTGCGCTGATCACGGCCAGTCCGTATCCCGGCTTGAAGCACTCCTTGAGCGCATAAAGGGGACTGGTGCCGATGTCCCCGTAGACGACGCCTAACGCGGTGAACGACAGGATGAGCAGGCGCTTCCCGGTGGGATGCGCCTCGATGTGCGGCCGCAGGGGCGCGGCCACGTATTCAGACGTTGCCGCGCTCCCAGTCCCTGTCGTATGGGTCACGCTGGCGCTCCCGCGTTTCGCGGGATCGGCGTTCATGTAATTGGGATGGGGCTCAAGGGACCGTGATGGGATCGATCAATTGATCCAAAGGCCGCTGGCTAGGCCCGGAAAAGCCGAATGGGCCACCATTTGGCGGCCCACTCAATAATCGTTCGCGCTCCGTTCGCGGTAAAGCCGACGTTATTCGGCAGCTCGGCCCTTCCGGCGTCCTTCGTGCTAAGAGGGCTTCTTTCTCGAAAGCTCCTCAATCTCCTGGGCGGCACGCTCCAGGATAGCTTTGAGCTCCGCAGCGATGGTTTTGTCGCCAGACTGCCACGGTACTGTCGTGTAAGTGGCGCGAGCCAAGCGTCCAAAAGCTCGATTCACGTCCATCATCGACTCGCTCAGGATGCTCGAACCGAAGTCCTGGATTCGCTCAAAAATGTCCTCAACAGCGCTCTTGTTCTCTTCCAGGTACTTCGCGCCGGCTTCAGTGATTGAGTAGACCTTCTTGCCGCCTTCTTCGGGGATGACGGTGGCGTAGCCCAGATCCTCGAGCAGAGCCAGGGTCGGATACACGGTGCCCGCGCTGGGCGCATAGGTCCCGCCGAACCGCTCCTCCAACTCCTTGATGATCTCGTAGCCATGACGGGGCTTCTCCACCAGGAGCTGCAGGATGACGTACTTCAGGTCACCCTGCTCGAACACCCGTCCGCGCCGGAATGGGCCGCCACGGCCTCGGCCGTGCCCACCCCAGAACCAGGCCCCCCCGGCGCCAGGATCGAAACCCCAGCCTCTACCGCCTCGACCTGCCCCGTGGCCCTCACCGCCGCAATGCATTCCCATAAGATACCTCGAAGATATATCGGACTTGCTAAGATATATCGGAAGATATAGCGCCAAGCAAGGCTGGTGGGGCTTTGCACCGAAAGGGGCGGCTGCACCTAAAGTCGGACGACTGCACATGAAGTCGGATCAAGCCACTGGAAGCTCGTCCCGATTGTCGTAGTACCACTCCTCTAGCTCGTCGAGCGCTTGTCCAAGAGTGGGCCACGCGCACTCCTCAACTTCTCCCTCCTCATCCCCGTCGAACACGTTGAACCTGTGAACGTGGTGGAACCTGTTGTGCTCAGGGTGGGGTGAGTCGTAGCGAAGGATGTTGCCGAGTCCTCGAATCCGGGCGTTGTAGCTGTATTCGATCGTCTGCACCAAAGGCTCACCCTTCGGCTGCGGCGTTACCTGAAGGATTTTGAGTACGGTGACTTCAATGTCGCCGAGGCACTCAATTGGACCCTCCATGAGCAGGTAGCTATTCCCTAAGGGCCCAATGGAGACGTTGTCGGATAGCACAAAACCACGGTCCATGAGACCGCGCATGACCTGCTCGTGCACGTTGAAGTAATTCGAAAACCTGTTGGGGCCGTGCGGATCGTTACCGGCCACTCAAGGACAGGATTTTCAGGCAGTAGAGCCAGTGCACAACGTCGCTGGTTTCTCGCAGCGCCCCAGAGCGCAAGCGATCACCAAGATTCTCAGACTTGCACTCGTAGGTGGCCTCATACAGACGGACCCGAGCAAGGGCGTAGTCAGCGCGACCGTTAGGTTTCTCGAAGGAATCTTCGGCTAGGCGCCGGAAGACACCGGAACGCTCTGCCGTATTCAGTGCACGAAGGTCACTGAGGCGAACAGCGTTTGGCATCTGCTAATCCAGTGAAAGAGTGTCGCTACTTCACTTATCTAGACGCGGATAAGTACCCGAAAGTTGCTCGAAGGGCGTCACCAGTCAATCGTGAAACTATTCACAAAGGCTACGAGGCTCCGCTTTCCAGCAAGCATTCCTTGCGTTGTGCTTGCTGCATTGCTATGCTTGCACCACACCTGAGCAAGCATGAGGCCACATGGCGGATGACAACGAAGAGTTGTTCGACGGTCCGGCTAAAGGCGGCTTAGCGCGAGCGGCATCACTGAGCGCCAGCCAGCGGAAGTCCATCGCACAGAAGGCTGCGCTTGCTCGTTGGCACAGCGACTTGCCTCGTGCGACACACACTGGGGAACTCCTACTTGGCGATGTCGCTCTCGACTGTGCGGTTCTTGAGGACGGACGCCGAGTGCTTTCCGAGCGCAGCGTGCTCCGCACCTTCGGGATTCACCGAAGCGGGACGGTCCGAAAGAGGGCGCTGCTCGACGACGGGGGACGACTGCCCCTATTTTTGGCCGCACTGAACCTCAGGCCGTTTATTGACAGTGAGTTAGCGATGGTGCTCACGCAGCCGATTCTTTACCGGATGCCGGGTGGGGGACACATCGCTCGTGGACTGGACGCGCTCCTAATTCCGAAGGTTTGCGAAGTATGGCTACGTGCACGTGATGCAAAGGCATTGCGCCAAACTCAGCACAGCGTTGCGGCTCGTGCGGATAGTCTGATCCGGGGTCTCGCGCGAGTCGGAATCATCGCGCTGATCGACGAAGCGACGGGTTATGACGAGGTCCGGGATCGGCTCGCGCTTCAAGGCATTCTTGAGGCCTACCTATCATTTGAGCTGGCCGCGTGGGCCAAGAGATTCCCGAATCAGTTTTACCAAGAAATCTTCCGGCTCCGGGGCTGGACATGGGATGCACTCAAGAAACAGAAAGGCCAAGGGCCGCGCGTCATTGGGAAGTACACAAATGATTTCGTGTATGCTCGGCTGGCTCCTGGTGTGCTGGACGAATTACAGCGGCGCAATCCGGTACTGGAAACAGGCAAGCGAAGGGCGAAGCATCATCAATGGCTGACCGAGGACGTTGGCCATGCGGCACTCGCTCAGCATCTTCACGCCGTTACTGGATTATTGCGGGCGTCCGATACTTGGGAGCAATTCCAGCGGATGATTGATCGCGCGTTTCCCCGCCGAACGGACTTGAAGGACTTGCCGCTTTTCCAAGCGAACAAACAACTGGGAGAATCGAGCGCCGCATAGAAAGCGACGAAGCGAGGTTATCTCGACCGTCTGGCGGTGCCCTTCCGGCTCGCCTCTCGCGTAGGAGGCGAGCCGGCGTCCTTACGCGGCCGATCCCAATACGGGCTTTTGCACTTTGGGCATACGCGGGGTGTGTCGTCCTTTTCTCGGGGCACCCACTCGTGCCCACACCGCTCACAGCGGAATCCCTCAAGCGTGATTCTGGCCATGAATCACTATATGCGGTCTAGTATGTACCGTCAAGTAATATACCCGTTGACTCTCACCATAGAGTATATTACTATTAGGTACATACTACGGCACGGGGTTTATGGACGTTCGCGAGCTTCGGGGTCAGGAAATCGCCAAGCGGGCACGGATTACCAAACAAGGCAACGCGTGGTTGGTGCCCTCTCAGTCGGGCGACAATGGAGCGTACCGCGTCACGTTGGAGTCGGACGTGATCCGCTGCACCTGCCCCGACTTCGAGCTTCGGGCCAAGCCGTGCAAGCACATCTACGCGGCTGCGATCTTCGTACAGCGCCAGACGGTGACTGAGTCCACGAACGACCAGGGCGACAAGACCACGACGACGGTCACGGAGACTGCCGCCGTTGTTCGTGTCTCCTATCCGCAGAACTGGACTGCTTACAATCGGGCCCAGACTGCCGAGAAGGAACTATTCTGCCGTCTCTGGCGCGATCTCTGCGAGACCGTTCCGCAGCCCATGCAAGAGAAGGGACGGCCACGCGTTCCGATAGCTGACGCGCTTTTCGTCGCCGGTTACAAGGTCTACTCCGGCATGAGCAGCCGCCGTTTCGCGACCGATGTGCGCGAAGCTCACGCGGCTGGATTGATCGCGAAGCCGTACCACTTCAACACCGTTCTAGGCGTCATCGAAGATGCCGAGATTACTCCGGCCCTTCACTCGCTGATCGCCGCCAGCGCCGCGCCGCTTCGGTCGGTTGAATCCACGTTTGCTGTCGATTCAACCGGGTTCGGCGTGACGCAGTACTACCGCCACTTCACGGCCAAGTGGGGCGGAGCCGAAGTCGAATCGCACGACTGGCTCAAGCTTCACGCTCTCGTAGGGACGAATACCAACGTGATCGCAGCGGCGTCGATTACCAACCGCAACGCGAATGACTCACCGCAATTCGCGCCGCTTCTGACCGCTGGCGCACAGACGTTCGAAATCCACGACGTTGTTGCGGACAAGGCTTATGGATCGCGCAAGAACGTGGCGTTGGTGGCCGAAATCGGCGCTAACCCTTGGATCGCACTTCGGTCGAATGTGCAGGCAGCTTCTACGCACACGATCATGAACCAGCGGCAGCGTCAGGATAGCATTGCGTGGCGCTGGCTCTATCACATGTACAACCTGCACCGCGACGACTTTCTGACCCGCTACCATGCTCGGAGCAATGCCGAATCCACCTTCTCAGCGATGAAGCGGGTATTCGGCGACACGCTCCGGTCCAAGACTCGCGCCGCTCAGGAGAACGAACTGCTGTTGAAGGTGATCGCGTTCAACATCACCTGTCTGGTTCACTCAATCTTCGAGCTTGGCGTTGAAATCCCCGGCCTGTCCGTCTGCACACAAAACGCCGTCACTGCACACAAACAGGCCGGTTAGGTCGGGTTTACGTGCAAAGCCGGCTGGTGGGCTGGTGGGCATGGTGGCTGGTGGCTGTTTACGGGTTGGCTGGCGGACAGGCTCCGTACCAACAAAAAGGAGCCCGGCGTCGGCTCCTTTTCGCTGCGCAGTGCTCGAATTGGACTACTCGTAGCGAAGCGCCTGGATCGGGTCCAGGCTGGCCGCCCTGCGAGCAGGCCAGACCCCGAACACAAGGCCGACCGCCGCCGAGAACCCAAAGGCCAGTCCGATTGACTGCGGCGCCACCTTCGTGGTCCAGTTGAACGTGCGGTTCAGGAGTTCGGCCCCCCCCATCCCCATGGCGATGCCGATCGCCCCGCCCAGCAGGCAGAGGACCACCGCCTCGATCAGGAACTGGAAGAGGATGTTCAGCTTCGTTGCGCCTAACGCCTTGCGCAGGCCGATCTC
>CAZSNV010000109.1:0-14555 GCA_964608035.1 uncultured Gemmatimonadaceae bacterium | reverse complement strand
CGCACCGGACGCTCGAAGATGCGGGACAGCTCGTCCAGCACGGTGGCGTCGAGCGGCATGCCGGCGGCCGCGGTCAGCGTGTTGTCGTCCGCGATCCCGAGCGGGATGAGGCAGTGCTCCTCCAGGTACCGCGGCGACAGCCTGGCGGCGAGCGCTCCAGCGGCGGCGGCCCGCAAGTCCATACGCCTAACGACTGGGCGGACGCACCAACATCGACCCGGTGTCCCGCGGGCTTGGGTCGATGCGGCGCCGGAACCGCTGCCAGATCGCGTCGGCGTCGGCGTCGGTGCGGACGATATACGGCGTCACGAAGATGGCCAGCTCCGTGCGGTTGCGCACCACGCTCTTGCTCTTGAAGAGCCAGCCGAGGAGCGGGATGTCCTTGAGGAAGGGGATTCCGCGCTCGACGTCCTCTTCGCTGGTGCCGATCAATCCGGCAATTACCGCGGTCTGCGCGTTCCGGATCACGGCGCGCGTTGACGCCTCGCGCGTCGCGATGACCGGTGCGTCGAGCGCCGCGGCGACGGTCCGCGTGGTCAGGCTGCTGACTTCCTGGAGGATGCGAACGCTGACGTAATCGTCATCGTTGATGGTCGGAATGAGGGTGAGTTGGGTTCCGACGTTTTCGTATTGCACGGAGCGGTCGATCGCGATGTCGTTGCCGAGCCGGGTGGATGCCACGAAGGGAACGCGACTCCCGACGAGGACTCGGGCCTCGCGATTGTTCATCGCCAGAAGTTCCGGCGTCGACAGCACCCGTACGTTTGTGCGCGACGAGATGGCCCGAAGCACAGCGCGGACGTCTGCGTTGCGGAGCGAGATGAAGCGGAGCAGGAGGCCCGAGGAAACGGTTGTGTCGCCCCTGAACGGATCGCCAAAGGTCGTCGTCGTACTGCCTCCAACGTGTTCCCAGTCGACTCCATACTCATCGCCGCGCCCCAGCGTGATCTCAGCTACCGTGACCTCGAACAGCACCTGCGCCGGACGCACATCGAGCGCCTGGATGGTTTCCCGAAGCAGCGGGAAATTGGGAGGCGCGGTCCTGATGATGAGCGCGTTGGTTGGCGAGCTGGCCACCATCGTGGTCTGACCGATCAGCGCACCCGAGCGGGCGCTGTCGCCGCGCGCGGAATCCCCCGCCGTGGCGGCGGAAGGCAGGGAGCGCATGCGGAAGGAGTCCGCCTCACGCTGCCGATACGTGTCCAGCGTCCGTGAAAGGCTCTGGTCGTCGAACGAACGGGCGTTCCCCGATGCCACCACGATGCCATAGAGCCGGCCTAACGATTCGGCCAGGTCGTCGGCGAGGGCGTACTTGAGCGGCACGACGTAGGTGCGGAGTCCCGCTTCACCCTGCGGACGCTGGTCGAGCTGCCGGAGGAGCTCGAGGTAGCGCGCGACGTGAATGCCGCGGTCGGTGATGAGCAAGGCGTTGGAGCGAGCGATGGGTTCGATGCGCGCCGACGGGGAGGCGAGCTGTCGCAACGCCGCGGCGCCCTCGTCGGCCTGCATGGACTGGAGCGGGACGAGCTGAGTGACGATGCCCAGCGGCGGCGGATCGGAAATTTCGGTCCCGTATCGAACCTGCCCCGTCGGAAGCGACGCGCCGGCGGGGAAGATCTGCGCCACCGTGCCCTGCATAACCAGCACCAGACCGTTCGCCTCCAGCACGGTCTCGAGCATCCGCGGAAGGTCTGCGGGCGAAGTCGGCGCTGTGGTGGAGAATGTGATCCGCTTGTCGGGAATGTCCGCCAGCACGACGTTCAAGCCAGCGAGTGAGGCGATCGACCGAATCACGTCAATGAGCCGAGCGTCCTGAAAGTCGAGTCGCGAGCCCTGAGTGCTCGCCACGGTTGGCGCGCCGAGCAGCAGCAGCCAGACTATGAACGCCCGCGCCGGATGAAGGCGCGACACGCTGCGGGGAACTCGCTTCACGAGTTGTCCTCCAAGTCCTGGGGCAGGCGAAGCACCACGCGTCCGCGCGGCCCGGCCAACTCCACAGATCGTGCCTCGATCGAGATTACACGATAGCCGCCGGCGCCTTCTCCCACCGCGTACATCCGGGGTGTCAGGTCGGCGGGATCGAGGACCAGAAATGCCCTCGTTGCGCCCGGTCGTTCGGAGACCGCTGTACCTACCAGCGTCGGCGTGAAGGACGGTCGCGCCATCGCTTCACCGCCCGCCGTCGCGTACATCCCGCTGCCGTCCATGTCCTGAGTTCCCGTCATGCCGGGTCCGCGATAGCGACCCGACGGAGCCGAGCGCGAGGGAGAAAACAGGTTGTGGAGGATGATGTCCTCGGAGAGTGAATCGGCGTGGGCGCGCGCGTCAGGCGGCGCGGTCACAGCAGCGGCAAGGTCGGGCAGGGCGAGGGGCGCCACGTCAGTGTCGCTCGGGTCGAAGAGGAACGCGACGCCGACCAGGAGGCCGGAGATGGTCACCATTCGCATGACATCGTAAGCGCGCCCCATCCGCTATTGCTCCAGCGCGATCGGCGCGCGCAGGCCGATCGACACTTGCAGGAGATTCCCACGAAGCACGGGATTGGGCGCGATTGTCAGGTCCGTGAGCTCGACGAGCCACGGACCGTACTGCAGGCGGCGGAGGAAGTCGGCAATTCCATAGATATCCCCCTGGGCGGAGATCGTCGCCGGAAGCGCAAGCGTGGTGCCGCCGACGGTGAGCGGCGCACCGGCGGCGTCGAGCCGGGTCACCGAAACGACACTCGAGCGCGCGTACTCACGGACCATGGACTGCAGCGTCGCGGCCGCGAGGGCCACCGTCCGGGCGCGAACAAGGCGCATTCCGGTTGCATCAAGTCGCGCTTCCATCGCGCGGGTGCGATCGGCCAACTCTGCTTCGCGGCCGGCGATGGACTCGATGCGCGCCAGGCGCTGGCGCGTCGCCGCGATGAGCGACTCCCGCTCCGACCAGCGTCGCGCCAGCGGAAGCACGGCCAGCACGACCACCGCCGCCAGCACGACGACCGTCGCGCCGATGGCGATCGTGCGCCGCTCCCGCGGCTCAAGGGGCCAAGGCCCGAAGAGCCAAGGCTCAGGGTTGCGCGCGAAAGCGGAGGGCAATGGAGAAGGTCTCGTAGGAGCGGTTCGCCTGACGGTATCGTGAGCTGGCGGAGAGGAACCGGACGCTGTCAAATCGTTCCTGGCGGTCGAGTAGCGGCACGAGCGTTGATGCGTCGCTCGTCGTTCCGTCGATCTGCCAGTCATTTCCGTTGGCGCGGGCGGAGAGGACGTTGGCCTCCCTCGGGAGCGCCGCGCTGATGGCCGCGAGTGCGCTGAACGGATCGGCGCGGGTCGCGGCGATCTCCTGGATCGTTGCTGCTTCCGCCTCGCGGGAGCGCAGCATGCGGAGCGCCGTGTCCGCGGGTGCGGCCTGTGCTTCGACCAGTGCTACTCTTTCGTCAAGCGCGTCGAGCGTGCGTTGGCGCCAGCGGTCCGCGGCCCAAACAGCGAACACGATCGCCGCAGTGGCCGCAATCGCGCCGGTAGCGATTGCCGCGCGCCGTCTCGTGGACAAGCGACGACGCCAGTCATCGGGCGCGAGTGAAGGTGCTCCACGCGCGTGCTGGGGTTGCCACCTGGCCGCGCCGAGTGCCGCGGCAAATGGGGCAGGCGTCCCGCCTATGGCCGGGACAGCGCGCGCGTTTGTCGCGGCTGCGGCGTCCCGAGCGCGGCGCACCGAGGCGATCTGTCCACGTTCGATCTGCAGCAGTCCCGTCTCGCCGTCGGCCGCTTCGATGCGCCAGGCGCCGTCTCGTTGTCCGGCGAGCGCACGGGCGACAGCAATCGGCGCCGGCTCGATCGATTCCACCGGAGCCCAGGTCTCGAACGCGGCGATCCACGCCGCGACCATTGAGCTCGACGCACCGAAGGCGAGCGGCGCGTCCGGCGCGACCGTGGTGACGAGGGATTCACGGGTCGCGGCGGCGAAATAGCGATCCGGCTCCAGCTCGATGATTCGCGCGCGCTCGCGCGGTGCAACCGGGGGAAGGTCCACCCGCATGACCTGCAGGAATCCGAGGCCGACCGCGAGCGAGACGCTCCGTGGCCGGCCTGCCTTCGATCGCAATACGGCGATGGAATCGGCAGGGCGCTGCGGATCCCAGGGGATCTCGATTGTCTGCGTCACGTGCCTCGTGAAGGGCGCGAGGCGAACGACGCGCAACACGCCAGGCGCGAGCTCGACACCGGCGCGGCCGCTCATAGCGAGCGCTCCCTCCAGTGTGAGAAGACAAGCCGGGTTCCTACGATTGCGTACACGGCCTGAATCTCGCACGTCATGGGATGACCTCCAAGCCATCCGCGACTGATAAGGAGAAGCCGGCTCGGTTCGTCGCGCAGTTCTCCGGTTGCCGCGACAAGGACAGTGTCCGACGCCGTGCGCTGGTTGATCACACCGTCCCCGTCCACCGTGAGATACGGCGCTGCCCGTTCCAGGATCTCCTCGGGCACGAGCCGCGCGCTGTGCAGTTCGTCGAGGCTCCGGATCGGCGTGACCGTCAGCGGGCGCAGGGCTGGTGCCGCATCGCGCGACGACGCAGCGGAGTCGATGCGCGTTCGTATCGCCCGGGCGATGGCCGCCGCTTGGGCCGGGTCCGTAAACTGTGAGAAGAAGGTCCGTAGCCCCGATTCCGTAGCAGCGTTCACATCGAGCCGCGCGCTGACGTCGACGATGGTCACGGCGAACCGGCCATCGCCTAACGCGACTGAGTCACGATCAACGCCGGTGGCCAGCGCGTTGAGCCAGTCCCGGCGTTCCTCAGTGTCCGCGAAGCCGGCCAGTGAATCCTCAATGGCGGAAACGAGCGCCTCGATTCCGCTCTCTGCCGCGGCGCGGGCGATCACCGCGGCCCGCGCGTTGGCAGCAATGGCGGTCGATGTGCGGGCCGCCCGCACGACACCGGCGCTGATCGTGGTCAGGATGACGACGAGCCAGAGCACCAGGACCAGTGCCACTCCGCGCCGGGAACGTCGCATCAGGGATTTCCCTCCAACCCGACACGCGCGACCAGCGGTGCTCCACGCGCCCGACCATCGGCGCCGAGGAATGCGATCGACACGGCGACCGGGCTGCGATCGGCCGCGAGCCACGAGTCGAGCCAGCCGTCGCGGGGATCCCGGCCTCGCACCCGGACGTCGATTGCGTGCACGCCGCGTAGAGTGGCCGAGAATGGCGCACCGGAGCCGTCGACGGTTCGCGCCGTCAGTCGAAGGCCGTCGGCCGTGTTGACCAAGGCCATCTCCCACACCTCGGTCGCTCCGAGCGGCTCGAGCACACCACGCGTGCGGAACTCGAGTTCATCGCCGGGTCCGGCGGCTTGGGCCTGGCGAAGCACGAACACCGGCTCGCCACCAATCGTGCCGGGCAATGCGTGTCGCAGCGCCTTGGACAGAATCGAGCGAGCCACGATCTCCCGTTCGGCGCCTTCTCGCGCGCTCGTCAGGCGATCGGACGTGTCGAAACCGGCCTGCAACGCCGCGTAGGCCATGGAGACGACCAGGCCCGTCACGACGATCGCTACCGTGACTTCAACGAGTGTGAACGCGCGTCGCCTCACCGGCGCCTTACGAGTCGGTGCACGGTCATCGCCCTCCCATCAGGAAGCGTCACCCGAACGACGATATCGTCGACTGTTCCGCGCCACGGCAGCACGTCGACGCGCGTTTCCAACGCCGACTCGCCCCCACCAGTCGCTGTCGTTGGCGTCGTCCCCTCCATTCGCGCGCGCACCGCCTCCTCGAGCTCCGATTCGGCCGCTGCGCTCGCGCGATTCCAGGAGTCGGCCGACTGAACCGACCGCGCTCCGTTCTGAAAGACTCCAAGAACACCCGCGGCGGAAGCACCGAGGATCACCAGCGCCACCATCGCTTCGAGAAGCGTCACCGGCGCTCACTCCCACTGGCACGCGCGCACGCGATGGCATCCCAGCCGCCGGTCATCGAATTGTCTTCGGCGAGGCAGACTCCCATGGGCGTAATCCTCATCCTTACTGACACGCTGCCCGCCTGGACCACTCCCGAACCGATCGTCGTTGTGTCTCCGACTGGCGTGAGCTTCCAGCGCCCCTGCGCATCGATCTCAAAGACAAGCGTCTGGGCTCGGCGCACGGCCATCTCGCGGGACTGGGCGAGGACGGTGACAAATTCGTCCCTCGGTGCGGTCTCGGTCCGGAAGGTGGGAGCAACCAGTGCCGCGGCGAGGCCGAGCAGGACAAGCGTTACGACCACCTCCAGCAGCGTAAACCCGCTGGCGGTTGAGTCGAGCGAGCGGAAGTTCCGGAAGGCGCGAATCCAGGATCCGTGGCGCGGGACGCAGGAACGTGCAACAAGATCGTCAGTCGCCTCCTTATTCACCAGCCGGGCTTCTGCTGTGCCGAGTCACGAGTCACGAGTCACGAGTCACGAGTCACGAGCATCACATTATGGTTCTACGCGGACCCCCGATCGATCCGAGTCCCAGCCGTCATTTCCCCGCTGCCGCCATGCCATCGTGCCAATGACCGCGTCTCTCTCGTACGTCGTTGTGACCGATGGGTATCGGACGATCCGGCGCCTGGTGGATTGCTTGCGCGCCCAGACGGCCCGGCGTGAGATGGAACTCGTCATTGTCGCCCCGACCGGCTCAGCCGCGGACCTGAGCCAGATCGCGCCTGACGAGTTCGCGGGTGTGCGCCTGGTGGAGCTGGAATCGATCTGGCCCATGTCCGTCGCACGCGCCGCAGGAGTCCGGGCCGCGACCACGCCCATCGTTTTCATTGGTGAAACGCACAGCTTCCCTCACCCCGGCTTCGTGCGCGCGATGTTGGACGCCGCGTCGGGCCACTGGGACGTGCTGGTGCCGGCGCTCGAGAATGCGAACCCGGAGAACGCGATCAGCTGGGCCAACTTCATCATGGACTACGGTTCCTGGCATCGCGACCTTCCGTCCGGTTCGATTGCAGGCGGTCCAACGTGGAACGTGGCCTATCGCCGGTCAGTTCTCATGGAGCACGACGCGAGTCTGGATCAGATGCTCTCGCACGGCGACGATCTCGCGGTGGCCTTGCAGGCGGCAGGTCGCACGACGGTGTTCGCGCCTTCAGCGCTTCTTGGTCACGCGAACCTTTCGCAACTGCGCTGGTGGTTTCAGCAGCGGTACCTAACCGGCCTGCTCGTGGGTGACAGCCGCCGCCGACGTTGGTCGGCGGGCAAGCTACTGCTGTATGTCGCCGCTTCGCCGCTCATCCCGGCGGTCCTCCTTGCGCGTCTCAGGCCGGCGATCGCCGCCGGATCGCGCGACGGCATGCGCTGGATGACCATCCCGGTGCTGTTCGCGGGCGTGTTGTTTCGCACGTTCGGCGAGGTGGTGGCGTACGCGCACGGCTCCTCCCCGGCATCGCAATCGCGGATGGATGAATACGAGCTGCACAAGCTCGATTTCACCGGCCTGTCGTACTGAGTGCAGCAGTGAAAGTCGCCTTAACGGGAGCGGCCGGTTTCATCGGCTCACCGCTGGTCGATCGACTCGTCTCGGACGGCCACGACGTCAGGGTCCTCGTCAGGCGCGATTACGCCGAACGGCCCGGTGTGGAAGTCGTCACCGGCGACGTGCGTGACGCGGAAGCCGTTGAGCGGGCGCTGCGCGGCGCCGAGGTCGTGTATCACCTGGCGCGTGCCAGGGGGCATGGCGCGTCGACGGCAGCCGAGGTGCAGTCCACCAACGTCAACGGCACCGAGATAGTCGCGGACGTGAGCGCCCGCATCGGAGCCCGCCTGCTCGTGAGTTGCAGTTCGATCGCCGTGTACGGCCACCGCTGCTCCGAAGCGATTAGCGAGGACACGCCCCTTCGCCCCGAGTCTGCCTATGGGCGGAGCAAGGCCGCGGCCGAAGCCCTGTTGAGGACGCGCGCGCGCGACGGGTTCGGCATTGTCATCGCCCGCATCACGTCCGTGCTTGGCCCGCGTTGCCGAAGCTGGCTGTCGCTCGTGCGATCGATTGGCCGCCATCAGCTCCCGGTCATCGGCGCAGGCATGAACTGGCATCACCCGGCCGACGTGTCCGACATCGTCGATGGCCTCGTGCTCTGTGGCTCGTCAGGCACCCGCACCGCGACCTACAACCTCGCGGGTCCCGAGCCGGTACGGCTGCAAGACATGATGACGTGCATCGCCGACGAGCTGGGAGCGGAGCGGCCAGGATCGATCCCCGCGATCGCTGTCGACTGGTATCTACGCCTGAACAGCGCGGTCGAGCGCTACACCGGAGTCGACTTGCCTCGCGTCGCCGGCGCGCGCTTTCTCAGCAGCGACCGGCGCATCGATCTCGCGCGTGCCAAGCGCGAGCTTGGATACGAGCCGAAGATCGGCGTTCGAGAAGCAATCAGGCGAACGGTCGAGTGGTACCGAAGCGAGGGACTGCTCTGACCGAGCAGAATGCAAAATGCAGAATGCAAAATGCAAAATGCAAAATGCAAAATCTCAGAATGCAGACTTCAGTCCGACCACAGGAGGCCGCGAGTTAATTCCGCATTTTGCATTTTGCATTCTGCATTCTGCATTCCTAATCTCCCGCGGCTTCTCCTATCGCCACCGCCCGCGTCTTGTCGCCGTACACGAACTTCTTCACTGCATCACCCGCATGGTGAAGGATCACGTAGAAGCTCGGCACCACGAACAGCGTGAGCAATGACGACACCGCGAGACCGCCCACTACCGCAATGGCGAGGGGCCGCATCAACTCGCCGCCCTCACCAAGGCCAAGCGCCAGCGGCAGCGCGCCCACCAGCGACGTGAAGGTCGTCATGAGAATCGGCCGCATGCGCACCACTCCGGCCTCCACCACCGCTTCCTCGATCGAATGCTCCCCCTCGGCGCGGAACTGGTTGGTGAACTCCACCAATAGGATGGAATTGTTCACCACGATGCCCGCCAGCATGATCATCCCGAGGAAGACGGGTGCCGAGAACGACGTGTGCGTGATGCCCAGAATCGCGATGACCCCGATCAGGCCGAGTGGGACCGCGGTCAGGATGATGAGCGGATCGAGGATGCTCTCGTATTGCACGGCCAGCACGACGAAGACGAGGAAGATGGCGAGGCCGATGACGAGCACCATCTGCGAGTTCGTGTCCTCGATGGCCTCTTGCTCGCCGCCGATGATGAGCCCATACCCGTCGGGCAGCGTGAGGTCGGAGAGGCGCGCGCGCAGCGAGTCGGTGATCGACCCGATCGACGCCACGGCCGTGATGACGTCGCCGCTCACCTCGATGCGCCGGTTCTGGTTCTCGCGACGGATGGTGGCGGGCGTGACCGCCGGGCTCACCTGGGCGACGTCGCGCAGGAACACCGGCGAATTGTTCCGGCCGCCGGGGAAGAGCAGGGTTCCGCCTATGTCAGTCACGCTCGCAAACTTGTGCTTCGGGAACAGGACCCGGACATCGTATTCGAAGTTGCCGTCCGCATAACGAGTCGCGATCGTCCCGTCGAGCGCGGTGCGCACGGTCTGTCCGACCGCGGCGACGTCGAGCCCGAGGTTCCGGGCCCGCTCACGGTCCAGTGCGATCGACAACATGGGCCGCGGTTCGTCGGCCGCGACCTGCACGTTTTCGAGGCCCGGCACGCCGCGAAGGCGCCGCGTGACTTCCTGGCCGATCTCGTCGAGCATTTCCAGCTGGTCGCCCACGATGGCGACCGACACATCGGTGCCTGCCGCCGACGTCCGAAGGCCGCGGATGCGCGATGGACGTACGAACACGCGCGAACCGGCGAAGCCGGCGTCGTCCACGCGGCGCTGCAGCGTCTGCACCCACTGGTCTGACGACAACTGGCGCTCGTTGGCCTTCGTCAGGCGGATGTCCATGCCTCCGCGTCCGGCGCCGGCATTGGTGAATACACTGTGGACCGACGGCATCTCGCCAATCATCCGCTCCACCTCGAGCGAGAGCCGATTCGCCTGTTGTGGCGGGCTGCCCGGCGGCATCCGGAGATTTGCCGTCACTGTTCCGTCGTCGACCTGAGGAAGGAACTCGGTGGGGAAGGTGCGCGCCTCGAGATACGCCCAGACGCCAAGGCCGGACACGCCGGCGAGCAGCAGCCAGCGCGCGCGCACCACGCGGCCCGCAAATCCACGATATCCCTCCACCATCCGATCGAAGCCGCGATCGAACGCGACCAGCGGCCGGAAGGTCTCGAGCCCGCTCTTGAAGCGCACCTTGCCCAGCTGCGCCGCCAGCATCGGGATCAGCGTCAGCGCCAGCGGCAGGGACGCCAGGATGGCGAACGAAATGGTGAGGATCAGCTCCCGGAAGATCAGCGCCGAGAGTCCGGTGATGAGGAGGAATGGCGCGACCGAGGCGATGTTCGTCGTCGTCGAAGCGATGACGGGGCTGGTAACCTCGGCCGCACCAACATGCGCCGCTTCCTCCGGATCGAGCCCGTCCGTTTCCCTGCGTCTATAGATGTTCTCGAGCATCACGATCGCGTTGTCGAGCAGCAGCCCGGTGCCTAACGCGAGCCCGCCCAGCGACATGATGTTGAGCGTGAGGTCGGCGATGCCCATCATCACGAACGTCGCCAGGATGGCCAGCGGGATCGACACGCCGATGATGAACGTCTTGCGGAAGGAGCGGAGGAACAGGATCACGACCAGCATCGCCAGAATCGCGCCGATGATCGCCGCGTCGCGCACCGACTTCAGCGCGTCGCTGATGAATCCGGACTGGTCGTACGTGACTTCGTTCTGGATGTCGGCGGGGAAGTAACCACTCTGCTGCAGCAGCTCGAGCCGCGCCTGCACCCCGCGAACCACTTCCACCGTGTTCGCCTCGGGCTGCTTCTGGATGCCGATGCGCACGGCGGGAACGCCGTTGAGGCGGGCCCAGCTCCGCTGCTCCTGGCTGGTGTCACGAACCGACGCGATGTCGCTGAGCGGAACGCGCGCTCCGCTCGGCGCAGTCAACAGCACGCCGCGGATGTCCGAGAGCGAGTGGAACTTGCCGGCCGTCGTGCCGATCATCTCGCGATCCAGCGTCACGATGCGGCCCGCCGACATGTCCTGGTTCTCGCTGCGGAGCGCGTTGATGACCTGCGACACCGACAATCCGAGGCTGCGCAGCCGGTCGGGATCGAGTTCCACCTGGATCTCGCGCACCAGCCCGCCGAAAATCTCGATCGCCGCCACGCCGGGGATGGACAACAGCTGCGGCCGGAGCCGCTGGTCAACCCACTGCCGGAGCGCGATCTGGTTCCTGGTGCCTGACGAGAAAGCAACCTGGTAGATCTGCTGCTGGGCCGGATCCGACTTGTTGACGTTCGGTGGATCGGCCTCTTCGGGGAGCCGGGCCCGGATGCGCTCGACGTTCTTGGCCGCGTCCTGGAGCGCGAAGTCGACGTTGGTGCCGTAGTCGAAGTCGAGCGTGATGTTGACCATGCCCGTCGAGACATCGGCCGCCATGCGCGTGAGCCCTTCGGTGGTCGCGAGGGCGGCCTCCAGTGGCTTGGCGATGGTCTCTTCGAGAACCGCTGGCTCGACGCCAGGATTGCTCACGTTGACGCGGACCTGCGGATAGACGATCCGCGGCAGCAGGTCAACCGGAATGCGTCCGACGTACACGGCGCCGAGCACCAGCAGGGTGCTCGTGATCATGATCGTCCCGATGGGACGATTGATGGACCAGCTGGCGATGCCGCGACGCTTGTCTGTCATTTCCCGTCCCCCCGTCCGCCGCGCCGTCCGGCGACTGAGGGCGACGTCGACGAGGAATCGAGCGCCTTACTGGGCGGCGCCCGGTCGCCTAACGGAGAAACCACATTCGCCTTCGCGCCTTCACGGATCATCGATGTGCCCGAGACGATCACCGAATCGCCCTCAACGACGCCGTCGAGGATCTCGGATAGTCCGGCCATGTCGCTGCCAATTCGGACCGCGCGTCGTTCGACCTGCCCACCTCTCACGATGTAAACCGCCCGCGCGCCGGCGGGACCGGAAACGGCGCGCGATGGCACGAGCAGCGCATCGTCTCGACGATCAAGCGCCAGCGTAGCGCGCACGGTGTAGCCCGGCCGCAGACCGGCACGTTGACTCCCGGATAGCGCCACTTCGACCGGAACCAGGCGGGTCGCGCTATCCGCCGACGGAAAGATGCGACGAATGCGGCCTTCGACCCGCTGGCCAGCGAGCGCGTCGACCGTCAGCTGTACTATTTCGCCGACGCGGAGCGTGCTGACCTCGAGCTCGGAAACCTGGATTCGGGTCACCAGCGTGCTCACGTCGGCAACCGTGAAGAGGCGCGTCGAAGACGAGACGATATCGCCCGCTTCGACTTGTTTCTCGGTGATGATCCCCGAAATCGGCGCGACCACCGTGGCGTAGCCGAGTCGCGTCTTAAGCTGTTCGCTGCTCGCCTTCGCGGACTCGTGCGCTGCCCGATCGCGCTCGAGCTCAGCGATCGTGATGATCTGTTGCTTGAATAGCTGCTCCGACCGCTCGACGGTGGACTGCGCGAAACGCAACGCTGCCTCCGCGCTCCGAGCCTGGGCCTCGAGTTCGCGCGCGTCGATCTCTGCCAGGACGTCTCCCTGACTGACGCGATGACCTTCCTCGGCCTTGAGCGAAAGAAGGATTCCGGAGAGCTGCGCATTCACGCCGACCGTGCGGATTGGCTCGAGCATCCCCGCGATGATCGAGTTTCGCGACACCGAGCCGCGTTTCACGAGCTCAATCTCGACGTTCGTGGGACGATCCGTTGGGCCCCCACGGCCCCCCCTCCCCGTGCCGGCGCGACCGGAATTCGCGGCCGCCTTCGACGCAGGCTCGCCGCCCGCCGGCTTCGTGCACGACGAAGCTATGGAAGCGGCGAAGAGAGCCAGAGCCAACATGCTTTGCTGCTTGAACTTGCGGGACAAACACCCTCCTGGAGGTCTTACGCGACGGCCACCGCTTTGTCTAACGGCCATCGTCCGCAAAACGCTTGATGGGGCTCACGGGCCGCCAAACCGGTCCAGCCTGAATAACGAGAGGTCGTGCCGGGTGCTACCGGCGCTGACCAGGTCAGCCACGACTTCCCCAATCACGCTGCAGAACTTGAAGCCGTGGCCAGAACACGCGGAAACCACCAGCACCTGAGGCGATTCTGGAAGCCGATCGATGATGAAGTGCTCGTCAGGTGTGTTGGTAAAGAGGCACGTCGAAGAACGCACTACCGGTCCATCGGCGCCCGGGAAAACGGATCGAACGCATTCACGCAACACGGCTTCGTCGGAAGCATTCACGACTCGGCTCATGGTGTCCGGATCGGCTGCCTCGGACCGATGGTGGTACTTCCCGATCTTGAAGCCTGGCACGCCAAACTCCGGGAATCCATAGAATGTGCCAGAAGGCGTGGTCATGACGAACACCGGGAAACGGCCGGGCGGGAACGAGTCGTGCTCGTGCACCTCGAACCACGCCACCACCTGCCGTTCGGGTCTCAGCAACGGCGCCAGTGAAGGAACAAGCGCGGGCGTCCAAGCTCCCGCGCACACTACGAGTTGCCTGGCGCGAATGTCCTCATTCTCGAGATGGATGACCACGCCGTCTGTGGAACGCGACCAGCCGCGCGCTGGGGCGCCGACGCGAACCTGCGCGCCCTCTGCCGCCGCCAGCCTGGCGTAGGCTTGAAGGCACTTCTCCGGCTCGAGAAACCCTCCATCCGGCTGGAACACGGCCATGAATCCCGTTGGAAGGCGGTAACCGGGGAAGCGTTTATTGACTTGCTCCGCCGAGAGCACTTCGTGGCGGAGCCCGTGGACCTGGCAGGACTCGAGCGAACCTTCGAACACGCGCGATCCAGGCATGCCGGCATCGATCGCGCCAGTGATGTGCAGGAGTTGCTCCTGTGAGGCGTCCTCCAATTCGCGCCACAGCGTGAAGGCACGCCGCAGCAATGGGACGTACGAGGGGTGCTCGAAGTAGGCGAGTCGAATGATCCGTGAGAGGCCGTGCGACGATCCGCGATCGTGCCCAGGTGCGTGTCGCTCGATCGCGACTACAGAGAGTCCGCGGCGCGCGAGGTGATATGCGGCTGCGCTCCCCATGCCACCAACCCCAAGAACGGCAACGTCATGTGTCTGTGCCAACAGCGAACTCCTCTCGCGCTGGTGAGCGCGCGACTCAGATCATACGGAAGCCCTAATCAGGGCTTCGCATCGCAGGCGGCAATGGTGCGCCCACCGCAGGGCGGCCTGCAAGCGCCCCCAGTGACGGGTTTGTGCGCGGGCCGTCCTCCCTATTGTGACCACAGCCATGGCCCGGGTGACTCCCGAGACTCCGCTCGTGAGCGACGGAGTCGGGAACGAACGCGCCGCGTTGAGCGGAACGTTTGCCGCATCCATGGAGCGTCTCGTGGGCGTCGTCTCGAAGAGCATTTCGGCTCCCGCGGCACTCATTGCGCTGTTGGGCGATGATCGCCGGAGCTTCTGCGCCGGCGAAATGTGGCGCGACTGGTTTGCGCACGACGCGGGCGCGCTGATCCGATCCGGACTCATGCAGAGCGTGACCCGGCGCAAGGCGCTGGGCGGACT
>CAZSNV010000108.1:0-14587 GCA_964608035.1 uncultured Gemmatimonadaceae bacterium | reverse complement strand
TGTCTCCTTCGCCGGCCGCCACAGCTTGCTGCGCGCGCCGTACGCCCCGCGCGCCAGCTTCATGATCTGCTTTTTGCGCTTCAGGCGCACGACATTCGATTTGACTCTTGGCATCGTCCGCTCCTACGCCTGGAGGAGACGCTTCAGTACGCGCGTCTCGCCGTTGGTTTTCACTATGGTCGCGCGACGTAGATGGCGCTTCCGCTTCGAGTCCTTCTTGGTGAGGATGTGGCTCTTGTTGGCCTTCAGGCGGCGGATCTTCCCGGTACCAGTCACCGAGAAGCGCTTCTTCGCGCCCTTGTGCGTTTTCATCTTGGGCATCGTTCAGTCCTGCCTTGAGTAGTGAGGAGCGAAGAGCGACGAGCGACGAGCGACGAGCGACGAACAGCTCATCAGCCTTCACTGCTATTTGGGCGAAAGGATCATCGTGAGTTGCTTGCCTTCCATCTTGGCCGCGCTCTCGATCTTGGCGACGTCCGCCAATTCGGTCGCGACCCGATCGACCACCGCCACGCCCAGCTCCGGATGCGCAATCTGACGCCCGCGGAACATCAGCGTGACCTTGACCTTGTTCTTCTCCTCCAGGAACCGCCGCGCATGCCGCGTCTTCGTCGCGAAATCATGCTCGTCGATGCCGGGGCGGTACTTCACTTCCTTGAGCTGGATGATGTGCTGCTTTTTCTTGGCGATCCGCGCCTGCTTGGCTTGTTCGAACTTGAACTTGCCGAAGTCCATCACCCGGACCACCGGAGGACGCGCGGTGGGAGCAACCTCCACCAGATCGAGTCCGTGCTCTTCGGCCAGCGCCATGGCCTTGTCCACTTCCATGATTCCGAGCTGCCCGCCGTCGTGACCAATCACTCGAACTGGGCTGATGCGGATCTGTCGATTGACGCGAATGCGTTTGGATGCGTCCTGAATGGCAACGTCTCCTGGCTTCTTGGGTGACTCGTCAGGCGGTCGCTGACATGGATGAAAAAAAACCGCGGACCCACAGGGAGCCCGCGACGCGCGACACACGGCGTCATCGCCGTGTCGCGAATTCAAGGACTCCAACAGCACCTCACGTGAGGGCCGGAGGGTGAGAGCCCATAGGCTCTGCTTGGCGAATTGTCGTAAGAAGGTACTTGGCTTGGAGTTACGCCGCAAGGCCGGCGGAAAGGCTGCGTGCTGATTGCTCCTTACTGCTGCTGCTGCTGCATGCTGGAGCTTGTGCAGCAAAGCACCCAGCACCAGCCCCAGCACGCAGGACCAGCACTAGTAAGCAGCAATCAGCACGCAGCCTGTTTGAGCGAATACCCCTTCCCGTCCAGGGCAACCCGCCCCGACATCACGGAAGCGTCATGCTCAAACACCAACAACCAGTCATCGTCCACCGCACGCTTGAGGATCGCTCGCTTTGACTCGAGGGTCCGGAGGGGCTCTACGTCGTAGCCCATGATCCACGGGAGCGGAATGTGCGCCGAAGTCGGCATCAGGTCCGCCGGGTAGAACGCCCGAGCGCCGTCGCTGTCCAGTAGCACACTCTGGTGATGGGGCGTGTGACCCGGCGTGGGAAGGAGGCGGATCCCCGGCCAGACCTCCGTCTCACCAGAGACGAAATCGAACTGACCGGCTGCGACAATCGGCTCGAAGTTGTGCTCGAAGTAGCTCGCTGCGGTGCGTTCGTTGGTGTGCGTCGCCCACTCATATTCGCCGCGCTGGACCACGTAGCGCGCGTTCGGGAACGTCGGGCGCACCACGCCACCGCCGTCAATCCACGTGTTCCCGCCTGCATGGTCGAAGTGCAGGTGCGTATCGATCATCAACACGATGTCTTCGGGCTTCACGCCAAGCGATCGCAGGCCGTCCTCGAGCAACGTCCTTCCGTTCTCACCTGAATTCTCAACTCCATAGATCTCGTGGAATTTGGCGTGCTCCTTGTTCCCCGCCCCGTTGTCGATCAGCACCAGTCCGCGCTCGTGCTCAACGAGCAGGCATCGCATGCCTAACTGGATCCGATTGCGCTCATCCGCCGGTATGCGGCGCTCCCAGAGCGGTTTGGGGACGACGCCGAACATCGCCCCGCCATCGAGCTTCTGGCCGCCCGTCTGGATGGCGTGCACCTGCAGTCGACCAACCGTGAACGATTGGACCAGCGGGCCCGGAGCGCTCACGCCGTCATCTCGCCGTCGGTCCACCCGGGCATGCCGCGCCGGCGGCGGCGACCGCGACCTCGTGATGGCACGCGCCGCGTGATCATCCGCAGATCCTCGAGCGTTTCGCAACCGCGCTCGCGCGCCGCATCGAGCAGGCGAAGGAGCACTTTTGCGGTAGCCAGCGCATCGCCGCCCGCACGATGCCGCGCGTGATTCTCGATCCCGTAGAAATAGGAGAGCGAGTCGAGAGAACGTCGCCGGATGCCAGGCACGACCGCTCGGGCGAGCTTCACCGTGCAGAGCTTCTCGCCTGACAACTGCTGCCCGGCATATCGGGACAGCTCGGACGAAACGAAGCGCCAGTCGAAGGCCGCGTTATGCGCCACGAACAGGTGCCCGCGCAGCACCTCGGCGATGCGTGGCGCAATGTCGCGAATCGTCGGCGCGTTGCGCACCATGTCCCAGGTGATTCGCGTCAGTCGCGTTACCACCGGAGGAATCGGCCGCTGCGGATTGACCAGCGTCTCGAAAACGTCCGTGATGCTCCCGTTGGCAACGGTCACCGCGCAGAACTCGGTAATGCGATCGCCACCAAAGGGACTCCCACCGGTCGTCTCGACGTCGACGACGACGTACGTCAGCGAGTCCAGCGGCCGCCGTGCAACGGTCTTTCTCGCGCGCACCGGCACCGGCACCGGCAGTTCACGTACGAGAGACCAGCGACCTTCACTGTCTCGCCTGACGTCGGGCGTCGTCATGAACAGCGCCAACGCCAGTTGCTCGGCGACCGCCACGGGTGCTCCCGGCAATCGACAGACGTGCTCGATCAACGGCACGGCGCTCGATGGTCCTGATTCGAGATAAGAACGAGCGCGATCAACCAGCGGCGAAGAGCGGTCTTCGATGGAAACCAGCGTTGGGACTTCGACTTCGGCGGGCTGACGTCTCGCTCCGCCAGAATCATCCCGCCCCGCTGACCGGCTCGACCGTCGCGTCATGGTGTCAAAACTATACGGGCGCACCGTTTGCGCGCGGACTCGATTCAGTGCTTCGGCAATTCCCTCACTAGCCCAAACGGACCGAACCGAATACACTTGTGAATGATTTCACAAGCACGAACGAGCCCGTGAAACGAATCGCCGAAAGCACTGTCCGCCGCCTTTCCGCCTACCTTCGATTCCTCGAGGAGTCGGCCGAGAAGGGCCTCGAGACTATCTCGAGCGATGCGCTGGCCCGCCGCGGAGGAACAACATCCGCGCAGGTGCGGAAGGACCTCTCGTTCTTCGGATCGTTCGGAAAGCGTGGACTCGGATACTCAGTCCCTGAGCTGACCAGCAGCCTGCGCGAGATACTCGGCCTCGGTCGCGAGTGGAACGTGATCATCGTCGGAGCGGGAAAGATCGGCATGGCTCTCGGACAGTATGACGGCTTCGAGCAGCGCGGGTTCCTTGTCCGCGCCGTGTACGACACCGATCCAAAAAAGATCGGGACGCGGTGGGGACCTATCCTGGTGCGGGACATGGCGGGGTTCGAGAGTGACATGGCGGCGGACACGCCCGACATCGCCGTTCTTGCCGTTCCCGTTGGTGGAGCGCAGGAAGCTGCCAACCGACTGATCAAGTCCGGCGTCAAGGCGATCCTCAACTTCGCGCCCACCCAGCTTCAGACGCCCGCCGACGTTGCCGTGCGAAACGTGAACATGGCGATGGAACTCGAAGGACTGAGCTACATCCTCTCGAACCGGGACAAGTAGCAGCGTTCAGACGTCTCGAACCGCGCGGAAGAGCCGGGCAAAGTCCGCGGGACTCAGCACTTCAGGCCGTGCGGACGGCTGTAGGCCGAGATCGGCCAGCATGGCGGAGGCGCGTCCGGCGTCCGGAACCCAGAGCTCGCGCATGACGCGCAAGAGCTGCTTCCTCCGCATGGAAAACGCCGCCTGGACAAAGCGCCGGAACGGGTCCTCCTCGTCCGCGCCTAACAACGGCTGCTCGAGCGGAGTCAAGAGGACGATCGCCGAGTCGACTGAAGGTTTCGGGTGAAAGGAACCGGCGCTGACACGCGCGACGGAACGCGGCGAAGCCGACGCCTGCACGTTCACGCTCAGGGCGCCATAGTCATCTGACCCAGGAGTCGCCGCGAGCCTGGCAGCGACCTCCCGCTGGACGAGGACCACCGCGCGCCGGGGTCGTGGCGCGGCCAGGATCCTGAAGATCAGGGGCGTGGTGATGTAGTACGGGAGGTTCCCGGCCAGCAAATAGGATGGTCCGGCGATCGCACCCCAGTTCGTTTCCAGCGCGTCGCCTTCAACGATTTCAACGCGCGGCTCGCTCTCATAGCGCGATCGCAGGTGCCTGACGAGATCCCGGTCAATTTCCACCGCAACCAGCCGTCCGCACCGGGCAATCAGCAAGTCTGTGAGCGTGCCGCGTCCCGGCCCGATCTCCACCACGGTGTCCGTTGCGTCCGGCGCCAGGGCCTCGACAATTCGCTCGAGGATGCGTGGATCAGCAAGAAAGTGTTGCGCGAATCGTTTGCGCGGCCGGTGCGGGCGTGAATCCGGATCGCCGGCCATGGCGCCGGCGTCGCTTACACGCGGGCGATGACCATTGTCAGGTCATCGCGGCGTATGACATCTCCCGTGTGCTGCTGCAGGCGCGCGAGCACTTCGTCTATGATGACGCGCGGCGAAGACGACTGATGCGCGCGAACAGCGTCGAGCACCGCCTCCTCTCCGAAGCGCTGGTCGAATCGGTCCCGGGCGTCGGTCATGCCGTCGGTGAACAACACCAGCAGCTCTGAGCCAGGATCCCACGTCCGTTCGACGGTTCGCGGTACTGCCGCACTCATCCCAAGCGGCGGAGCGCCGGCCTCGAGACGTTCCGCACAGCCATCGGCCGCCATCACGAACGCGTGCGGATGGCCGGCGTTGGCAAATCGCATGCGGCGGCGGAATGGATCGATCACGCCGTAAAAGGCGGAGACGAACATCTCCGTGCTCTCCAACTCCTCCGCGATCGTGGCGAGGATGGCATTGAGCATCTCCTGCGGGTCCGCGGTCGTTTGCGCGTGGATCGAGGCCGCGCTCATCACCAGCGCCATGATCAGCGCGGCTCGATAGCCGTGACTCGATACGTCGCCAACCATGATGCCGGTCCGCCCCGCGCCAAGGCGAAACAGGTGGTAGAAATCTCCACCCACACTCTCGGCCGGCACCACACGCGCCGCGATATCTGCCTCGGGAAGGAAGTGTGAGGTCTTGGGCAGGAGCTTCATCTGCAGGTCGTTGGCGAGCTGCATTTCCTGCTGCATGCGCTGCTGGCTCAACGACGATCGCACCAGCCGGTTGATCTGGATCGCGGTGCCGATCTGCGTCGCGATCGCCGATACCAGCTTCTCATCTCCCGACGTGAACGGTGAACCGCTGCGCCGTCCGGAGAGATTCACCACACCAAGCGGTACCGATGGATGTCCGGGATTCGTCCACAGGATCGGGACCGAAAGCAGTGATCCGTGCCGATACGGTTCCGACTGCGGCGCTTCCGGTCCAGGCTCGATGATCATGGCGCGCTGCTCCCGGAAAACGCGGGCCGTGTCCGATCGCTGATCCTGAACCGAGACCGGCACCGCATCCTTGGGGTCGAAGCCGATGGCCGTGACCACTTGCAGCGTATCGGTAACTCGATCGTGGACGAGCAGCGCGCCCCGCCCCGCTCCCACCGTGTCGGCGATCTCTTCCAGGATGCGCGCGGCTGCTTCCTCGAGTGAGACCGTGCGTCCGAAGATCTCGCTGGTCGTGTAGAGCAGGTTGATCTCTTCATAGCGTTCGGCCAACTCGAACGCTGCGTGCTCGACTTCGAGTCTCCCCCGCTGGAGGTTCGCGACCAGCACCGCGAGAAACTCCACGAAGCGTGCGGCATCGCCCTGAGCATTCAGGCATGGTCCGACTCCGACCCACGCCCGCTTCGGGCCGGCCACCGCCGCGACGTAAATTGTGCCCGCTTCAGCCTCTACCCTCGCCGGTGGTCCACCGGGCGGGAGCAGTTCCACAACAGCGGGCGGGGCGATCGGTGACTGTCCCGCCTCGACCTTCAGCGGCCCGGTCTCGCCGTCGCGCGTCCAAACGACCGCGTCGCAGCCGGTGGCGTGGATGAACGCTTGAACCAGCCGCTCGAGTTCGGTCACTCGCGATGCAGCGTCAGCCGCACCATGTTCGCCCGCGCCGGCACCTGTTCGACCCGATCCATCAGGCTGCACATCAGAAAGAGACCACGACCGTCCTCGCGATACCGGTTCCCGGCGACGGAAGGGTCCACCAGGCACGCATAGAGATCGAAGCCCGATCCCTCGTCCTCGACTTCCAGGATGAGGGCGCGATCATCGATCGTCCCGCGCAGACGAACGCCCTTGGTCATGTCCTCATGATTTCCACGAAGGATGGCATTCGACAGCGCCTCCGTCAGCGCGACGGGCACGTTGAGACGGCACATCTTCGCCGAGAAGGCGTGCTCGGCGCACCGCCGCACGACGGCTCCGACGATAGGTTCGATGAAGCGAACGTCGCTCGGGATGCGCACGTCGATGGGAAAGCGGAGATCCCCAAACCAGCTGTCCGCTGGCGGGGTTGCGGCTATTTCACTCATGGCTCATCAGAAGAGAAACGCCCGCTGCCCGCCCGGGGTCACGCACGAACGCCGTTCAAAAGCGGAGAGCAGAGGGCCCGTCGGCACATGCGTCGTCAGGCGATCTGGAACAGCGTATCGAGCTTTGTGAGCTCGAACAGGGTCTTGAGGTCGTCGTTGAGGTTCGACAGCCGCAGATCGCCGTTCAACTCGCGAATGCGCTTGGACAGCGAAACCAGGACGCCAAGCCCTGAACTGTCGATGTAGCCGGTCTGGCCAAAGTCGACCAGGAACTTTCTCTCGCCCCTCTCGAGCTCGTCCAGCACGCGCTGCTTCAGTTCCTGGCGATTTCCGACAATAAGCTGGCCTTCAACCGCGACCACGCAAGTGTCGCCGTCCTTCCGGACCGAAAAACCCATATACGCTCCAGCGATCTACGAATTCGGTTTGTTCGTGGTCGGTCCGGAGGACCGACGCGCGTTGCATTGGAAATCTCACCCTTCGCCAGCCCCGCGCAACAGACCATTCGTGCGCAACGTGGTACGCGCGCAACACAGCGGTCTCCCGTTGGAGCGATTGCGAACAGAGCCGTCAGCGCTGCGGGAACCTGGCGGTGAGCGCCGCGCCGACCGTTGGATGTACGAGATCGTCCAACCGGCCTCCGAACCGCGCGACTTCGCGCACGAGCGACGCGCTGATGTATGTCGTTTCGAGTGACGGCACCATGAACACCGTCTCGAGCGTTGGGGACAGGTGGCGGTTCATGAGTGCCATCTGGTACTCGTATTCGAAGTCGCTCACCGCGCGCAGGCCGCGGATAAAGAGCGTTGCGCCCGTCTCGCGCGCGAAATCAACGAGGAGTCCGTGAAACTCGCGCACTTCCACCCGTGCGTCGTCCCCAACCGCCGCTTGCAGGAATCCGACACGTTCCTCGACCGTGAACAGCGGTTGCTTGGCGACGTTGACCGCCACCGCCACCAGGAGCCGGTCGACGAAGGACAGGCTTCGACGGATGAGGTCTTCGTGCCCGCGAGTCACAGGGTCGAAGGTTCCGGCGTAGATCGCGGTGCGAGTCATTGAGGGTCACGCTGAGTTGTTAGTGCTGTTTGCTGGGACTGGAACCTGGACTGGTGCTGGTTGCTGGTTCCACCAACACGCTCTTCGCTCTTCATTCCTCTTCGGGCCCTGCGCTCTCTGGGCCCTGCGCCGTTCGGGCCCTGCGCTCTTTGGGCCCTGCGCTGTTAGGCCCCTGCGCTCGTAGTGCCCTGCGCTGTTCGGCCCCTCGAAAGATCGTAACCGCCGTCCCCCCATAAACGCGCGTATCACCACCGTCGGGAAGACTTTCGTGCGCGTCGTGTTCAATCCCGAGTATCCGCGCGAAGGGAACGCGGAGCCATTGCGCGGCCAGTCGTGGCGCCATGCCCAGGTTGTATGGGGGGTCCGCGAACACGATGTCGAACGCTCCCGCCTCGAGTTTCTGCGCGAAACGAAGGGCTTCACCGCGGTGGATGCGCATTCGTTCCAGGGCGCCCAGCACGCCCCCGTTTTCCCTGATGGCCTTGATGGCTTCCGGCGCCGTGTCGACGAAGTCCGCGCTCTCGGCGCCCCGGGACAGCGCCTCGAGACCCAGCGCGCCAGAACCGGCGTACAGATCGAGCACTCTCGATCCGGGAAGCTCCGGCTGAACGATGCTCATCCAGGCTTCGCGCGCACGATCACCCGTCGGCCGAACGCGCGAGTCCTTCGGCGCCTTGATCGTCCTCCCCCGCCATTGGCCGGCAATGATCCGCACGGTCAGCCGCGGATGTCAGCCAGCCGCGCGACGAGCCGCGATGTATCCCTCCACAGGTCACGCTCCAGCCGATACGCGACGTCGACCACCTGGGTCGCGCTCCATTCGGCGGCGCGGTGCGACACGCCCCACCATACCCCCTCCAGTTCGGTCGTCGCGTCGCGTAGCGCGAACTTGAGCCCGTTCTGGCCGATGACGCGCGGCGGCGAGGCCAGGCGAATGCCTCGCGTCACGAGGAGAGGCGCTGGATTCCCGATCCCGAATGGTTCGAAGTGCCGCAACAGTCGCTCGAGCGCGTCATTCGCTTCACCGAGCGGCACTTCAAGGTCCACGCGAAGCTCGGGTGTCAGGTCTTCTCTCGTCAGGCGCTCACGGGCAACGGCATCGAACCTGGCTGCCAGCTCCGGAATTCGACGTGCGTCCACCGTGAGTCCGGCGGCCGCTCGGTGCCCTCCATACCGGATGAGCAGGTCGGCGCATGCCGAAAGACCGCCGTGAAGATCGAATGCCGGAATCGATCGCCCGGAGCCTTTTCCGATCCCGCCGTCAACCGCAATCAGAACGACTGGCCGGTACAGGTCCTCCACCAGCCGCGACGCCACAATCCCGATCACCCCCGCGTGCCACCCTTCCGCGGCGAGGACGAGACCAGCGACTGAATCGAGGTCCTGAGTGGCAGCCAGCTTCCGCGCTGCATCCAGTGTCTCGCGATCGATTGCTTGTCGCGTCCTGTTGATCTCCTCCAGGTCGCGCGCGATCCCGTTGGCCTCGCTCTCATCGGTGGTAA
The DNA here is from genome assembly GCA_964608035.1 of uncultured Gemmatimonadaceae bacterium. Classification (GTDB taxonomy): domain Bacteria; phylum Gemmatimonadota; class Gemmatimonadetes; order Gemmatimonadales; family Gemmatimonadaceae; genus JABWBJ01. The sequence goes on along the minus strand of CAZSNV010000108.1, from coordinate 5,251 downwards.
GCAGCAGGTCGAGTCCGCGCTGCGCATCGCCAATGCGCCCCACCGCGTTCAGCCGCGGCGCGAGGATGAAACCTATCCGTCCAGCCGTCAGCTCGCGCCCCTCGAGTCCCGAGGCGTTGATGAGCGCGCGCAGCCCGACGTTCTTCGTTTCCGCCATCATGCGAAGACCGTACCGAACGAGAATGCGATTCTCGCCGCGCAGCGGCGCCACATCCGCGACTGTCGCCAGGGCGACGAGATCGAGCATGTTCAGCGCGACGTTGGGCCCGGCGCCGTGCTGCTCCAGCAAGGCCAGGGACAGCTTGAAGGCGACGCCGGCCGCGCAAAGGTCCTTGTCCGGATAGTCGCAACCCGCCACGCGCGGATTCAGCACCGCCACGCACTCCGGTGGCGGCCGGCTGGGCAGGTGGTGATCGGTGATGATGACGTCGATGCCGCGCCGGCGGAGATCGGCCACGGGGTCGTGCGCTGTGGTGCCACAGTCACACGTGACAAGAACCGTGGCTCCGGCTACGACGGCGGCTCGCACTCCGGCCTCGCCCAGATCGTACCCGTCGTTGATGCGGTGTGGCGCGAACGGCACGGCGTTGGCGCCCAGGTGCCGGAGTGTTCTCACCAGGATCGTGGTCGAGCACATCCCGTCCACGTCATAGTCTCCGTGAACAAGCACTGTTTCACCCGCGCGAATGGCGGCGCTGAGACGCTCGACCGCCTCCGCCATCCCGCGCATCGCCATTGGTGTGTGGAGTTGCTCCATCCGCGGACGCAGATAATTCCGCGCGTCGTCGACGGCAGCCAATCCGCGCGCCACGAGCAGCGAGGCGATCAACGGCGGCAGGTGCAACTCCTCGGACAGCCGCTGCGTGAGCGCGACATCCACGGGCCGCGGCGCCGTCCATCGGGCCAGAGGACGCGTCCACGCGGGCGGAACTGCTTCGATCGGTGCGGCCCGATCGTCGACGGATACAGCCATCGGCGAAAGTTAGCGGGTCACATCACGCCAACGTCAGCAATTCTCGGGTCCTCTCTCCCATCCGCCATCCGCCATCCGCCATCCCATCAACCAGCGTACAGCAACACTCCGCATGCCTCGCACACCTCGATCACGCCCGTCGAAGCCATCATCGAACGCCGCTGCACGGGAACCGAGGTGTCGCAGCAGCTGCACGCCCCGCTGTCCAGTGCAAACAGCGCCTGCGAACGCCGGCGATTGCGGATCCGGTCATACTTCAGCAGGTGCGCCGATTCCACATCGGCCGCGAGCGACTTGCGCGCCCCGGACGCTGCCGCATACTCGCCGCCGAGTTCCGCGCGCTCCGCTTCGATCTCGGCGCGGGCGTCCGCCTGCGACGCATCGAGCTCCTGCAGGTTCGCTTCCTGACGCTTCAATGACGCATGTCCGTCAGCCACGCGTCCCACCAGCGCCCTGAGTTCGTTCTCTTCCTCCAGGAGCAATTTGCGCCCCGCCTCCACCTGGAGCATCGCCGCCGTCGCTTCCCGCATTCGCTTGACCGCGTCGAGATGGGCAACGTTGCGCTCATGCCGCTGGCGATGGTCGGCGATCCGCCCTTCGATATCGCGCTGCCGGCGCTCATCGGTATCGACCGCAGCCCGCGTTTCGTCGAGGGCACGCACCGCGCGCTGGCGGACGGTGTCGAGCTCGGCGAGCCGCGGCTCGAGAGCGTCCAGGCGGGCACGCAACTCGTCCACCACGTCGTCCTGTGCCTGCAACGCGAGGAGAGCATCCAGCAACGTATTCACCAAACCTCCATGAAGTTTACGGTCGACATCTCACGCCGGCATGATGCTTTCGCTGAGCCGCCGGATCTCCTCAGCGTTGGTCTGCTTTTCTGCAATCAGCCGATCCGTTTCGGCCGCGGTCGCCACCATCAGGTCGCGCTGCAGTCTCGCGTTCAGTTCCTTCCGTCGCCTCAGTTCCAGCCGGGTCAGGCAGTCCGTCAACGTGCGCTCGACGTCGATGATAGCTCCCTGCGACTCCAACAGCTCCTCGAGCACCAAAATTGAGGGTGCGGAGAGTCCGGCGGCCACGTCACCCATCACAGCATCAGGGCTGACCGCGGCCAGTCTCTCGAAGATCTCCCGGTAACGGTCATCGCGAAACTCCCCCGGGCCGATTCGCTCCGTAATTCGCTCCACCAGGGCGCGCGACGTCAACATCACCCGGACCAGCTCGCGCTCGGCGGATGTGCCGGCACCTCCCTTTGCGGCGCGCGAGACCACCGGCGCCACCTCGCGTTCCGAGCGTGGTCGGCTTCGTCGGGCCCGCTCCTGCGGGACGGCCGGTCCCTGACGTTCCTCGCGGTTGTTCCCGTCAGCTTCCGAGGTCAGCACCTGGCGATCGACCCCCGTCGCTTCGCTGACGCGCCCCAGGTACATGTCTCTCGTCACCGGATCCACCGTGGCCCGTATGGTCGGCAGGAGGTGGTCGATCGCGCGCCTCCGCTTATGAAGGTCCGCGAACCAGCCGCCACGTTCAAGAAGTTGAATCTTGCGTTCAATCACGTCGAGGGCTGAGGACAGGCATCGCTCGATTCCTTCCCGACCCGCCTTCCTCGCAAACGTGTCGGGATCCTCGCCCGGTGGCAGCGTCACGACGCGCACTGAAGCGCCGTGGCGCAGCAACTCGTCGGCAGCGCGGAACGTTGCCTTGAGACCGGCCTTGTCGCTGTCATAGACGAGAAAGGCGTTCTTTGAGTGCCGGGCGATGAGCGCAGCCTGCTCGGTCGTCAGCGCGGTTCCCAGCGGGGCGATGACCTCCTCGACACCGCTGACTACGAGCCGCAGCAGATCGAAGTATCCCTCCACCAGCAGCACACGGTCAGCCCGCCGGATCTCGTTTCTGGCCCAATTGAGACCGTAGAGCATTCGGCCTTTTGAGAACGCGATCGTTTCCGGAGAGTTGAGGTACTTGGGTTCCCCGGCACCGATGACGCGCCCACCGAAGCCGGCGACTCGGCCGGACGTGTCGTAAATCGGAAACATCAGACGCCCGCGAAAGCGCGGATTCAGGGTGTCTGAATCGTCACGCTTCACCAACAGACCGGCGTCCAATTGCCGGGCGTCATCGAATCCCAGCGTCGCCAGGTGAGTCCGGAGTCCGCCGTCGCGCGGCGCAAAGCCGAGACCGAATCGATCAGCGACATCGGGTCCCACGTCGCGTTGCGACAGGTACTCGCGAGCCGGCGCTCCGCCCGGTTCGTCGCGCAGTGTGCGCCGCAACCAGTCCTCCGCCGCAGCGTTCACTTCCCAGATCACGTCGCGGGGGTCGGGTCCTTCACGGCGGGAACTCACTTCACGGATCACGATACCCGAACGTTCGGCCACATGGCGCACCGCGGAAGGCCAGTCCATACCGTAGCGTTTGCGGAGGTAGGTAAAGACATCACCGCTTTCCCCGCACTTGAAGCAGTGGTAAATCCGCTTGCGCGGATCGACGGAAAAGTTCGGGTTCTTGCCCTGGTGGAACGGGCATGGTCCCCGGAATGCCGTGCCCGCCTTCTTCAGCGTGACGGATTCGCCAATGATCCCGACGATATCCGCCGCCTCGCGCACGCGCTCGACTTCCTCGTCGGGGATCACAGTTCCACTACCGTCACGCCCGTTCCGCCTTCGTTGAACGCCCCGGGACGGAAGCCGCGCACACGCGTGTCCTTGCGCAGCATCTCTGCCACGCGTTCGCGGAGCGCGCCGGTTCCCTTGCCATGAATGATGCGGAGCGACTTGAGGTCGGCGCGGATAGCGGCGTCGACTGCCTGCATGACCACGTCGTCGACGTCTCCCGCGCGCACGCCGCGCATGTCGATCTGGGTCGCGACATCGAGGTCAGGCTGGTCGCCGTGCACCGTCGGAGCCGTCGGCACGGCCTGCACCGGAGCAACGGACACCGACGACGCAGGGAAGGTCATTTTCACGGCGCCTAACGCGACCAGCAGGTTGTCATCCCGCCGCTCGATGACCCGGCCCGTCTTGCCGCCCATGGGGTGCACGATTACCAGCATCCCCGGTTCAGGGTTGGCGGCGACTCCCGTGCCGGTTCGCGAAACGGCGGGCCGGTCCAACTCCAGCAGTCGCGCGCGCTGCTCCTCCGCCAATTGCTCCACGCGTTGCCGGGCTTCCCTCGCCGAATCCTCGGCCTGGTCGGCCGCCGACTGCCGCAACTCGCGAATCGCGCGTTCGACCTCGTGCCGCGAATTGAGCAGGTATCGTCGCGCCTCCTGCCGGGATTCGCGTTCAAAGGCTACCTCGCGTTCCCGAAGCCTGGCTTCGCGCTCCGCCAGCCGATGCGCCGTCTCCCGAGCGCCGTCGAGTGACTGGGCCGCCTCTTCTTCGAGCCGGGCGAGCACCGCCTCACGCGCTTCCAGCGTCGCGAGCAGGGCATTCACGTCCCGCTCGACCTTTGGCACGCGCCCCTCAGCGTTGGCCAGGACATCGTCAGGCAGTCCAAGGCGGCGCGCGATGCTGAGCCCGTAGGAACGACCCGGAATCCCCTTGATCAGCAGGTACGTCGGCGCCAGGCGCTCGGCGTCGAACTGCAGCGATGCGTTCACCACGCCCGGAACTTCGCCGGCGAGTTCTTTCAGCGCTCCGAGATGAGTGGTGGCGACCGTCATCGCACTGCGTCTCGTGAGCACTTCGATCACCGCACCGCCAAGCGCCGATCCTTCGATGGGATCGGTTCCCGATCCCAGTTCGTCCAGCAAAACGAGGGAGCGCGGCGTCGCGCGTTTCAGGATCTCCGAAATGTTCTTCAGGTGCGCGCTGAAGGTCGACAGGCTTGCCTCGATCGACTGCTCGTCTCCCACGTCGGCAAACACGTCGTCGTACACGACGAGCGCGCTCCCCGCCGCGACCGGCACCGGAATGCCCGACTGCGCCATCGTCGAAATCAGGCCGATCGTCTTGAGCAGCACCGTCTTTCCACCCGTGTTGGGCCCCGACACGAGCAACGTTCGCTCGCCAGGCTCCATCGCCAGCGTAAACGGAACAACCGGGATGCCTTGTGCCTGCAGCAACGGGTGCCGCGCGTCAATCAACGCGATGCCACTCCCGTGCTCTCGCCAGGCAACGGGCTTGCACGCAAAGTCGATTGCGAATCGTGCGCGGGCGAACAGGGCGTCGAGTGATGCGAGCGAATCGACGGACGCGATGAGCGGATCGGCGAGTGGTCGCAGGCGCTCGCTCAACTCGGCCAGGAGACGATCGACCTCGCGCAATTCATCCGCTTCCAGTT
>CAZSNV010000107.1:0-14636 GCA_964608035.1 uncultured Gemmatimonadaceae bacterium | reverse complement strand
GGACGATGGACCTTCGCGGCGGCGATCTGCGTCAGGTCTCGCGCGAACGTGAACGCGAAGTCTCGAATCCGGCGTGGGCGCCTGACGGCCAGTACATCGTCGGCCGGAAGCACTTCCGGAACACGCGTTCAGTTGGTGCCGGCGAGATGTGGCTCTATCACACCGGTGGCGGCAGTGGCCTGAAGCTCACCGACCGTCGCAACTGGGAGCAGAACGCGACCGAGCCGACGCTGTCCCCCGATGGTCGCTACGTCTTCTTCAGCGAGGACGTCTCGCCCGGCGGTGGGTTCCAGTACAATCGGGATCCGTACGGCGTCGTCTACGTCGTTCAGCGCTTCGACCGCCAGACGGGCCAGCGGCGGACCTGGTTGAGCGGAGCGGGCGGATCGCTCCGGCCGCAGGTTTCTCCCGATGGCAACTCGGTGGCATTCGTCAGGCGGGTCGACGGCAAGAGCGTCCTGATGTTGAGCGACATGGAGAGCGGCCGTGAACGCATTCTCTGGGACGGGCTGGATCGCGACCAGCAGGAGGCGTGGGCGATTTACGGCACCTATCCCGGCTACGCGTGGACGCCCGACGGCCAGCGCATTGTCATCTCCGCGCAAGGGAAGTTCTGGGGTGTCGAACTGGAAGGAGGTCGCGCCACCCCGATTGCCTTCACCGCCCGCGTGACGCAGGTGATTACGGACGCGGTGCGTTTTCCGCAGCAGGTCGCGCCTGATTCGTTCGACGTGAAGATGCTGCGCTGGGTGAGCGTCTCGCCCGATCAGCGCCGCGTTCTGTATCAAGCGGTTGGCCATATCTGGGTGAAGGACCTTCCATCCGGTGCGCCACGCCGCCTGACGAGTGCGTCGCACTTCGAGGTGTTCCCGTCCTGGGCTCCGGATGGCGCGTCCATCGTCTACGCCACCTGGAGCGATGATTCGCTGGGTGCGATCAGGATTGTCTCTGCTGACGGCCGCAGCGGCCGTGTCCTCACCCGTGCCCAGGGCCATTTCGTCGAACCACGGTTCTCCGCGGACGGCCAGCAGGTCGTGTACCGCAGAACCGGCGGCGATGGGCTCCGTGGCAATCTGTACAGTCGCAACACGGGCGTGTACGTGATCCCGGCGGCCGGCGGTGAAGCGCGCCTTGTCACAGAGGAAGGCTCCGATCCGCGCTTCAACCGCGACGGCACGCGCATCTTCCTGTCGGCCGGACAGAACGCGCGCGCGGCGCTGATCTCGGTGAACCTCGCCGGCGGCGATCGGCGGGTGCATGTGACCGCCGAGAATGGGACGCAATTCGTGCCGTCGCCTGACGAGAAGTATGTCGCGTGGGTGGAGCGATTCAATGCGTATGTAGCGCCGCTGCCGATGACCGGCGCGCAAGTGGACATCGGCCCTTCCTCGTCTGACTATCCGATCCGGCGCATTTCGCGGGACGCCGGGCTGTATCTGCATTGGGCGCCGGACTCGCGCCGCGTCTATTGGGCGTTAGGCCCGGATCTCTTCCAGCGTGACTTGTCGGCCACGTTCGCGTTCGAGACCGCGGACACCACGACGGTCCGGCGCGAACCGGAAGCGGCCGGCACGCCCATCGGTCTCAAGCGCGGTTTCGCCAAGCCGAGTGGCAAGCTCGCTCTCACCGGCGGCACCGTGATCACGATGAACGGCAACGAGGTGATCCAGAACGCTACAATCGTGGTTGATGGGAATCGCATCGTCGCTGTTGGTCCGGCGGGCCGGGTCACGATCCCTGCTGACGCTCGCCGCATCGACGCCCGCGGAAAGTTCATCATGCCCGGCATCATCGACGCGCACGCGCACATCGGGACGGGATCGAACGGCATTGCCCCGAAGACGAACTGGGCGTTCCTCGCCAACCTGGCGTTCGGCGTGACGACCATGCATGACCCGTCGAACGGCACCGAGATGATCTTCAGCACGTCGGAGATGATCAAGGACGGCGAGATTCTCGGACCACGCCTCTTCTCGACGGGAACGATCCTGTATGGCGCCGAGGGCGGCATCAAGGCGATCACGACGTCGTACGAGGATGCACTGAGCCACCTGCGTCGCATGCAGGCCGTGGGCGCGTTCAGTGTGAAGAGCTACAACCAGCCGCGGCGTGACGCGCGCCAGCAGATCATCGAAGCCGCGCGCGAGTTGAAGATGATGGTGGTGCCCGAAGGCGGCAGTAATTACGCCAACAACATGACCATGGTGCTGGACGGGCATACCGGCATCGAGCACAACGTTCCGGTCGCGCCGCTCTACGACGATGCGTTGACGCTCATGGCGTCGAGCAAGAGCGGTTACACGCCGACGCTCATCGTGAACTACGGTGGTCTGAACGGCGAATTCTGGTGGTATCAGCACGACGAGGTGTGGAAGAACGAGCGCCTCCGTCGCTTCACGCCTGACGCGGTGCTCGACTCACGCGCCCGCCGTCGGCCGATGGCCGCCGATGACGACTACCAGTATCTCGACGTGTCCAAGGCGGTGGCGGCCTACGCCAACAAGGGCGGCAAGGTGCAGGTGGGCGCGCACGGTCAGCTCCACGGCCAGGGTGCGCACTGGGAGATGTGGATGCTGCAGCAGGGCGGGATGAGCAATCACGAAGCCCTCAAGGCTGCGACGATCAATGGAGCGCAGTACCTCGGCCTGGATGGAGACCTTGGCGCAATCGCGGCTGGAAAGCTCGCCGACCTGCTCGTGCTCGACCGGAACCCGCTGGTGAACATCAAGAACAGCACGGCCATTCGTTATGTGGTGATCAACGGGCGGATTTTCGACGCAGCGACGATGGCGCAAACCGGGAATCATCCGGCGCCGGCGCCGAGGGCAACGTGGAAGGAAGGGCAGATCACGGCTGCCCAAGCGAGCGCCGATGTGCATGGAACGCCGGTACCGCCGCCGCAATAAAGCTGCGTGCTGATTGCTGCTTACTGGGCCTGCTTGCTGCATGCTGGTGCTTGCGCGCGGAATGCAAACCAGCACCAGCAAGCTGCATCAGCAGCAGTAAGCAGCAATCAGCACGCAGCTACGGTGTCCGTACAGGTTGCGTCCACGCATTCCGTCCGCTGGAATCGGAGACGCGCGCACGAACATAGCCCTCACCCCCGGTCATCCGGTACGACGGTCGCAGTGTCGTCGAGCGGGCCAGCACCTTGCCGTCCTTGCCGATGAACTCGGTGAGGTAGCGTCGGTCACCCAGCGGTGCGATCTCCAGCCGGTATTCTGTGGCGCTGACGGCCAGGTCACGCAGCGTCACCCCGGTCGACGCATAGAAATCGCCGCGACGCAGCGCGCGTACGATCGCGTCCGCCGTCAGGGTGTCGGCTCTCACCCAGATCCACCCGCGTCCCGGCCGAGCCAGGTCCGGGTTCTCGGCGTCCTGTGCCTTGTAACTGTGGCTGTCGTCGTCCGCGACGCCAAAGAGCAGCTTGCCGCGCGACAGCACAGAATCCCACCGCGCCTCGGTCGAGAGCATCTCCCGGCCCGTACTGTCGGTACCGCCCTGATTGTAGACGATGGGATGCCCGTTCCAGAGCTCGAAGAGCGTGGAATCGGGAAGGTCCATCATGTCGCCTAACGGCACGGACCAGATGAAGTTCGGGTGATTCACCTGCAGGATCCCGCCGGCGGCGCGGATCGCGGCGCCATTCCGGGCGTAGGTCGCGGCGATCGTCATGCCCTTCGCGATGTTCTTCTCGCCAATCGGCATGACCAGCCGCGACGTGCCTAACGCATTGACGTGGGCCTGCCGGACGCCGCCCGTGTGCAGGGAATCGGCGATCCGCTGCGTCACTTCCTGGCCGGCGATGACGAGAAAGCGGTTCCCGCCGGCAAAGAGCGCGTTCAGCGGCGCGACGTCGGTGAAGTATTCGTGCTCGGTGATGAAGGTGAAATGGTATCCATGCTCGCGGTACCATCGCACAACCGCATCGACCGGCACGTCACCATCGGAGTTCAGCGAATGAGCGTGCGTGTTTCCCTTGAACCACCGCTGCTGCGCGTTCGCCGGAACGGTCCAGCAGAGGAGCCCCAGCGCGACGCCAAGAGCGCGCTTCACTCGCGACGCCGCCGCGCGGGAGGCACCGGCCGCCGCACGATTTCGAGCAGCATCTGGCCAATGCGATAGTTGTCGATCATTCCGCCAAACGCCTGCGCGCCGGGACCGGAAGCGAAGAGCGGAACCATCTGGGCGGTGTGACCGCCCGTCGTGTAGTTGGCGAAGAGGTGCTCGGTGCGAGCGCCGCGGGCGTTGTTACGCAAACGCGCGGCGGTGATCAGCATGCGAACGATCGCGGAATCGGCCGAGTCAGCCGCCTGTGTCGAGAGCAGTCCGATGGCGCGCGTGAGGCTCCTTACCGCAACCGTCAGACTGTCGGCTGCTGATGTCATAAGGACGCTGTCGAGCGCCGTCTCGATCGCGAGTCCGCCCGTTTCGTGGTCCGCCACAACGAGGATCAGCACGTCCGGCACGCGACGCTGGTACTCCAGGGCCACGCCGATGGCAGCATCGAAGTCCAGCATCTCATCGACCACCCACTCGATCGGCATGTTGTCGTGCCCGCGCCAATCGGGTTGTGAGCCTTCCACCATCAGGAAGAAACCATCGGGATCGCGGGCGAGGATGTCGATGGCCTTTCTCGTCATGAGGGGGAGCGTCGGCGTGCGACGCGACGCCACCGGCATCTCGACGTCGGCGAACAGGCCGACGACCCGCTTGATCGCAGTGTCACGCACGGCGTCGAGTGACTGCGCATCGGTCACGACCGTATGTGTCGAGCGGAGCTGGCCGATGAGATCCAGGCTGTCGGGCCTGGTCGTTGGCGAGAAGAAACGCGTGCCGGCGCCCAGCATCATGTCGGGACCGAGCGCCGTCATCTGCTTTGCGATGTCGAACTCCGAGGCGCGTAATTTCACATGCGACGCGAATGCTGCCGGCGTGGCATGGGTGACGCTCGACGTCGCGACCAGGCCGGTTGCCCATCCCGCTTTCTTGGCCGCTTCGAGCACCGTCTCCACCGGCTGCGAGTCCGGTCCTACACCAATGGCGTTGTAGTACGTGCGAACGCCCGGCGAAAACGCGGTCGCCCCGGCGCCGCTATCAGTGATGAGCGAGTTCGAAGCGCGCGTGTCCACCAGCCCTATGACCTTGAACTGCGAGACCGCCAGTGGCTCAGGGGACGCGACCCGTGCCGCGGTCCAGTAGCTGGCGCCCACGCCGTCGCCAATGAACAAGATCACACGCTTCTGAGCGGAAGCGGGGGAAGCGAATATCGCAAGCGCTGTCGCGACGATCAGATGACGGTGCACTGGATGTCGGATGTCGGATGTCGGATGTCGGATGTCGGATGTCGGAAACGACCCGTGATGCCAGGACCCTTTGCGCTTTGCGCTCATTGTGGCGGATACTTGAACACTCGCTTCGGATACGTCGGCGCCTTCGGAACAGGCCTCGGATCTTCGGCGATCTTCTTCTGCAGGTACGCAAGCGCAGCCTCGAGCTGTGCGTCCTGGCCATTGAAGGTGGCGTGCGGAAGGTTGTCGACGATGATGTCGGGAATCACGCCTTCCTGTTCGATCAGCCACTTCCCTTCCGCTCCATACACGCCACTCATCGGAGCGCGCGCGACCCCGCCGTCGCTGAGCGTGTTGGTGCCGCTGAGCCAGATCTCCCCGCCCCACGTGCGCACGCCGAGCACGGGCCCGAGCCCGAGCCGGCGGAATCCGTCCGCGACCGCCTCGCCGTCGGACGCCGTTTCGTGATCGACCAGCATGATCATGTGCCCGCGAAATGCGCCCTGCATGTTCCAGTACGGCTCACCGACACGATCCTGCCAGTACATCCACGGCTTGCGCATCAGCATCTCGAGCACCCAGCTGTCGATGTTGCCGCCACGGTTCTGCCGCATGTCGAGGATCAGTCCCTGGCGGTTGAACACCGGAGTGAACTCCCGGTAGAACTGGTTAATGTCACCACCGCCCATCGCGCGAAGGTGCACATAGCCGATCTTGCCACCGCTTTTCTTCTCGGTCTCCAGGCGCCGGGTGTGCTCCCAATCTGCATAACGAAGCGCCGCCTCGTTCCCGATCGGCGTCACGACCACGTCACGCGAGTTCTCGCCGTCGACAACGGTCAGCAGCACTTGCTTGCCGACCTGGTTCCGCAGCAGCTCGCCAATGTCGTCCGCGTCGAGCGTCCGCGAACCGTTCACGGCGGTGATGACGTCGCCGGCCTTTACGGCGACATCCGGATCGGCCAGCGGCGATCGCTGCGCTGGATACTCGGGGTCCGCCTGATAGATGTAGTCAACGCGATAGCCCCCCTTGGCCGGATCGCGGAAAAGCCGCGCACCCAGGGAAGCGACGGGCACGTTGTCCTCACCACGACGCAGGTCGCCGCCACCGACGCTCGTGTGCAGCGCCGACAGCTCGCCGACCGCCCAACCGATCAGGTCACTCAGCTCGGCCCGCGTCGTTATGCGCGCGACCAGCGGCAGGTACTTGTTGAGCGTCGCCTTGTAGTCGACGCCATGCAGGTTGGGATCGTAGAACCAATCGCGTTCGAGCCGCCACGCGTCGACAAAGATCTGGCGGAAGTCATCGCGCGTATCGATGGGAAACGTCCATCCGGTGAGATCGACGCGGTTGTCGTTGATGTTCGCCACCTTGGCCGGACGGGCGTCGATCACGTGCAACGCCGTTCCCTTGTAGACGAGAATCTTCTGGCCGTTGGCCGACAACTCGGCGCTGCGAATGGCGTCGACGACGACTATTGGTTCGGGTTTCTCATTCGTCAGCTTGAGCGCGACGAGATCTGTGTTCGCGCCAGCACCCGATGCGGTCGACGTGTAGAACAGCGCGTCGGAGTTCACCACCAACGATCCATAGTTGCCCGACGGGACCGGCACGCGGCGGAGTCGAAGCGCGAGGCCATCGAGGTCAATGCGCGCTTGGCGAGCCGAGGGGACAGCGCTTGCGGCGGACGTGTCACGCGCCGGCGCCGGCGATGGCCCGAGCAGCTCGTCATCGGGTTGGAACGGAGACCTCACACCCGCCCGAAGGGCGACCTGATAGATCTCGATCTCCTTGTCGAAGAACGGTTCGGGACGCCGATTCCCCCACGGCGCGCCAACCAGCGTCTGCAGGTTCCGGTCGGAGAGGAAGTAGATGAACTCTCCCTGCGGATCCCATGCCGGGGCGTAGCTGTTGGTGCGATCGCTGGTGAGCGCGACGCTGCGTCCGGTTTCCACGCCGTAGATCTTGATCTGCTGAAACGTGTTGGCGGCCGCCATCACATACGCCAGCCAGCGGCCGTCGGGCGACCAGGCCATCGCGCCGATCCCTTCGCGATTCTCGGAGACTTTGCGCGCTTGTTTCGTCGCAACATCCATGACCCAGAGGTCGCGATTGTTGTCATCCCATGCCAGCCACTTGCCGTCGGGCGACGGATAACCGCGGAACTTCAGGATGCTCCCGCCTCTCGTGAGGGACTCTTCGTTCCCCACCCCGTTCGCGGGGATGCGTGCGAACTCCAGCTCGCCGCTTTCGTCGGTGAGCGCGAGGAGCGACTTGCCGTCGGGCATGAAGACGGCGTTGCTGAATCGCACGCTGTCCTTGCGGGACGCGCGCACAAAACGGCCGGTCTTGACCGGGGCGACGAACAGCCGGCCACGCGCGGTGAGCGCGACGCGGTCTCCATCCGGCGAGATGTGGGCGGCCGACAGGTAATCCATCGGATTGCTCACCCAGTTCTCGCGCAGCTGATCGAGATCCGACGCCAGCGTGATGGGAATCATGCGGGTCTGGCCGCTGGCGACGTCAAGCAGCCAGAGATCGGCGCCTAACTGGTAGACAATGCGACCGCCGTCGATCTCCGGGCCACGGACGTCCCACCCGGAGTGCCGCGTGAGCTGGCGCTTGTCGCCGCCGTCTTCGCTCATCGACCACAGGTTCATGGTGCCATCGCGATCGCTGACGAAGTAGACGCGCCCGTTCCACCACATCGGCGAGTGACTCTCGCCGTTGTAGTCCCCGGTCAGCTCCACCGCTTCTGCGGCGCCGCTGGTGTACTTCCAGATGTCACGAGCCGTGCCGCCGGTGTACCGCTTGGTGACGTTGTTGTGGAACGCCGGCCGGACGAAGTACAAGGTGCGCCCGGTCCCGTCATACGATCCTTCAGAGGCGCCGGCCAGGGGGACGAGGGAGCGCGTTCCGTTGCGCAGGTCGAGCTGGACCATCGCCGGCTTCGGGATCCCGGCGTAGTTCACCGTGGTGTAGACCAGCTTTCCGTCAGGAGTAAATGTTGTCGCGTTTGCAGCGTCGCCGTCGTAAGTACGGCGCACGGGCGTCCCGCCGGCGAGCGGCATGGTGTAGAGCGCGGTAGGTCCCTCGTAGCGGGCCGTAAAAGCCAGCGTCCGTCCGTCGGGAGAGATGACGGGACTCGATTCCTCGGCCGCATGACTCGTCAGGCGGCGCGCCAGACCGCCGCTCAGCGGGACCGACCACAGGTCGCCTTCCGCCGCGAAGACCACCGTCTCACCGCTGATGTCGGGAGACCGGTAGAAACCGAGGGTGCCGGCGGCTTGCGACTGGGCTTCGAGTGCGGCGCCGCTCAGGGTGAACAGCGCGAGGGCGAGTTTTGAGATCTTCATGTACGGGCCTTATGCAGGGCGCAGAGCGTAAAGCGCAAAGCGAAAAGAGAAGCGGCAACGGCCGTTTGCGACTCGGCGCAAAGATACCTGCCTTGGGCGCCGAGGTCAGCAGCCGGATAACGCTGGGACTGGGATAGGGTCAGACGGTTCATCCCCTTTGCGCATTGCGCTTTGCGCTCTGCGCTCAGGCCCCCTCCGGTAGCCCTCCCGGCGCGTTTTGCAAGCCCCGAGACCCTGCTTTTTCGACCCACCCCAGGGGGACCCCCAGCCCCTCACTTCGGTTAGATTGAGGCTCACCCGCGAAGAGGCAGAGAGATGATCGAGGCGTTTGAATTCGCGGACGGCGACAAGACGTACCGTTGCCAGGTCCGCATGCCCGCTGGAAGTGGCGAGGCTTGGTGGTGGTTTACGGTGTCCGGCGATCAGCAGAATTACGCGCCGTTCCGGGCCGAAAAGGGCGATACCAAGAACTCAGTGCGGCCGCGCGTGGTCGGCTTCTACAAGCACCGCCTGGCCCGTTTGGCCGAACCGCCAGTCCAGCGCAATCGCGGGCGTCCGCCGGGAAGCGGTGCCAAGCCAGTCGTTGCCGATGCTGCCGAGGTCGAGACGACAGAAGCGACGGCCTAGTCAGCACACCGACAATCGACTGAACGCAAAGCCGGGGTTGCGGATTTCTTTCCGCAGCCCCGCAATGCGTTTCAGCACTTCGCGGGGCACGCGCGGTCGGTGACCAGTGACTGCTCGCTGTTACCATTCCTCGGGCACGCGGCGCCTGGATGGGGGTATGCGGCGCCGCACCCGCCTGACGAACCATCCACTCGAAGCCCAACCCACGCGCGCCGATGAGACGCGACCTGCACCGTCTCGCCGTTGCCCTGCTGGTCATGTTTGCCGGGAGCCCCGCGTCCGGGCAGCAGCAGACGACCCCGCGGGTGCAGCTCAGCGGCTATATCCGGGACGCGGCCAGCCGCGAACTGATTCGTTATGCAGTCGTCGACACGGACGGCGACTCGGTGCGCACGCGTAGCAACACCGATGGCTTCTACTTCCTGTCCCTGGCCCCCGGGTCGCATCGCCTGCGCGTGCGAGCCATCGGGTACGCGCCGCTCGACACGGTCATCTCCGTCGCCGAATCGAGGACCTGGGACGTGACGCTGGTCTCCCGCCCCGTCTCGCTGCAACGGGTGCAGGTGAGCGTCGAGCAGGAGCAGCGGGATGTCGATCCCGGATCGACCGAGATGAGCATCGCCCGCCTCGACCTGGCCACGGTGAAGCAGACGCCATCCGCGCTCGGCGAGGTGGATCCCCTGCGCAGCATCACCCTCCTGCCCGGTGTGTCGCGGTCGTCGGACTTCTCGACGGCGTTCAGCGTGCGCGGCGGCACCAGCGACCAGAACCTCATCCTCCTCGATGAGGCCACGATCTACAACCCGGCGCACGTCCTGGGCTTCCTGTCGGTCTTCAACTCCGATGCCGTCGCCGACATGACTCTCCACAAGGGCGCCATACCGGCCCGCTTTGGCGGCCGGTTGTCGTCCGTGCTCGACGTGCGGCAGCGCGAGGGGAACGCGAGCGACTTCGGCGCAACGGCCACGATCGGTCTCCTGGCCAGCCGGTTCATGGTCGAGGGTCCGCTCGCAGGGCGCGGTTCGTATCTCGTCGCCGCGCGGCGTTCGTACGCCGACGTGTTCCTGGCCGCGGCTCGTGACACGACGCTCCGCGATGCGCGCGCCTATTTCTACGACCTCAACGCCAAGATGAACGTGAAGGCCGGTGAGCACGGCACGCTGATGGCGTCGGCGTATCTCGGGCGCGACCTCTTCAGTCCATCGAGCGACTTCGCCGCCGGGTGGGGCAACAAATCCGCCACGCTGCGCTGGAACCAGATCGTCCGCGAACGGCTCTTCTCAAAGCTCGCCTACACCGCCGGCACGTACGACTACCTGCTGGGCTTCACGGCGCTGGATGGCCGCGTGGACTGGCGGTCGCGCATAACGAGTCATGAGCTGCGACTGGACGAGTCGTACCACCTCTCGGAACGCGATGTGGTGGAGTTCGGCGTCGAGGTGGCGCGGCAGTCCATCCGCCCGGGCGATTTCGTGCCCGACGATACCACGAAACTGAGACCGGTGCGCATCGATCCGCGCCACACGCTCTCCGGCGCGCTGCACGCCAGTCACGTGTTTGATCTCGGCGACCGCCTTTCGCTGCGCTACGGCCTGCGCTACTCGACGTATGCCAGGCGCGGTCCCGGCACCATCTACCAGTACGAAGGGGGACACGCAGTCTCATACAACCCGGCACTGTCGCGCTACGAGACCAGCGCCGTCATTGACAGCGCGCGCCAGGAAGATGGGACGATCGCCAGGTTCGGCGGCCTCGAGCCGCGCGCTTCGTTGCGCGTTGGGCTCACTCCGACCAGCAGCATGAAGGCGAGCTACGCCCACACGCGTCAGTACCTCCTCCTTGCATCACGCACCAATAACCCCACCCCGTTGGACGTCTGGGAACCGGCCGGTCCGTGGATCGAACCGCAACGAGCCGACCAGGTGGCGCTCGGATACGCGGCGACGTTTCGCAACGGCGGCTACGAGTTCTCGGCCGAGACCTACTTCAAGCGCTCGTACAACGTGCTCGACTTCGTCGACGGATCGGATGTGATCCTGAACCCGCGCATCGAGTCGGCGCTGCTGCAGGGAACTGGACGGGCATACGGCCTCGAATTCCTCTTCCGAAAGCATGTCGGCAACTGGACCGGATGGGTGAGCTACACTCTCGGGAAGACGGAGCAGCGATTCGTCGCCGGGCCCGGCGCCGGCATCAACGACGGCGCGTGGTTCCCGTCGCCAACCGACAAGACGCACGACCTGTCCGTGGTGGCGGTGAAGCCAATCAGCTCGCGCTGGACATTGGGGACCACGTTCAGCCTGGCGAGCGGACTGCCAGTCACCTATCCCGTGTCGCGCTACGTCATCGACGGCTACGTAGTGCCTGAATACGGCGCGCGAAACGCGTCCCGCCTGCCGTCCTATCACCGGCTCGACCTGAGCCTGACGAGGACCGGCGAACGGAGCGAACTGCAGATCGGCGTCTTCAACGTCTACAACCGCTTCAACGCACAGTCGATTTCGTTCCGGCAATCGACCGACAATCCGCTGCGCACCGAGGCGGTGCAGACGTCCATCTTCGGCATCGTACCGAGCATCAGTTACACACGGCGGTTCTGGTGACGCAATCCATCCGTTTCTGGCTGCCGCTCCTGCTGGCGCTGGCCGCCTGCGAGCGCGTCGTCGACCTCGACGTACCCGAAGGTCCCAAGCGCCTGGTGATCGAAGCGCGACTCGAGCGCGTCATCGGTCGCGTGAACGGGAATCAGTCGATCACGCTCACGACGACCGCGCCCTACTTCGGCGACGTGGCGCCACCGCCGGCCACCGGCGCAACGGTTCGCGTGACTGATGATGCCGGCGTTGCGGTGACATTTGTCGAGACGGCGCCGGGACGGTACACGACCAACCAGCTCACCATTCGCATCGGCACGCCGTACCGCCTGACGATCATCTACGAAGGCCAGACGTACGAGTCGACGGAGACAGCCCAGTCCGTGGCCCCGATCGATTCGCTCTATCTGGAAGCACCGAAACCCGGCCGGTTTTCCGGCACCGAAGGCGTCCGCGCGACCATCGACCTCATCGACCCTCCCGGCCTGGGCAACTTCTACCTATGGGACCAGTTCATTGACGGCGTGCGTGTGCTCGGCCCGGACTCGTCGTTCAAGTACCGCATGATCGCAATGGACGACGCCGTCGACGGTCTGACGATCGAGGGCTTCCAGCCTTACGAGGGCATCGACATCCCTGTCGGCAGCACGGTGGTCATGCGCCAGATCGGTCTCTCGGAGCGGATGTACCGCTATTACTTCGCGTTCTCGGACCAGGTGAGCGCGGATGGTTCTCCATTCGCCGTGCCGCCGGCAAGTGTCCGCGGGAATGTCTCGAACCTCACGGACCCGAGCCGATTTCCGCTCGGGTACTTCCACGCTGCGGAGGTCGCCGAGGCGAGCGCCACGCGTAGTTCCGGGGGCAACAGCGTTCGTTGAGGCGCCCGCTCGCTCATTGGGGTCAGAGTCGAATTCTCACGAAATTCGACTATGACCCCAATGCCGTTCTCGGGTAGCGAAACGCCAGGTCAATGCTTCAGCTGAACGCATAGGCGGGGTTACGGACTCCTCTCCGCAGCCCCGCGATGCGTTCAAGTACATCACCGGGCATGAGCAGGCTGTCAGCGATCGCGGCGATTTGCTCAGCTTCGCGCCACGCACGCTCGAGCATTTCCAGCTCGCCCTCGAGCGCGCGTCGCTCTCCTTCCTCCTGCAGCGACATCTCGAGCGCCAGTCTGGTCTCGATCGGGAATTGAGAGAACCAACCCCCGTACCGCGTGGCGCGCTGAAGCGTCTGGGCGACCCAATCGTCGGCGCTCCCGGCGCTGTCGACCAGCTCGATCGCGCTCGTGATTTCTTCCGTGGCTCCGCCGAACGGACTGAGCGCTGGGATCACATGTCCCAGCACGCGCTTGACCTCGGGTCCCCGCAACAGTTCAACGCCTTCCGTGTGATGGAGGGCGAGGCCGAAGTTGCCCGCGTCGCCGTCCGCGAAGACGCGCGTTGCTTCGGCATGGTCCTGCTTGAGGCGAAGCAGTCGGCCGCCGAGTCTGAGCGAGGTGACTGGACGACGCTTCGGACCTTCGTCGATGATCCAGAGCGCGGTCGCGTATGAAGCGATAAACGCCAGTCCGCCAAATCCTGCCGCTACCGCGCCAAGTGTCGCGCCCAGCGCGCCACCGACAATCGTGCCGGCAGCCAGACCGGTCCTTACGCGACGCTTCTTGAAACGGCGACCGTAGCGCCAGGCCGCGAACTCCGGGAACAGCGGCTTCCCGATCCTGATCAGGGCAGTCCCCTCCGGCAACTCGACCAGACCTATGTTCGGCGTCGATACGCGAATGCGTGTGCGACGGAATTGCCGTTCGCATTCGTCGATGGACTCCCAGCGCTCCTCGAGCGGAGACAGGTTCCACCTGCCGCATGATCCGCAGATAACCCAGAGCCGTCCCTTCGCACTGTCGAACGCCAGTCGCTTTCCGACCGGGAACCGGGGAAGGAGCTCATTCCGGCCGAGGTAGCATTGGCAGTAGAGACAGGCGGAGTACATCGGTTCGGTCCTCGGGGATGCAGCGATAGCGAAGTTGGGGCGTAGTTCGTTTCGGGCGCCAGTGCCGCCTTGCGTGCTTCATGAATCGCTAACCAAGCTACCGAGCCCATTTCGGCGGCGTTCCGCCAGCCAGGAGAAGACATGACTCGATCGTTCGCCCGGATTCTCGTCGCGGTCACTTCGATGCTCTGCGTGCCGACGCTCGTCGCTGCCCAGGCGACGTATTACCCGCCGGCCGGGGCGTGGGAAAAGCGCACACCGGCACAGGTCGGACTTTCGCAGGCCTCGGTCGATTCAGCCGTGAAAATCGCGATCGCGTCGGAATCGACCACGCCGAAAGACCTCCTGGCGAACCATCTTGCCTCGTCCTTCGGTCGCGAGCCGCACAGTGAAGCGTCAGGACCGTTCACGGTGCGCGGCCCCTCCTCCGGACTGATCATCCGCCGCGGCTATATCGTCGCTGAGTGGGGCGATACCGATCGGCCCGAGAACACCTACAGCGTGACCAAGAGCTTCGTGTCGACCACCATCGGGCTGGCGTATGACCGGAAGATGATCCGCGACCTGAAGGACCCCGTGCGCATCTACATGGCGCCGATCGTGGCGCTCAGGGGAGCGCCGGCCAGCGGCGGCCCGTTGGCCATGGTGCCGCCTAACGCGACCGGCACCACCAGCGGCGTGCCGGCGCCCGTGAAGTCCGGCACCGCGTACGACGCCTTCGAGATCCTGGAACCGTTCGAGTCTGCACACAATCGCAGGATCACGTGGGACCACCTGCT
>CAZSNV010000106.1:0-14768 GCA_964608035.1 uncultured Gemmatimonadaceae bacterium | reverse complement strand
CGGTCCAGCGCGCGACAGCGGACTTCACGGTCCAGGGCAAGTCGTACCCGGCCGGCTCGTACGTCATACAGACGGCACAGGCTTTCCGGCCACACGTGATCGACATGTTCGAACCGCAGGTCCATCCGGACGTCTTCCCGATACCGGGCGGTCCGCCGACGCCGCCGTACGACAACGCCGGGTGGACGCTGGCGATGCAGATGGGCGTCAGGTACGACCGGATCCTGGACGGGTTCACCGGGCCGTTCGAGCCGGTGACGGACTGGAATGCCAAGCCGATGGCCGGGCGCATAACGAGCGCGAACGGCGCTGCCGGTTTTGTTTCCAGCCGGCGGGCGAACGATTCGTTCATTGCGATGAACCGGCTGCTGAAGGCGGGCGAAGAGGTCTACGCGTTGCAGTCGCCGCTGACGATGAGTGGCACGACGCATCCGGCGGGGACGTGGTATGTGCGCACGAAAAGCACGACACGCCGGCAACTCGACTCTATCGCCGGACAGCTCGGTGTGAGCTTCACCGGCGTTTCTGCTCGGCAGCCTTCTGATGCCGTCCGTTTGCGCGGCGCCCGTATCGGCCTGTGGGATCAGTACGGTGGATCGATGGATGCAGGCTGGGCGCGATGGATTCTCGAGCAGTACGAGTTTCCGTTCGAGCGCGTGTTTCCTCAGGCGCTGGATGCCGGGAACCTCAACGCAAAGTACGACGTCCTGGTTTTCGTCGGTGGCGGGATTCCGGGTGCCGGCGGGGGCGGTCGTGGCGGCGGCGGTCCCGCGCCCGACGAGGTGCCGGCCGAGTATCGCCCACACATGGGACGCGTGAGTGCAGAGACCACGTTGCCGCAGTTGCGCACGTTCATGGAGAACGGGGGCACGGTGGTGGCGATCGGTTCGTCGGCGCCGAACCTGGCGGCGTTCCTCAAGCTGCCGGTCGAGGATCACCTGGTGGAGAATGGTCAGCCGTTGCCGCAGTCGAAGTTCTACACGCCGGGGTCGGTGCTGGCGGCGCGCTTCGATGCGTCGAACCCGGTCGCGCTGGGGATGGACGATCTCACCAACGTCTTCTTCGACGACAGTCCAGTCTTCCGGTTAGGCGCCGGCGCGGAAGCAGCCGGCGTCAAACGCATCGCGTGGTTCGACACAAAGACGCCGCTCAGGAGCGGATGGAGCTGGGGTGAGAGTTATCTGGAGAACGGCGTGGTGGCCTTCGAGGCCGGGATTGGCAAGGGACGCGCACTCTTCTTCGGGCCGGAGATCCTCAAACGCGCGCAGCCACATGGAACGTTCAAGTTGTTGTTCAACAGCATCGTGCGATCGGTGACGCCATAGGAACGGCACTGAAGACGTGTTCATGGAACGGATGAGATTCGGCAGCGCGGTTGCCGTGCTTGTATTGAGTGGGTTCCCACTCGCCGCCGCGTCACAAGGCTCGATCGCCGGACGCGTCCTGTCAGACAGCACGCGCGCTCCGATTGCTGCGGCTGAACTGAGCATCGCCGGCGCGACTGCGCGCGCCGTGACTGATAGTACCGGTCGTTTCGTCCTTCGCGGCGTGCCAGCCGGGCGGCGTTTCCTTGTCACGCGAGCGCTTGGCTTCCGCCCGGATACCAGCCAGGTCGAACTCTTCGACGACGAGAGCGTCTCGCGAGAGATTTTCCTCAAGCGCCGAATCACGACCCTTGGCGAGGTGAGCGTCCGCGACTCGTCGCCGGCCTTCGTGCCGGCCAGGCTGAGGGAGTTCACGGAACGGCGCCGCGCGTCGGTCGGGGGTCATTTCCTCGACAGTGCCGTGATCGCGAAGTGGGAGAATCGCAAGACCGGTGACCTGCTGTCGACGGTTTCCGGTGTTGATGTACAGCGCGTTCGCAGCGCGGCGTACTTGATTGGCTCCCGTGCGCCGCCATCAATTATTGCCGGCGCGACCAGTGGTCGGCGACCGTGCTTCATGGACATCTATCTGGATGGAGCTCCGGTGGCGCTCACCAGCACCGCGTTCGACGTCAACAGCCTGGGACTCAATCATATCGCGGCCATTGAAGTGTACTCGGGACCGGCGAATACGCCGCCGCAGTACAATCGGACTTCCAAGGGCTGCGGGGTGGTGCTCATCTGGACGAAGTAGCAACTGGTCAGTCGCCCTTCTCGCGCCGTCGCAAGGCTCGGATGGCCTCGAGCTCGATCAACTGCTCGACGTCCTTGGGTCGTCTGACCGCGCGCTTGGAGGCGATGAGTGCATCGAGTCGAAGTGACCGGAATTCGACCCGCCCGATCTCGACTACCTCGGACGCCTTGAACACGGCGGCGTAGTCTCCCACGCCCGGCACAACATCGAGCACGTCAATGTCGCCGACATCCGTTGTAAGCGTCATGATGGGAGTGATGCGGAACGCTCGCGCGTCCATCACGAACGGCAGCCCCCGTTCGACGCCACGGAGATAGGCATTCCAACCGGTGAGGCACGCCGCCAGCCGCTCGACATTGGGGCTCGCGGTGTCGTAACAGATGTCGATGTCATTCGTGAAGCGCGCCGAGCCCTGAATTGTGGCTGCGACTCCGCCGATGACGACGAAGTGCACATCAGCGGCAACCAGTGCGGTGATGATGTGCTCGAACATGGGTTCGCCTCAGCCTTTGCGACGCACGCGCGATCGGAACGACGCCATGGCGTCGAGCTGGCGGAGGCGCTCGTCAGGCCGTCGCGCGACGTTCGCTTTCAGCAGGCTTATGTCGAGACCGTGTCGCCGAGCTGCCGTCAGTGAGTTCGATGGACGCTTCGGCCTCCGGCCCGACTGCAGCCGCGGAGGCATACTGACGAGTTGCGAGCGTCGCGTTGCAATCGCCGCGCGAACCCGGTGAACGTCGATCGCGAGGGTCACGGTTCCATCTCCGGCGACGAGCGCGAACTCGCCGGAAGGGAGTGGCGCGTGAGTCAACGCCGCGCCTGCCAGTTCCCAGGCGCGCGGCAGTGGAATCGAGAGATCCCGATTGAGCACCCGCACCAATGCAAGTCGCTCGGCGATGGCGACCGAGTATCGCACGCCGGAACCCAGCACGGCACGGGTATTCAGGACCCACTTGGGGGTGGCATCCACAAGGAGCGAAAACTCGGCTAAGGTCACGGCAGAAATATAGTCTAATTATCAGACATAATTCAAGGCCCGTGCCGGGCGCCGAGTTCGGCGTCCTGGAGTCCAAGCCCCAACAGAGCTCAGGCTTCACGTGCGGTCTGCGCCGCCGCTGGACAGAGTCGGGGCGTCACGGAACCCCCCCGGCCATCGGTCGGAGGGCCACGGGCCTCAGGAGGACCTCCCAAGGGCGTAAACCCGTGACGGGCCGGGACGTGTCCGATCATCGACACCCGTCGTCCCCAAACACGCTCCGCTGCCGCTGGCCGAAACCCGCTGCCCGCCATGACCTCAACCGTCAACCTCACCGACCTCCAGCTCGCCATCGTCCGCATCCTCTGGGAGCGCGATGAGTGCACGGTGCTCGAAGTGCAGGAAGCGCTGGCGCCGGAACGCAAACTGGCGCAAACCACCGTCGCCACGATTCTCACCCGCCTCGAAAAGCGCCGGATCGTCCGGCACCAGTCCAAGGGCCGGCTCTTCGTCTACAAGGCGCTGGTCACCGAGCCACAGGTGCGCCGCTCGATGGTCTCCGACCTGACGGCGCTCCTCTTCGACGGTTCACCGGCGGCACTGATCAGCCATCTGCTTTCCGAGAAGGAGATCGACGCCCGGGACCTCGACGAAGTGAAGCGCCTGATCGCCGCCGCCGAGCGGGGAGGGGGAGGTACCGATGCCGCACGTTAACCCAATGATCTCCATGATCGGCTCGGCGGTCCACGCCGCGAATATGCTGCTCGAATGGCTCATGACCTACGCCATCCACAGCACGATCCTCATCGGGGGACTCCTGCTCCTTGCGTCGACCGGCATGGGCCGGCGACTGGTGACGGGGCTCGGCTCATGGGCCTGGCGGTTCGCTCTGGTCGGCGCGCTCGTCACGGCGTCGCTCCAATCGCTGCGGTCCACCGCTCCGCTCTCGGGTACGCTCCGCCTCGATGGTGACACGCCGGTCCGCACGATCGTTCGAGTCGAGGTCAATCGCGAGACACTGGCCAACGGAATCGGCGGGGGGCGCAGTGGAAGTCGTACATCAGTCAACTCGTCGATCGACGTGCGGCCACTGTGGCCCCTTTTTGCGCTCGGCGCCTGGTTCGTTGCCGCCGCGACGCTGTTGAGCTGGTTCGTGATCGCCAGGGCACGCTTCCTTCGGGCGATCGGGCCGCGCCTGAACGCCGATCGCACGCTCGCCGGTAATGCGTTGCGTCACCTGCGGCGTGAAGGTCACATCGATCGAGCGGTGCTGCTCACGCTGTCCGATCGCCTGACGAGTCCCGTGGCGTTGGGTGACGATGAGATCTGCCTGCCCGCGAGAGCGTTGTCCGAGCTGGACCCCATTCGTATTGAAAGCATCCTCGCGCACGAACTCGCCCATCTCGTGCGGCGCGATCCGTCGTGGCTGACGATGGCGCGCGTGATCGAAACGATCTTCTTCTTCCAGCCGCTCAACATCCTGGCGCGTCGCAGGATGCAGGAGGCCGCGGAGTTCGCGAGCGACGCGTGGGCATCCACACGCGTTGCCCGGCCGCTTGACCTGGCGCACTGCCTGGCGAGGGTTGCCGAGTGGACGATTGCATCGCCGCGACTCCCGGTCCCGGCGATGGCCGAGGGCCAAGGCCCGGGACGGCGTGGTGCGGTGCTCGTGCGCCGCGTGGAGCGCCTGACGACTGGTCGCGTGACGCCCGAGCTCACCCCGGGCCGCGGCGCACGACTGACGGCAGTCGTCGCGCTGGTCGCACTGATTCTGCTTGCTCCACGGGCGGCGGTGGGAGCCGATCAACCGGCCGATCGCGTATTCGATGCACGACTTCCTGCCGGGGCCGGATTCATGATGCTGCGGGAGTCGGGGGATGGAACCGCGGCGGGGCCCATTCGGGGAGAAGTTCGGGAAGCGCTGGTGTTCAGGATGCGGCGGTAGCGCAGAGCGCAAAGCGCAAAGCGCAAAGAGGGGGGCATCGCAGAGCTGTGCCCTCTGCCATCGGATGAGTGCGGGTGCGAGATTGTACGACTTCTCCGCGCGACTGCCCGAGGGTAACCATGAATCGACGCGATTTTTCATTCCGCCTCGCCGGCGCTGTCGGCGCACTTTCGCTTGGCAATACCCGACTGGGTGCCGCGACTTTCCGTGATGCTTCGCGGCGAGGACAAGGCAACGCCGCACTCCGCCTGAACGGCGACCGGATCAACCAGCAACTCGTCGCGTTGTCGGAGTTCGGGAAGAACCCGTACGGCGGCGTGAGTCGTGTGGCCTACAGCGAGTTCGACCGGCAGGGTAGGGAGTACGTGATGGGTCTCATGCGCGAGGCGGGGCTCGAGACCTCGATCGACGTCGCCGGCAACATTATCGGGAAGCGCGCCGGATCGAACGCCGCACTCAAGCCGATCCTGTTCGGATCGCACATCGATTCGGTGCCCGACGGGGGGAACTACGACGGCGATGTGGGAGTGCTCTCGTCTATTGAAGTAGCTCGCGCGATGCGCGAGCAGAACCACGTGACGCGGCACCCTCTCGAAATCATCATCTTCCAGAACGAAGAGGGCGGCACGATTGGCAGTCGCGGGTTTGTCGGACATCTCCCGGACAAGGATCTCGACCTCGTCGCCAAGAGCGGGAAGACGCTGCGCGATGGTATCCGCCTTATCGGCGGCGATCCGACGAAGCTGTCGACGCTGAAGAAACAGAAAGGCGATTATGCCGCGTACGTGGAGTACCACATCGAACAGGGCGGCACGCTGGACGCCGAAGGGTTGAACATCGGCGTTGTGGAGGGGATCGTCGGGATCGGTTGGTGGGACGTGACCATCGACGGTTTCGGGAACCACGCCGGCACGACGCCGATGGACAAGCGTCACGACGCGCTGATGGCGGCGGCGAAGTACGTGCAGATGGTGAATCGCGTGGTGACGTCGGAGCCGGGCCGCCAGGTCGGAACGGTTGGCCGGATCCAGGCTTTCCCCGGAGCGCCTAACGTCATTCCCGGCCAGGTGCAAGCGACGCTCGAGATCCGCGACCTGGATCAGTCGAAAATCGTGCGCCTTGCAAGGAAGGTGATGGACGAGGCCACGAAGATCGGCGCTGAGAACGGCACGACGTTCACCTTCAAGGAGACTTATCTCAGTACGCCGGCAATCATGGATACGGGCGTTCAGAAAGCCATCGAGGCAGCGGCGAAAGGACTGAACCTGACGACGAAGTATTTGCCGAGTGGCGCGGGGCATGATGCGCAGTACATGGCGCAGATCGCACCGACCGGCATGATCTTCTGCCCGAGCGCGGGTGGAATCAGTCACTCGCCCAAAGAGTTCACGAAGCCGCAGGACGTCGTGAACGGGGCGAACGTTTTGCTGCGGACGGTTCTGGCTCTTGATGCTCGGTAGAGCGCAAAGCGCAAAGCGCAAGGCGCAGAGGGGTCTGCTGGTCCTGCCGTCGCTCGTGTTGACCGTCCTCATTTCGACGGCAGCGGGCGCGCAGAATCCAGTGAACGGACCACCACCCATCGTCCGCGCGACACCGGCGGGGAACATCGGTCGTGCGGATCGGGTCGCGCAGGCGCCGGTGCTCGACGGCCGCGACGATGATGAGGCCTGGCGCGCAGCGATGGTGCTCGAGGATTTCCGGCAGGTCGAACCGACCGAGGCCGGCGAACCGTCCTTCCCGACGTCGGTTCGCGTTGTCTACGACGAACGGTACCTCTACGTCTTCGTGCGCGCACACGACCCGCATCCGGACAGCATCGTTGGTCGTTTGAGCCGGCACGACGTCGGAACGAACTCCGACCAGATCGGCCTGGTGATCGACGCCTATCACGATCGCCGCACCGGCGTTCTCCTGGCCGTGAACCCGGTTGGCGTTCGCTATGACGCCGTCGTTTTCCTGGACAACCAGTCCGATCCGGCCTGGGACGGCGTGTGGGAAGCAGCGACCCGGGTGGACTCTGCCGGCTGGACCGCCGAGTTCCGCGTTCCCTTCAGCCAGCTCCGCTTCAACGATCAGCTCGAGCACGTGTTCGGTTTCGGCGTCTGGCGGGATGTCGGCCGGCGCAGCCAGCGCGATGCATGGCCGCCGACGTATCGCGTCTCTCGTCAGGCGCTGATGTCGCAGATGGGGACGCTCGAAGGCCTGAGCGGAATCCGTCGCTCGTCCAAACTGGAGTTGCTGCCCTTCGCGACGACGCAGAATGTCACCGAACAACGGCCCGACGGCTGGGCGCACCCACAGCGCGCCGCGATCGGGCTCGACCTCAAGTACGGCATCAAGGAAAACCTCACGCTCGACGCGACGATCAATCCGGACTTCGGGCAGGTTGAAGCCGATCCGGCAGTCCTGAATCTCACCGCGTTCGAGGTGCGCTTCGAGGAGCGGCGACCCTTCTTCCAGGAAGGCGTCGGCATGTTCCGGTGCCAGCCATGCCAGGGGATTTTCTATCCGCGGCGGATCGGTCGCACGCCGCAGCTGCGGTCGAACCCCGGCGACCCGCTTTTCACCACGATCCTCGGCGCCGCGAAGCTGACTGGACGATTCGCCGGTGGATTCAACGTCGGCATCATCGAAGCCGTCACGCAACGCGAAGTCGGAGTGACCGGGCAGACCGTTGAGCCGCAGACCAATTATTTCGTCGGACGCGTTTCGCGCGACCTCCGCGGCGGAAGCACGTCCGTTGGCCTGGTCACGACCGCGGTCAACCGGTCGCTCGACGATGACACGCGTGATTTCCTGCGTCGCGATGCGTACATGGTGGCTCTCGAAGGCTTTCATCGGTTCGCCGATGATCGGTACGAGTTCAGCGCCTACACCGGGCGCAACTTCGTGACAGGATCGGAAGCGGCCATCGCGCGCACGCAGCTCAGTTCCGTGCACCTGCACCAGCGTCCAGACGGCGACCTACCCTTTGATTCGACCAGGACGAGTATGTCCGGGGGCGTGGTCGCGTTCTCGCTGGCAAAGATCAGCGGCGCGGTGCGGTTCAGCAGCTTCGTGCGTCTGGCATCGCCGGAGATGGAGCTCAACGACGCGGGCCTGGTGCCGCTCATCAATGACAAGTCGATCCGCAACAGCGTTTCGTTGCGTTCGCTGCGGCCTGGCTCGTGGTATCGCAGTTCGTTCAGTCTCGTCGAGACCGAGAATCACTGGACGAGTGGTGGACTGCCGAGTTTCTCGACGGTGCGCTTGCACACGAGCTTCAGCATGCTGAACAACTGGGGCTGGGCGTTGACGTACGGGTTGTCCAACCCCAACACGAACTACTGCACATCATGCGCGCGCGGCGGGCCCGCGCTGCGCGTGGACCCGTCGCAATCATTCCAGGTCAACGTGAGCGGGGACAGCCGCGGCGCCATTGTGCCGCAGCTCGAATGGGCGGTTGCGCGAGGGGATGGAGACCGCTCGTGGGAGCGGCGCGGTTCGATCGGAGCGGACCTCCGCCTATCGACGCGGCTCTCGACGACGTTGAGTGTCGCGGCGAGCGAGCGGGTGGACAACCAGCAGTGGATTGCGAACTACGGTCATTTCCTGAGCGACACCACGCACTACACGTTCTCGAGGCTGTCGCAGACGACGTGAGCATGACAGCCCGCGCCTCCTTCACCGCGACACCGTTGCTCACGTTCCAGTTCTATGCGCAACCGTTCATGTCAGCGGGTTCGTATTCCGACTGGCGGGAGATCAGCTTGGCGCGCGCGGCAGACTATGACGACCGGTTCGCGCCGTATCGCACCGACGTGGCGCCGGGCGGGTTCAACTTCAAGCAGTTCAACTCGAACGCGGTCGTGCGCTGGGAGTATCGGCCGGGGTCGACGCTCTTTTTCGTCTGGCAGCAGGGCAGGACGCAGGACGCGCTGAATCGGGGGACGTTTGAGCTGGAGCGCGATTATCGGGACCTGTTCAAGGCGCACCCGGTCAATACGCTCCTTGTAAAGGCTACTTACTTCTTCAATCCGTGATCGGATCGGATCTCGGAAGTCGGATGTCGGATGGGGATAAACTGCGAGGCGATTGGTGCGGGATTTGGGTCGGCAAACTCGCTGACTATTCACCGTACCGATTCTCGATTCCCAATTCCCGATTCCCGAAGCTCCGGCCACTTCTCTCTCCACGGAGCTGCGAGTTCCAGCTCGGCCGCCAGGCGAAACAGAGTTGCCTCGTCAGCATAACGTCCCACGAAGTGCACGCCGATCGGCAGTCCGGCGTCGTTCCACGATAGCGGCACCGACATGGCCGGCTGGCCAGTGGCATTGGCCACGGGCGTAAAAGACATCCAGTCGAATACGGTTCCGGCGGCGCGTTCGAGCGCGCCCATGGCCTTCATGACTCTTGACGCGCGCAAGGCGCCGAGCACGGTCATTGCGGCGCGTTCGGATGGCGGCGGCTGGAGAGCGCCGTGCGGGAACGGCGGGGCCGCGACCACGGGGGTGACGTGCACCTGATAGCGCTCGAAGAATTCGGCGATGTGACGACTGGTGCGCTGGAGGTAGCGCACAGCGCTCGAGTAGTCGGGACCGGAGATCGATCGACCGATGAGCGCCAGTGCCCAGGTAGACACCTCGACATCGCCCCGCTTAACCGCTCGACGAAGTATGCTTGGCGCGTCGTCGAGTTCTGACGCCATCTCGCAGCAGACAACCGTCAGGAACGCTTCGTTGAAGGCGTCACGATCAACTTCAAAAGTGTCTTCCGCGACGTCATGACCGAGGGACTCGAGCAGGCGCGCGGCATCGATCACCGCTTTCACGCAGTCCGGATGCACCGACTGTCCGAGCATCGGTTCGATGGTGAACGCGATGCGAAGCCGTCCCGGCGGCGTGCGGACTTCCTCGATGAACGGACGCTCCGGCGGTGGCGCGTAGTACGGAGCGCCGAGGTCGGGTCCCGAGATGGCATCGAGCATGGCCGCGCTGTCGCGCACGCTGCGGGTGAGCACGTGCTCCACCGTGGCGCCGCGCCACAGCTCACCTTGCGCGGGACCGGTTGGCGTGCGACCGCGCGTTGGTTTCAACCCGAAGAGTCCGCAGCACGAAGCAGGAATGCGGATCGATCCGCCGCCATCGCCACCGCCGGCCATGGGCACCATGCCGCTCGCGACGGCCGCCGCGGAGCCGCCCGAGGAGCCACCGGTTGTGACCGCCGGATTCCACGGATTGCGGCAGATGCCTAACAACTCGGACTCGGTGAAGGGAACCAGCCCGAATTCGGGCGTGTTCGTCTTGCCGACGACGAGAAGACCTGCTCGCTTATAGCGCCGCACCATTTCCGAGTCGTGCGGTGCGATCCATCCCTTGAACAGTCGGCTGCCGCTGGTGATCGGCTCCCCCTCGTACCACGAGAGGAGATCCTTTAGGAGAAAGGGCACGCCGCCGAACGGTCCATCCGGGACAGGGCCCTCGGCGTCGCTCAGCGCGCGCTCGAACATGCGATGCACGACGGCATTGAGCCGTGGATTCAGCGCTTCGATCCGCCTGATCGAGGACTGCACCGCGTCCCGCGGCGAGATCTCGCGCCGTCGAACGAGCTCAGCGACGGCGAGTCCGTCGTACAAATGAAAGTCGGCGATCATGCGCATTTGTGGAAATGGGCCCTACAGCGGTCCCTCAAGGTCCCGCCAGCAGGATTGCGACGCCAGTAGGCTCACGCGGAGGCGCGGAGTTCACAGAAACGACCTGAGTCTGCTTCGATGTCTCCGCGACTCCGCGAGAGATCAGTTGGTAAGCCCATTCTGGTTGCGGGCCGAACAGGATGGTGTGGACAGTGCAGGGCCGGCGAGTCACGTTAGTTACTTCCCTTCAGGCCCGTGGACATGCGCGTACACCTTTGGATCATGGCAACGACAACCGTGCTAGTAACACCGCAGCGAGCCGCCGGCCAGCTGAACGTGGATATGGGAGGTGTCGCGACCTCCCTGGTCGCGCGAATGCGATTGCAACCGGGCGAGCGCGTGTTGCTGGTCGCTGTCAACGGTCGATCCGACGAGCTGATCCCCGCACTGCGGCAGCGAATCGTCGCCGCTGGCGCGGTTGACCTTGGCGTACTCGCCGCGCGCGGCGAGTCCCAAGCGTCATGGGGGACTGAGTTCACGCGTGGTGCGCCGTCAGACCGAGCGGCGCTCGTGCCCTACCTCGCGTCAGTGGACCTCGCGGTGATGATGCCAGGTGCCGGTGTGCAGGATCCCGCGTATGCGGCCATGCAGGACGTGCTGCGATCAGGAAAGGGTCGCACAGTCCACTTCCATTGGGAGGGCGCGTACTCGCTCGATGGAGCGGTCCTGCCGGTCACTCCCGAACGGGGAGCTCTTTATGAACGCGTGCTTCGCGACACGGACTATCGTGCGCTGTCGGCGATCCAGGCCGAGTTCGGGAACGCCGCTCGTCGAGCTTCGATTCGAGTCACGACACCAACGGGTACGGATATCACCTTCGAGGTGCGTGACCGGCCCGTCACGAAGCAGGATGGCGATGCCAGCGCCGAACGCGCACGATCGGGACGCAACCTGATTGACCGGGAGATCGAGTTGCCGGCAGGAGCGATCCGTGTCGCTCCCATGGAGGAGTCGGTGAACGGCCAGATTGCGTTTCCACCCGGCGTCTGGGCCGGTGAGCGCGTCGAGGGACTCGTTATGCGCTTCAGCGCAGGACGCGTCACCGGCTGGACGGCACGCACCGGCAGCGAGGCAGTCGGGCGGGAGCTGACGCAGGGTGGCGACGGCGCCCGATCCTTTCGCGAATTCGCGCTGGGATTCAATCCCCTGCTGGCAATTCCGACCAGCGGTGAACCATGGATTCCCTACTATGGTTATGGCGCGGGGATCGTGCGCCTTTCCCTTGGTGACAACACCGAGTTGGGCGGCAAAGTAGGTGGTGGTTACGTGCGGTGGAATTTCTTCACCGATGCAACCGTGACTGTCGGCGCCGACACGTGGGTGTCAGGCGGGAAGCTGACCAGGGCGACAACAAGGTGAAAGAAACGATGCGTGTGATGCCTTTCAGGATACTTGCGATTCCCTCGGCGTTGGTGCTGGCGGTGGCCACGGCGAACGCGCAGACGCCGCGATACGATCTGGTCATCACCGGTGGTATGGTGATCGATGGCACAGGATCGCCCGCCTATCGGGCCGACGTGGCCATCGCCGCAGGAAGAATCGCCGCGGTATCACGCACGCCAATCGACGCAGCGCTGGCGCGGCGTCGCATCAATGCCACAGGACTGATCGTCGCGCCGGGATTCATCGATCTCCACGCCCATCTCGAGCCCATCCTCACCATGCCGGACGCGGAGTCTCACGTGCGGCAGGGCGTGACGTTGGCGTTAGGCGGCCCGGACGGCGGCGGCGCGGCTCCGATGGGTCCCTACCTCGCCCGCGTCTCCCAGCAGAAGCTGGGCATGAATGTGGCTTTCCTGACCGGACACAACACCATCCGGCGGGCGGTGATGGGCACGGCCAACCGCGCGCCGACGCCTGACGAGTTGGCGAGCATGCGCGCCATGGTCGCCCAGTCGATGGGCGAAGGCGCGTTCGGGCTGAGCACGGGGCTGCGCTACATCCCGGGCTTCTACTCGAACATCGACGAGGTCGTGACGCTGTCGCAGGTCGCCGCCGACTCGGGCGGGATCTACACCTCGCACCTGCGTGAGGAAGCCCTCGGCCTGCTCGATGGCGTTGGCGAGGCCCTCGAGATCGGCCGGAGGGCGCGCATCCCGGTGGTCCTGACACACCACAAGGTGGTCGGGCAGAAGATGTGGGGGAAAAGCACCGTCACGCTGGCCATGGTCGACTCGGCACGCCGCGCGGGGACCGACGTGATGATCGACCAGTATCCGTACACGGCCAGCCACACGGGGCTCGACATCCTGATGCCGCCCTGGTCCCTGGCGGGCGGCGATTCGGCGCTTAGTCGCCGACTCAATGATCCCGTGCTCAACGACAGCATCGAGCGCGGCGTGATCGAGGCGCTGCTGAACGACCGTGGGGGCGGCGACCTGCGGCGCGTGCAGTTCTCGCGCGTCGGATGGGACTCCACGCTGAACGGCAAGACGCTGTATGATCTGGTCGTCCGGCTCAACGTCGAGCCGACGATCGAGAACGCGGCTCCCATCGTGATTGACGCTGTGCGGAAGGGCGGCGCGGGCACGATCTTCCACGTCCTCGACGAAGGGGACGTGAAGCGGATCATGGCCCACCCGCAAACCATGATCGCAAGTGACGGACGCCTGAACCGGTTGGGTGACGCCGTGCCGCACCCCCGCGCGTATGGCACGTTCCCGCGCGTGTTAGGCAAGTACGTCCGTGACGACAAGGTGCTTACGCTGGAGCAAGCGGTGCGGAAGATGACCGCGATGCCGGCCGAGCGTCTCGGCCTCGGCGATCGCGGCTGTCTTCGCGAGGGATGCGCCGCCGACGTGACGATCTTCAGCGCGCAGCAGGTGAAGGACGTCGGCTCGTTTACCGATCCGCACCACTATCCTGAAGGCATCCCGTGGGTGATTGTCAACGGCGTCCCGGTGGTGGACAACGGCACATTCACGGCGGCGCGACCGGGCACAGTCCTGCGCCGCGCGCCCGGCAAGAGACCAGCGAGGTAATGGAGTCGCGAAGGCCGACGTCGAGCGTTTGTCCTGAGCTGGAGGCTTGAGGATGCTGTCGTTGCACCGTATCGCGCTATTGCTCGTTCTTGTTCCGGCGACGGGACCATCCCAGGGGCTTTCGCCGGCGGAGCGCAGGCTCGTCGCGAGTGTCGACGCGGGTTCGGCGTCTGCGATCTCACTGCTCGAGGGCCTCGTCAACATCAACAGCGGTACACACAACTTTGCGGGCGTGAGGTCAGTGGCCGATGCGTTGGCGCCCGAGTTCCAGAAGCTGGGCTTCACGACGCGCTGGTCCGAAGGCGCGTCATGGAATCGCGCCGGTCATCTCATTGCTGAATGGAAAGGCAACGGTAACGGACGAAAGCTGCTGCTGATCGGGCACCTCGACACGGTGTTCGAACGGGATTCGCCGTTCCAGCGATTCGAGCGCATCGGGACTGACTCGGCGCGCGGACCCGGCATCACCGACATGAAGGGCGGCATTGTCGTTATGCTCCTCGCACTCAAGGCGCTGAAGGACGCCGGCCTGCTGGATCAGTTGCAGGTGACGGCCGTGTTCACCGGCGACGAGGAGGACAGCGGCCGTCCCATCATGAACGCGAGGGCTGACCTCACGGCCGCCGCCGACTGGGCCGACATCGCGCTCGGCTTCGAGAACGGCCCGGAAGCACCTCATGTTGCGGTGATCGCGCGCCGTGGATCGACGACATGGTGGCTGCGCACGTCAGGCACGCCGTCGCACTCGTCGCAGGTCTTTCGCCCTGAAGTCGGCAGCGGCGCGATCTATGAAGTTGCCCGCATCCTGGCCGCGTTCCACGATTCGCTTTCCAACGATCCGCCGCTCACGTTCAATCCCGGCGTGATCGTCGGTGGCACGACCGTCACGTTCGACGCCGTGCAGAACCGCGGCACCGCGTTCGGCAAGACAAACGTCGTCGCGGAAAGCGCGTATGTCGCCGGCGACCTGCGGGCGCTGACGCCGGAGCAGCTCGCGCGCGCCAAGTCGACGATGCAACGGCTGGTATCGCGCCATTACCCGCGTACGAACGCCACGCTCACGATCGATGACGGCTA
>CAZSNV010000105.1:0-14898 GCA_964608035.1 uncultured Gemmatimonadaceae bacterium | reverse complement strand
GCGTGGTGGGGCGGCGCTGTCGATTTATGGGGTCATCAGGAAGCCCATCAAGTACATCGGTGTGGGTGAGAAGGTGGATGCGCTCGAGGAATTCCACCCCGAGCGCATGGCGGGGCGGATCCTCCAGATGGGCGACATCGTCTCGCTGGTGGAGAAGGCACAGGAAGCTTTCGACGCCGCTGAAGCGAAGAAGCTGGAGAAGAAGGTGCGGAAGGAAGGCGTGGACCTTCAGGACTTCCTCTCGGCGATGAAGCAGATGCAGAAGCTCGGACCGCTCGAGGGGTTGCTGAAGATGCTCCCCGGAGTGAACGCGAAGATGCTGAAGCAGGTGAATTCCGATCCCAAGCGCATGAAGCACGTCGAGGCGATCGTGCTGTCCATGACGCCGGAGGAACGGAAGACGCCGGGTATCATCAACGGCTCGCGCCGCGCGCGTATCGCCAAGGGCGCCGGCCGTCCGATCAATGAAGTGAATCGTCTCCTCGACCAGTTCCGGGAGATGCAGAAGATGATGAAGAAGGCAGCAAGCGGGGGCGGGCCGGGGCGAATGGGGCTGCCGCCGGGGCTTTTGAGATAGGCATCAGGCATCAGGCACCAGGCATCAGACCCCTTTAACCCGAATCTGATGCCTGATGCCTGATGCCTCACAACCGGGTGCGCATCGGAAACACCGATGACGCGATGAGCCCGGAGAATTGCACCACAACCTGAACGAGGAAACACCAATGGCAGTTCGTATCCGTCTTCGCCGAGTCGGCCGCAAGAAGCAGCCGCACTATCGCATCGTCGTCGCCGAAAGCACGAGCCCCCGCGATGGGCGCTTCGTGGAGATCATCGGCCACTACCATCCTCGTCAGGCAGAGAACAGCCTCGAGGTCCAGCAGGACCGCGCCAATCACTGGCTCGACCACGGCGCCTTGCCGTCCGACACCGTCCGGTCGTTGCTGCGCCGGGCCGGCATCCTGAAGGCGCGCCATGAGACGCGGGTGGCGAAAAAGCGCGAGGGGTCCGCAGTCCCGATCGTGCCAAAGGACGAGTAGGCAACAGGCATCAGGCACAGGCCTCAGACCCCTATGCTCGAAGCTGATGCCTGATGCCTGATGCCTGATGCCCGAAGAAACTCCTGGCGCTTCGAGCGACCTCGTTGCCGTCGGCCGCATACGCCGGTCGCACGGCGTTCTCGGCGTCCTCGTGGTGGAACCCATGATCTCCAGACCGGAGACGTTCTTCACGCCAGGGCGTGAGCTCATCGCCGGCACCATCAAGGGCGACCCGGCCGTGCCGGAGCGAGTGCTGCGCATCGAAATGGCCGAGCCGTTTCAGGGCGGGTTTCGCATTCAGTTCTCGGGCATCGACGAGCGCAACGAGGCCGATCGCTGGCGCAATCGTTATGTGCTGGTGTCGCGCGCCGAACTGCCGGAGCCTGATGAGAACGAGATCTACCTCTACGACCTCGTCGGGCTCACGGTCGAAGGGCAGGGTGGTGATGTCATCGGCCGCGTGGAGGCGTACTACGAATTGCCCCACGACGCGATGATCGAAGTCGAACGCGCCGGTGGCAGTGTGATGATCCCTTATCGGTTCGTTACGCAGGTCGACCTTGAACGCAAGCGTCTGGTCGTTGATCCGCCTGAGGGACTGCTGTGAGAAGGTCAGAGCTCAGAGCTCCGAGGTCAGAGGACAGCGGCGCTCTGAGCTCTGAGCTCTGACCTCGGAGCTGCAATGCTGATCACCGTCATAACAATCTTCCCCGATTTTTTCACGGGCCCCCTCTCGCTGAGCATTCCGGCGCGGGCGGCGGCGGCCGGCGCCGTGCAGTATCGCGTCGTCGATCTGCGCGATTACACGCACGACAAGCACCGCACCGTCGACGACTACCCCTATGGTGGCGGTGCCGGGATGGTGATGAAGCCGGAGCCATTCTTCGAAACGGTCGACGCGCTGGCTCCTTCCGGTCCGATCGTCCTGCTGTCGCCCCGTGGCCGTCTGTTCACGCAGGACGATGCGCGCCGTTATGCGGCCGGCGCTGAGCTCACGTTGCTGTGCGGCCATTACAAGGACGTGGACCAGCGCGTCGCCGACCATCTCGCGACCGAAGAAGTCTCGATCGGGGATTTTGTCCTCAGCGGCGGCGAGCCGGCGGCCCTGGTCGTGATCGATGCCACGGTTCGCCTGCTCCCGGGAGCCATCAGCGACATCGACAGCGCCACCGGCGACTCGTTCTACGACCGTGGGCTCAGCGCGCCGAGCTACACACGCCCTCCGACATACCGGGGATTCGCCGTACCGGAGGTGCTGCTATCGGGGGACCATAAGCGCATAGAGGAGTGGCGGCGTACCGAAGGGGAAGAGCTGACGAAGCGCAAAGCGCAAAGCGCAAAGCGCCAAGACTAGAATCGCGGAAGCCCTTTGCGCTCTGCGCTTTGCGCTGAGCGCCCGGCCCTAGCGTAACCGCTTGTGGTCCGCTACTTTACCTAGTCTCTCACAATTAGCCTAGCCAACCGGGTTTCCCCATGCACCCGTTCATCGAAACACAAAAAGAGTGGATGAAGGAAGTCCCGGCGTTCCGCGCCGGCGACACGCTGCGCGTCAGTGTCCGCGTGCGCGAAGGTGACAAGGAACGGCTCCAGGCCTTCGAAGGTGTCTGCATCGCGCGGCGCGGCAGCGGCGTAAGCGCTTCGTTCACGGTCCGAAAGATCTCCAACGGTGTTGGCGTCGAGAGAATCTTCCCCTCTCACAGCCCGATGATTGCCGAGATTCTGGTTCTCCGGCGCGGGCGTGTTCGCCGGGCGAAGCTCTTCTATCTGCGTTCGCTCGCCGGCAAGGCGACGCGCATTCGAGAGAAGAAAGTCCGCGTGGCCATTCCCGAAACCACCACCGCCGAAAGCTGATTCAGTCCGCCGTCGATTTCCTGCTCGCGACGACATAGTTTCGGGCATGGCTGACGGCAGGAAGCGGTGGAGCGGCATCGAGCGCCAACTGCGCGCCACGCATGGTCCGCTGCTCGCTGGAGTCGATGAAGTTGGACGGGGCCCCCTCGCGGGCCCCGTCGTCGCATGTGCCGTCATCATGCCCGCGGACCGGCGTGCCATCGCCGGCGTCGATGACTCGAAGCGCGTCGCCGAAGCGGATCGGGTCCGCCTGGCCAGGAAGATCCGCGACTCGGCCATCGCGATAGGGGTCGGCGCCGCGTCGGTGCGCGAGATCGATACCTACAACATCTATCACGCCAGCACGCGCGCCATTCGTCGCGCGCTCGGCCGCCTGCCGCAGCAGCCGGACCACGTCGTGCTGGACGGCAACCCGATCCGGACGTTAGGCATCGTGCACACGGCGGTGGTGCACGGCGACGCCCGCTGCTACGCCATCGCCTGCGCGTCCATCGTCGCCAAGGTCCTCCGTGATGGCCTGATGCGCCGCCTCGCCCGCCGGTACCCCGCCTACGGCTGGGAGCGCAACTGCGGTTACGCGACCCTGGAGCACATCGCCGTGCTCGACTCGATAGGCGGAACGCCGCATCACCGGACCACGTTCCGCAACAAGCAGCTGGAGTTGCTGTTCGACGCAGATGCGGAATTGGACGCGTTGGCGACTGAAATCGCGCTCTCTCCCGTCCCACGTCTCCCGTCCCCCGTCACGCTTGTTTAGTCCCGATCTCTTCGCGGGCAAAGTGGCGCTTGTCACGGGTGGAGGCACCGGAATCGGACTCGGGATCTCGACCCTCCTCGCACGACTTGGCGCGCACGTCGCCATCGCCAGCCGCAAGCCTGAGCACTTTGGCCGCGCGGTCGACGGCCTGAAGGCGGAAGGTCTCCCTGCGAGCGGGCACGAACTCGACGTCCGGCACCCCGAACGCGTACAGGCGGTCGTCGCCGACGTGCAAGCGGCGCGGGGGCGGATCGACCTGCTGGTCAACTGCGCCGCGGGAAACTTCTACGCTCCGAGCGAATCGCTGAGCCCTAACGCGTGGCGCTCCGTCGTCGAGATCGACCTGTTCGGCACCTTCTGGTGTTCCCAGGCCGTGCAGCCCGTCATGAAAGCGCAGGGCGGGGGCGTCATCATCAATATCTCGATGACACTCCACTACCGCGGCTGGCCCATGATGGCGCACGCCACCGCGGCCAAAGCAGGCATCGACGCCCTGACTCGCACGCTGGCCGTTGAGTGGGCGCCGCATGCCATTCGCGTGAACGGCGTTGCTCCCGGCCCTGTTCCGACAGAAGGAGTGAAGAAAGCCTTCAAGCCGCCCTCGGACGCGGCCACCGATCTCTTCGCCGTTGAACGGGCGATGGGTGACCACGCGAAAAAGACGATTCCTCTGCAGCGCTGGGGCACGCCCGAAGACATTGCCAACGCGGTCGCGTTCCTGGCGTCGCCCGGAGCGTCTTGGATCACGGGGGCGATTCTTGTGGTGGATGGCGGGGAATGGCTCTCGCGAGCCAACTGAAGGCTGCGTGCTGCTTACTTCTTACTGGATGCTGCTTGCTGCAGCTGGAGCTGGACTCAAGCACCAGCATCGAGCACCAGTAGTAGCAAGCAGCATGCAGTAAGCAGCAATCAGCTCGGTTCTGGCACCAAAAAGCCAACCCAGAACCATTCCCGCTCATCCGTCCACAGTTCCTCGATCCTGAATCCTGCCGGACGGACGACGGCCTCGAGGAATGGACGGTCGTACTTGTACGAGCATTCGGTGAGAATCGTCTCGCCGCGCTCGAAGTCGATTGGCGTGCCGGCGACGTGGACACGCTGCGCCATCGTCGACTCGAGGTGCATCTCGATCCGGCTCGCGTCGTCGTTGAAGTGAGCCCAGTGCCTGAACGTGCTCAGGTCAAACGTCGCGTTCAGTTCCCGGTTGAGTCGCGTCAGCAGATTCAGGTTGAATGCCGCGGTCACGCCGGCTGCGTCGTTGTACGCCGCGCGAAGAAGGCCGGCATCCTTCCTCCGGTCGACGCCAAGGATGAGAGCCCCCTGCGGTCCGATCGTCGCCCGAATGCGATGGAGAAACGCCGTTGCTTCGGCGGGATGCAGGTTGCCGATGGTGGAACCCGGAAAGAACGCGACACGCCGCGCGTCAGGCGGAAGGCTGGGAAGCGCGAAACGCGTTGTATAGTCTGCGCAGACCGGAGCGACGCGCAGGGATGGGTACTGGCGCGCCCGTTCGGCGGCGACCGAGGTCAGTTGCTCCATCGAAATGTCGACCGGCACGTACGCCGCTGGGTTGCGCAGCTGATCGAGGAGCAGCCGGACCTTCACGCCGGCTCCGCTGCCGTACTCGATCAGGGCCGTGTGTTCACCGCACCGTGCTGCAATCTCATGCGCGTGGTCCCGCAGGATGGCCAGCTCCGTGCGCGTCAGGTAGTACTCCGGCAGTTCGCAGATCGCCTCGAACAGACGGGCGCCGGCGCGGTCGTAGAAGAGCTTCGGTGAAAGCGTTTTCGGATTTCCGAGGAGGCCACGAAGGACCTCGGCGTGGATGGAATCCGACGCCTGGTACTGCCCAACGCGCAGGCCGGCGCTGTTTCCGGTTCGCGTAGTCATGCGCCGCTCGCCAGGCGGATGCCCGTGAACTGCCAGCGAGCGTCGCTGGGAAAGAAGTTGCGATACGTCAGTCGCGCGTGGGACTGCGGTGTCGCGCACGACGCGCCGCGAAGCACCCACTGGTCGCTCATCCACTTCCCGTTGTATTCGCCAATGGCACCGGCCGGCGGCGAGAACCCCGGATAGGCCAAGTACGCGCTCTGCGTCCACTGCCACGCATCGCCATACCATTGCTCAGCCCCATCGGCCGCGGCCGGATGGAACCGGCCGCTTTCAACAAAGTTTCCTTCAACAGGCGCCGTGCTTGCGGCTATCTCCCACTCTGCTTCTGTTGGGAGCCGATGGCCCGACCAGCGCGCGAACGCATCGGCCTCGTAGTAGCTGACATGACAGACGGGTGCGGTAAGATCCACATCTCCGTCGCCGGCAAGCGTGAATTCTCTCCAGTCGCGATCGACCCGCTCCCAGTACAGCGGCGCAGTCCAGCCGTGCTCACGCACAGTCGCCCATCCGTTCGAAAGCCAGAGCTCTGGTCGCCGGTATCCGCCGTCCTCGATGAACGCGAGATACTCGGCGTTGGTGACCAGGCGCGACGCAATCCGAAACGGCTCGGTGAAAACCCGGTGAGCCGGCCCCTCGTTGTCGAACGCGAATCCCGGTCCTGCGTGCCCGATCTGTCGCACGCCCGCGTCGAAGACGTGCCACGTAAGATCAGCAGGTTTCTCCCGTCCCCCGTCCCCCGTCCCCCGTCGGTATTGCGGGCGCAATGGGTTCGTCCAGAAGACGTGCTTGATATCGGTGAGCAGAAGTTCCTGATGCTGCTGTTCGTGATGGGTGCCCAGTTCGATGATTGGCCAGGCCGGATGAGCCGGATCGTCCGCGATGCGCTCGCAGAGCCGGAGCATGGCGTTGTCCACGTGCTGCCGGTACTCGAGGACCTCACGGACCGACGGTCGCGTAACCAGGCCACGCTGTGCTCGGCAATGGCGCTCGCCGGCCTGCACGTAATAGGAGTTGAACAGAAACGCGTACCGCGGATTGGGACTGGCGTAGTCCGGCAGGTGGTCGGCTAGAACGAACGTCTCGAAGAACCAGCTCGTGTGCGCGAGGTGCCACTTGGTGGGACTCACGTCAGGCATCGTGCTGACCACGAAGTCCTCAACTTCAAGAGGCGAGCACAAATTGACCGTCTGTTCACGGACGGCCTTGAACCGGTCGACGAGCCGCTTATCGGCGCGAGCGGATTCGGGGAGGATTGCGGAGATGGTCATGCCTGCATCCAGCATCGATTGGTATTGAGTCGAGGGGCCGGGTCGTTTGGCCTGCTTCGAGTTCTTATGAGTGCGCCAGTCCACTGGATCTGAGCGCCCTGGAGTCGTCGCAATCAAACTCGCGGAACCGGGAACGGTTCCTAATCGAGGGGTTCAGGACCTTCCAGGCGGCGGCCGAGGGAGTCGTCGTGTCGGGGGTTCGGGACGCCTCTGGAAAGGGATGTCTGGCAGCATGTTCACTCGCCTGGCGACGCTGAAAGGCATCTCTGGCGCTACAAGTCGAATACTACCAACACGTTGTGATACTGGTCACAGAGCTTTCCATGCCGTTACCGCTACGTTCTTCTTGCGTCCAATGTGACGATTGCGGCCCGCCGAGTGATATACGGCGCCGAGGCCACAAAAACTCAGGAAATCAACTCTGTAAGTGGGGGGAATATCCATGATCCGCAACATCGCACTTCTTGCCCTAGCGTCGGCGTCTCTCAGCGCGTGTGCCACGAAGGGATACGTTCGGAACCAGGTCGAGACGGGCATTGCCGCCGAGCGTAGCGCTCGCGAAGCAGCCGACACCGATCTGAACGGAAAGGTGACGACGCTTGGTACGGACCTTACCGCGGTCAAGTCGGAAGTCGCGACGCTGCAGACCGACGTTGCTGCGCTCCGTCGCGACCTGACGGCGCTGCGTGATGAGTTTGGCGCGAAGATCACGGCAATGGAGAATGGGATGAAGTTCGCGTTCCCGGTCACGTTCGCATTCAACGATGCGAATATCCGTGACGAGGATCGCGCGAGCCTGGATCGTTTCGCGCTGATCGTTGGCAAGCACTACAGCGGCACAGTGGTGACGGTTGAAGGCCACGCGGATCCGGCTGGATCGCGTTCCTTCAACAAGACGCTGTCGCAGAAGCGTGCCGAGTCCGTCGCGACGTATCTGACGACGGCTGGCTTGACTGGTGTGGAGCTTCGCCCGGTTGGCATGGGTGAGGATCGGGTGGTCATCAAGGGTGCCGAGAAGGATGAGCCGGGCGCGCAGACGAACCGTCGCGTCGTGTTCATCGTGGAGTCGACGGCCAACGGCCGCGTGATCTCCAGCATCCAGCCGTAACTTCTTCTTCGAACCTCCTTACGGGAGGATCTCCCTTCGGGGGGAGCTCGAAGAAGCGAAGGCCCGGGGGCGATACGCTCCCGGGCCCTTGTTTTACCACAGAACGCGGCGCAGGGCCCAGATGGCGCAGGGCCCAGACGGCGCAGGACCCAGACGGCGCAGGGCCCAGACGGCGCAGGGCCCAGACGGCGCAGGGCCCAAACGGCGCAGGGCCCAAACGGCGCAGGTCCTGCGCTCTTCGGGCCCTGCGCTCTTCGGGCCCTGCGCTCTTCGGGCCCTGCGCTCTTCGGGTCCTGCGCTCTTCGGGCCCTGCGCTCTTCGGGCCCTGCGCTCTTCGGGCCCTGCGCTCTTCGGGTCCTGCGCTCTTCGGGCCCTGCGCTCTTCGCGTCCCGCGCTCTTCGCGTCCCGCGCTCTTCGCTCTTAAAAAACACTACCTAACAAAGGTAGACCCCGCGTACACATGCTCCATGGCCCTTTCAAAGGCCACGGGGTCCCGATGTCCGAGATGCCGAAGCAAGTCGCCCTGACTGATGATGCCGGCGAGGGAGCCGTCAGCGCTGAGCACCGGAACGCGACGCACGCGTGCTGTTTCCATCGTGTGCATGACGCGCGCTGCGTCGTCGGTTGTGAGCACGGCGTGGATGGGCGTGGCGGTCATGTGATCGGCAACGCGGCAGTTGGCGGCGTGCTTGCGAGCCACGCAGCGTGTCGTGATATCGCGATCCGTGAGGAATCCGACGACCTTCTGCGACTCTTCATCGGCCACGACCGGCGTGCACCCAATACCGTGGTAGCGCATCATCTCGGCGGCCCGCCAGATCGGATCCGACGGCAGTACACACATCGGATCGCGTGTCATGATATCTCTCGCCAACATCTCTCCTCCGTCGCTGCGACTTTCGAATAGTAGCATTTCGAACGCGTCGCACATCGGGGAAAGCGTCACTGTTTTGTAAGGCAGAGGCGGGTTGTGAATCACGACTGCGGTTTAATGCCGGACTTATGGCTGCGCGGGCGGCCGACGAGTGCGGTTCATTTCACCGCGATGAAACTCGAACGCGGTTAGCCGAACTGTGGACTGCCCTGCGCCAAGGGCCGCCCCGGTAGCCTGCGCGACGCAATCGACGGCAAGACCCGCGAGCATGGCTGGCGAGATCGAGACGAGGCGCCGTAGCGGGACGCGATTATCGATCGCCGACCGCATTACGTGACTCAGCCGGATAAACGGTATCGCCGGCGACGCCAGCGCAAAGGCTGCGCGACGCGCAACAGACCAGGGTTCCGCGCGTTTGCCAGCAAAGGCGCGGCCCAGATGCCACTGCACATGGAGATAGGGCCGCAGCCGGCTGAAGTTCGTGTGCCTAACGCGTGCGGCCGGCTCGAATAGCAGCGTGTACCCCCGTCGCCGCAGGTCCCAGAAAAGAACGGTCTCGGCCTCCATCAGGCTGTCGAGTTCGTGGCCGTAC
This sequence comes from uncultured Gemmatimonadaceae bacterium, assembly GCA_964608035.1. GTDB lineage: Bacteria > Gemmatimonadota > Gemmatimonadetes > Gemmatimonadales > Gemmatimonadaceae > JABWBJ01. The sequence goes on along the minus strand of CAZSNV010000105.1, from coordinate 5,515 downwards.
TGGAGTAGAATGTCGCGCTTGTAGCTCGAATTGTGGCCAGGCAGCATCTCGACCTCGCGACGACGGCCGGGCGCGACCCACCGGCCGTATTCGATCAACAGGTCTGCCCAGCTGATCTTGCTTTCAGGGTTTGCGTTGTACACGGCGGGTCCGACGGCAGCGTGCGGCTCGGCGTGCGCCGCGAGCAGAGCTTCGGCCCAATCGGGATAGGGAAAGCAGTGATCCTCGGCGAAGGCGACGACCTCTGCGGCTGCCTCGCGGACTGCGCGCGCCCGGATGGGTCCCGTCTCCTTCAGCGGACCGGTCTCCAGTACACGGACGGAATGAAGGCCGCGGACGGCTTCGGTATCCACCGCCACACGCTCCGCTGAAGGAGCGCAAATGATGAGCTCGATCGATCCGGCCAGGGTCTGCGCCGTCAAGTGTTGAACGGTCGTGCGCAGAGCGTCGAAGGTATCCCAAGTCAGCAAGACCACGGTGAGCGCGGGCGCTGGGCGATCGCCATGGATCTGGTTCACGAGTGCTCCGCATTCGCAGGTGCCGCGCGGTTTTCCCGCCAGCTTTCGCGGGCAACGCCCGCCGCGTAGGCGGTGTGAGCGAGTACGGTGCAGCCGGCCAGAGCCACACCGCGAGCGATGGGCCGCGCCTTGACCGCGTGGCGTAGCGATGCGACGTAGAAGCTCGGGTCTATTCGTATCGGGCGGCCCGCTGCACGACGTCCGTGGCGAAACCGCTGCGCCGCACGGCCGTAGCCATGGTGCTGTCGCAGAAACGATCGCAGAGAAAGCGCGTGCCTGTGATTGACGATCGCATCCGCCACCTGCATCGATTCGCGACCCTGAGCGGTCCAGCGGTCGCAAAACTCCCGGTCCTCGCCCGCGCTCGCATCAAACGCGGCGTCGAAACCTCCCGCCTCGAGGAAGGCCGCGCGCGCAAGCGCAATGTTGTTGGACGTGAAGAACCGTTCGCGTGCCGCGCCATCGAACCAGCCGGCAACAAAGCCGGCGAGGAGCTGACTGGCCTCGGAGAACATGCTGTCGGATACCGCGTTCCGAACCACGCCGCCCGCCAGCGCATCCGGATGAGCGACGATTACACGCTCGAACGCCTGCAGCCAGGCGGACGAGGGCTCGCAATCATCATCTGTGAACGCCAACCACGTGCCGGCCGCCATACGGGCGCCGGTGTTTCGCGCGGCACCGGGGCCGGCATGCATCTGCGCCGCGTACCTAACGACGGTAGCGGTGCCCGTCGCGGCTCGTCTCACTTCGTCAGCTCCTTGGTTGCCGCCATCATTGATGATGATCACCTCGAATCCGCCGGCAGGCGGTTTGACTCGTGAAAGCGCGTCGATGCAGCGCGCAAGCTGGTCCGGCCGGTTGTATGTCGGCACGATGACCGACCACGCCGGTGTCGTCATGGCAGCACCGGACGTACCGCGACCGGTCGACGCGCCGCGTCGGTCATGCCCACAACACACGCTCCTCGGGCCGGACGTGGCGTTCGCGGTGCGTCTCGAAGTCGGAATACGAATTCCGCGTGTTACCCATTCCGAACAGGTAGCCCACGGCTTCACCAGCCGCGTGGACCGTGAGGATCATCGCCATCGCCGGCAGCACACGCGGTATGAGGGTGCGGCCGGACCGCGTGCGACGCAGCTGCGGAAGCACGCGGCTCAGCCGCAGCAGGGGGATAAGCGCCGAGCCGCCTGCATAGACGATTCGACGCACGAGCGGCCACGCGCCGAATGCGCGGCGCAGCCCCCCGTACATGCGCCCGCCGTACCACGCGTGAAGGATGGCGGGACGAACTCGCGACACATTGATGTGTCGCGTAGCGGCTGCCGGCTCGACCCAGAATCGGTGCCCGCGCGCCCCTAACGCTTCATGCAGGAACAGCTCGGCCAGCATCAGCTCGCTGAGCCGATCGCCCATCTCGAGTAGCGCAGCCCGCGTGTAGCTCATGTTGTGTGACGCTGCCGGATGGCTCGATTCAAATCCGTTTTCCGGCTCGACAGCGCCGCCGAAGTGCAGGAACATCGCCGCCCAGCTCAGCGCGCTGGCCGGATTGCCATTCTTCATTTGCGGTGCGACGCCTGCAAAGCCGCGTCGATGTGCGTCGACCATCGCCGCCGCCCAGCCGGGTTCCGGAAAGGAATGGTCCTCGTTGAAGGCCACGACCGGCGCCAACGCTGCCGCGACACCGGCGGCCTTCGCCACGGCAAGAGACCCAAGTGCCGTGATCTCGACCAACGTGACGCTGTGAAACGAAGCCTTCTCCTCCGGCGGAACGTGAATCCGGTCCGCACGCGGCGCGACGATGACGAGTTGGATTTGCTCCGCGATCGTTTGCGCGCTCAGATGCTGCATCGTCTTTGCGATCGCTGCGTAGTCATCGGGCGTGACGAGAATCGAGGAGAGCGCCGGGCCGATGGCGAACTCAGAGGAAGTGCTCCGAATGGTTGGGTTCACGGTGTCGACTGCAGCAGCCGTTCCGGAAACTCTGATAAGGCAGTTGGCGTTTCCATTTGCCCGGTCGCGAGCGACAATTCCGCCGCCGCCACAACCGCGGTCGCCGCGAAACCGTCGGCGATGTCGGGCACATCGAGCGGCGCAACGCCTGTGAGCCCGGCTCGTATGAAGCGGTCGAGCAAGACCGCGTAGCCCGGTTCTCGTAGCGGCGAGCGACGCGCTTCCACCGCGCGGGCGAGATACCGGACGGCGCCAGCGCGACGCAGCACGCGGCCCACGACACCGAACCCCCGACCTGGATTGTCGGTGATCTGCACGTCCAGCGCAGTGTAGCGGGCCACGGCGAGACGGGCGACGTCGCCGTGCACCTCGACGTGATCCCCCTCCGCCGCGGCGAGCGAGAAAAACGCGTGAGCGCCGATCCCGCCGTCGAGCTGCATCTCCAGCAGAGCGGTGTCCTGCTCGCTCATTCGCGACGACACGCTTGCTCGCACACCGGTGATCTCGCGTCCCGTCAGGAAGCGGATCAGGTCGATGTGATGCACGCCGAGGTCGAGCAACGCGCCACCGCCGCTCGCGCGCTGCCGTTTCCATTCCGGAAGGGATCGTGCTGCGCTTGCAAGAAACGTCTGGAGATAAACGACGGTGCCCGCTCGTCCGGCACGCATCAGCTCACGGAGCCGGAGGTGCAACGGATTCGCGCGGCAATGGAACCCCATCACGCCGACTCGGCCGCTGCGATGCCATGCGCGCATGATTGCGACACCGTCGTCGAGCGTCGGGGCCATCGGTTTCTCGAGGTAAAGGTGCAGCCCCGCTTCGAATACCGCGCGCGCGGCTGACGAATGCAACGCCGGTGGCAACGCGACGACCACCGCATCCAGCGCGGCCGCGCTCAGCATCTCCTCGGTGCTGCGGTACGGCTGAACGCCGCGGTAGCGCATTGCGGTTTCGGCTAGCGCGTCCTCGTCGCTGTCGGCGACTGCGACAAGTTTCACGTCGCGCCGTCGTTGCAGCAGAGGCAGATGCACCTGCCGCGCAATGGTGCCGCACCCGGCAACGCCGACGCGCAGTTGCTGGCGCGTCAAAACGACTCCGCATCCTGGCGCGCCTTCGGACGGAAGGTCGGCACCGCAAGTTCCGCCAGCACCCCCGCTGCAGTGGCCGCCTGCGCCAATCCGACGAGGACCGCGCAAGCGGCACCACGCGGACCCGCGCTCACTATAGGAGACGCGATTAGTCGCAGATGAAAGCTGCCAGGCAGTGAACCGGACCTCATCGACACCCCTGTTCGCCGCACACGCTGTCGGACCTGGAGCAGACCGCGTCCATATGTGAAATGCTGCAGCCAGTACGCGCCAAGCGTGAGCGCGTGATCGTGCGCCACCACCGCGTCCGGCGCGTACGCGATCTCGCCGCCGCCGCCGTACCAACGCGCGCACAGATCGTAATCCTCGCCGGCAGCGCGCTTGAAAGTCGAGCTGAAACCACCCAGCCCTTTGAATCCCGAAGCCGGCATTGCGAGGTTGCTCGTGCTGAAAACGCGCAGGCCATTGCGAAGCTCCTGCTCGGCATAAACGAAGTCCATGATTGCCTGCGTCGCCTGTGCGTAGCGGTCAGAACCCGCGGTGGTACGCAACCCGCCACCCACCAGCGCGTCCGGGCGAATCGCAAAATGGCGGAGCAACCGTTCGAGCCAATCGGGCTCCGGACGGCAGTCATCATCGGTGAAGGCGAGGTAGCGACCGATCGCCGCGCCCGCGCCTCGGTTGCGAGCGGCGGCCGGCCCGCCGTTGTCCTGACGGATGACCCGCGCATGCAATCGGTCGGCGAGCGCCCCCAGCGTCGATGCGAGCGCATCTCGCACCGGTAGTCGCGAACCGTCGTCGCACACGATCACTTCGAACTTCGAGGGCGGCAGCGTCTGCGCTGCCAGAGCGTGCAGACACCCCTCGAGCGCGCTGATTCGCTCGAACGCTGGAATCACCACGGATATCTCGGGTCCCGCCATGAAGAGGTGCTCCGTGTCCGGGTTCGCGCGATTTACGGGCCCACGTTCGCTGCCGCGGTAAGGGCGGCGTTTTCGAGGGCCAGCACATCGCCTTCGCGACCGCGCTCAACGAATCCCGCGTCAGCGAACGTCGTCAGCATCTGCGCAACTGGATTGACCCCGACGGCACCGCCGTGCGTTTCGACAATTACCCATCGGACCCGTGCCTTGAGCAGGTCCATCTCTCGTTCGACGAGTTCCACTTCACTCCCCTCAATGTCTGCGACCAGACAGACCTGCGACGCGTCAAATTGCGAGAGCAAGCGCGAAAGCGAGATCGCAGCGACACGATACGCTCCCCCTTCCGTCGCCCGCACGCTCCCGGCCAAAAAGGTCGCGCCGCTGTAAAACGTCGCCGACTGCGTGTCGTAGGCCACCACCGCATTGATCACCTTGAATTGACAGCCGTTGAGACGAGCGTTTTCCAACAGCGTCGGTATCAGAGCCGGATGAGCCTCGACGACGACGTGCTCTGCAGGGCGGTCCAGGCGCCGATTCGTGAAGCAGGCAACCACGCCGATCGAACCCCCAAGCTCGATCACTGGATAGTCTCGCGGCAGGAATCGCTCGATCAAGTGCAGCTCAGCCCGCTCATAGGATCCTGTCAACAGTATGCTCTTGGCTCGCGTCGCGATCTGGCGGTTATCCACCGAAATGATCAGGCCCGCAACCTCGACGCGGTTGCCGTTCGCTTCAATTCGCCGGCCAACCGACCAGGCGCGATAGACCCGTGACACCGTGGCCAGCGGGCCAGCCGAACGAATCTCCTTCCAAGCTTGATTCAGTTTCGCGCGAAGGAGGGGATACATCACTTGGCAAATTCCTGGGAGCAAACCGGGAGCGACCGGCCACGAATTTACACCCGCAGGCCGGCCAGACCAGACTCGCAAACTGGGCAAGTTGTCTAAGTCGTTTGCAGGTGTGAAGTTTCCTAATCGTCGACCCGGTAGCTCAGCTGGTAGAGCAACGGACTTTTAATCCGTAGGTCGCGGGT
>CAZSNV010000104.1:0-14959 GCA_964608035.1 uncultured Gemmatimonadaceae bacterium | reverse complement strand
CTGTTCGACGTCTCCCACATGGGCGAGTTCATCGTGCGCGGGCCCGGCGCCATCGACTTCGTCAACAGCGTCACGACGAACAACACCGCCGCGTTGAACGTGGGCCAGGTCCAGTACTCGGCGTTCCTGAACGAACGGGGGACGTTCGTCGACGACTGCCTCGTGTATCGCTTCGCCGACCACGTGATGTTGGTGGTGAACGCGTCGAACGCGTCCAAGGACTGGGCGCACATCTTACCGAACCCAGGTGCCTTTGACGTTGTGATGAGTGACGCGAGCGAAGACACGGCACTGCTCGCGCTGCAGGGACCGATGGCGCAGCAGGTCCTGCAGCCATTCACGGACGTCGACCTGGAGCCGATCAAGTACTACCACTTTGCGACGGGCTCCGTCGCCGGCATTCCAGATGTCGTCGTCTCGCGCACGGGATACACTGGCGAGGATGGGTTCGAGCTGTATTTCCCGAACGCGCACGCCACAACCATCTGGAAGGCGCTGACGGCCGACGGCCGCGTCACTCCAGCCGGACTCGGCGCCCGCGATTCGCTTCGCCTCGAGATGGGAATGGCCCTGTACGGAAATGACATCGACGACACCGTGACGCCGTTCGAGGCGAACCTGGCGTGGATCGTGAAGCTGCAGAAGGGCGAGTTTACCGGCCGCGATGCACTCGTCAGGCAGAAGGCCGAAGGAGTGAAGCGGAAACTCGTGGGGTTCACGTCGGCGGAGAAGGTGTTCCCGCGCCATGGGTATCCCGTCTGGTGCGGAGGTGTCGAGTCGGGAGTCGTGTGCAGCGGGACGATGAGCCCCAGCCTCAGCATCCCGATCGGGACCTGCTACCTGCCGGTGGCGTCCACCGCCGATGGATCGGGACTGGAGATCGACGTTCGCGGAAAACGTGTGCCGGCGAGCGTGGTGAAGATGCCGTTTTACAAGCAGGCAACTCACAGATAGGTCAGAGCTCAGAGCTCAGAGGTCAGAGTGCGTTGGCTCTGAGCTCTGAGCTCTGACCTCCGACCTCTCAGTTTATGAGAGTCGCCATTCTTACCGTGTCTGACGCTGCCTCTCGCGGTGAGCGCATTGACTCGTCAGGCGACAGTATCGTCGCCTGGGCGGAGGCGCGTGGCGCTCAGGTCGTCGACCGCACGCTCGTGCCTGACGAGTCCAGCAGGATCGTCCCGGTGCTATTGTCGTGGTGCGACGGAGATATGGCCGACCTGGTCTTGACCACGGGCGGAACGGGACTCAGCCCACGCGATATCACGCCCGAGGCCACTCGCGCCGTCATCGAGCGCGAGGCCCCCGGGATCGCCGAGCGATTGCGCGTCACAGCGATCGAGCGGTTTCCGCGTTCGGCGTTGTCGCGCGGGCTGGCCGGCGTTCGCAACCGGTCGCTCGTCGTGAATCTCCCGGGTTCTCCGGGCGGTGTGCGTGACGCACTGGCTGCCCTCGACCCGATCGTGGATCACGCCGTGGAGATCGTGCGCGGCACCCCGACCGACCACTAGCACGTGCCCTCTGACCTCTGAGCTCTGAGCTCTGACCTTGTCTGTACTAATTACGCTGACTGACGTCGAACCGGCGGTCCGACTCGGCAAGCTCCTCGAAGAGGAGGAGCTTACGACGGAGATGGTGTCGCCGCTGGACGATTTCCGGGCGGCGCTCCGACGCACCAAGCCGGAACTCGTGGTGATGACGGGCGGGCTTCTCGATCCGCACAACCTGCAGCTGGTGCGTGAGCTGCACTGGGACGACATCGCGGTGATCGGCTTCGCGGATGTGCGAGATCCACTCATCGACGAGCGGCTGCATTCGGCGGGTTATGTCGAAGTCTTCTCGAAGCCCGTCGTGCTCGACGAAGTCGTCGGTTCGATCAAGCAGATTCTCCGCCGGCAGGAGCTGTCGCAAATCACGGGGCTGATCGGGGATTCCGGGGCCATTCGCGAGGTGCTCGTCCAGGTCGAGCAGATCGCGCCGGTATCCAGCACGGTTCTGATCGAAGGCGAGAGCGGCACGGGGAAGGAATTGGTGGCGAGGGCCATACACCGTCTGTCGCCGCGTCGCAACAAGCCGTTCATTGCCGTCAACGTCGGCGCTTTGCCCGAGACGCTTTTGGAAAGTGAGTTGTTCGGGCACGAGAAAGGCGCGTTCACGGGTGCGGCGGAACGGCGGCTCGGCCGATTCGAGCTGGCGCATGCGGGTACGATTTTCCTCGATGAGATCGGGGAGGTGCCGTCAACGACGCAGGTGAAGCTGCTGCGTGTGCTCGAGGACCGGCTCGTGACACGCGTCGGCGGCACCCAGGAAACGCCGATCGACGTGCGCGTCGTGGCCGCGACCAATTCGCCGCTGCGTGTTGGAGTCGAGCAGGGCCGCTTCCGGGCCGACCTGTTCTACCGCCTCAATGTGCTGCGCATCTACCTGCCGCCGCTGCGCGAGCGTCGCCAGGACATACCGATCCTTGTCAGGCGGTTCATCAAGGAACTGTCGAAGGCGCATGATCGCCCATTCCATGGGCTGTCGGCCGAGGCGCTGCAGCGCCTGGTCGAGTATCCGTGGCCGGGGAACGTGCGCGAACTGCGCAACCTGATCGAGAGCATGGTGGTGCTGTCGCCGGGACGGGAAATCGGTCCTGAGGATATCCCGCCGCAGATCCGCGATGCGGCGACGCGCTTTCTTCCCGTGCATGTCGGTCCTGTGCTCAGCGACGCGCGGGGGAGTGACGGGCGCGAGCTGGAGTTCATCCTGCGCACCCTGGTGGAGCTCAAACTGCAGATGGAGGACCTGCGCCGTCGCGTCGACGAGTTTGGAACGACTAATGTTGCGTCGGCTGTTGGCGGCGGTCAGTGGGTTGGCGAAGTTCCAGCGCCGGGCCCGTGGGCGGCGATCAGCGCAGGTGGTATCGAGCCCCGCGACCATGCTCCGCCGGCGAACGAAGCGACGATCAGGCCGGGGATGTCGATGGCAGATGTGGAGAAAGCGGCGATCGAGGTGGCCCTGAGGGACACCGGTGGTAATCGGCGCCGGGCGGCAGAGATGTTGCAGATCGGTGAACGGACATTGTACAGAAAATTACGCGAGTATCAGCTGCCCATCGATGAACTGGTGCTTGACGAATCGGCCAACCGATCCGTACAATAGATCGCCCCGTAAGCTGTTGTATTACAATCGTCTAAAGCGTCGCACCTGAGAAACTTGTGGAACCGTTTTTGGTAATGGAGTCGAGCCACCAATGACACCTCAGGCGCAGCCATCGCCAGTGATTGCGGGGAGTGTTCTCCCCATCAAGCGGGCCGAGGAGCTGCTTCAGACATTGCCGGGGGTTATCGCAGCCAGGATCATCGCCAGCGAGACCGGAGCGGTTGACGAGATCCATGTGCTTACGTCTGCTGAAGTTACGCCAAAGCAGACCGTCCGAAACATCGAGAGCGCGCTGATCGCGCACTTGGGGATGCGGGTGGATCACCGGAAGATCTCGGTGGCCACGACGTTGGAGAACCGAAAGACCGTCGAGAAGGAGGCCGTTTCGGCGCCGACGGGTACTTTATCGGCAAGTGGCGCGGTACAGGCGGGATCTCACGCCAGTATAGCGACAGTTGCGTCGGCGAGTCTATCCGGCACGGGTCCCCGGCTGCTGTTTTTCGAGGACGTGGAGGTTCGCCGGAGTCGCACGAAGGGCATCACGTGTCGCGTGACGCTGCGGAAGGGTGATCAGTCTTACACGGGCGAAGCGGAAGGAATGGAGAACGAGCGTTCGCGCCTGGAGTTAGCAGGGCGTGCAGCGCTGAAGGCGATAGCCGAGTTGGACGTGACGGCGCGGGTGTTGGATCTCGGTGGTGCTCGCGTTGTGGAAGCGTTCGAACGTGAGTTTGTGTTGGCGGCGGTGACGGCGCAGATGGTCCGCGAGACGGTGTTGTTGACGGGGACGTGTGAAGTGCGCGAGAGCCCCGAGACAGCGTGCGTGTTGGCGGTACTGGACGCGACGAACCGGTGGCTGTTGCATCCGAGGCGAGGGTAGGAGTCGCCGAAGTCCGCAACGCGCCGGCGGTGTGTGGGAGCCCCGTGACGGAGCGTGAGACGGAAGGAACCTAACGACAAAACAATAGAATACGCCCCCCATTTCCGCTAAGAGCGAAGTAGAGCGGGAATGGAAGTGCAGTTGAGCGGAGCCGACCAGAGGTTGCGTGCTCGGTACGAGCATGACTCCAACTAAAGGGAGGTGAACCGCATGATTAACTGGACCCTTGCTTGGTTATTCTCGTTAATCAACTGGAGCTAGTTAGGGAGTGGGGGGCAGGACATTCAAGGAGTCGGCTGGCGGCGGTTGTCAGCACAACTCCCCGCAATCTTGATGAAGACAGGTGCCGTGAACGAATCTCAAAAGGCAACTCCACACCTTCCGTTCCGGCTTCAGCCGCGTCCCTGGGGACGTCTCAGAGAGCGCGCGCGCACGAAAGCGCTCGGGGCTGAAGGGTCACGCAGGGTAGCACCCCTCGTCGCTGTCACCACTGTTCTCGCCATCATCGCTTTCGCCGCAATGGCGCAAGGAGCTGCATTAACGGCCGGAAGCGGCATGGGCCTGGCAGCGATGCTCGTGGCCTTGGGGCTTGGCGCTGAGCTCCTGTCATTCGACCAGTCCAAGGATTCAGCAGGATCCGCGGCGGTTATCCCATTCGCAGCTGCAGTACTTGTTGCACCAGCAGCCGCAACCGTTGCGATGATTATCGCGGCGGAAGTCATCGCCCAAGGTCTACACAAACGGACCTTCATAAAAGCTGTCTTCAACCTGGCACAACACACGCTAGGGCTGTCGGTCGCAATCCTTGTACTTCATTGGACTGGAGCACCGGCCTTCGTTGCACTCAAGGGAACCTCATTTCTCGAGTGCGTGAAGCTCCTTCTCATGCCGTCGGTGCTGTTGGTGGCCTCGGTCCAGTTCGTAAACAATCTGTTTGTTAGCGCCGCGATATCAATCAGTGCAGGCCGGCCCTTCGTACCCCTTTGGACGTCGCATCTTCGCTTGGGCGCGACAAACGTGCTGGTGAATGTTGTGGTGACGTTTTATGTGACCTGGCTTTGCGTGAATTTGGGAATATTCGGTACGGCAGGCATGGTGATTCCGATCGTTCTTGTTCGGCAGCTTTATCGCACTACCGTCGAACTAACAAACGTTACCGAAGAGCTGTTGGAGCTAATGGTAGCTGCCATCGAGGCTCGGGACGCTTATACCTCCGGTCATAGCCGTCGAGTGGCGCTTGCCTCCGAAATCATTGCTAAGGCTATCGGTTTGACACCAGCTGAAGTGGAGAGAGTATCGGTCGCTGCGTTACTTCATGATGTGGGCAAAATTGACGAGAGGTTCGGGCCCATTCTCGCGAAGGAGGGGCGACTAACGCCGGATGAGTGGGAAATAATGAAGCAGCATCCGATTCGTGGATCCCAACTTGTTGGCCTGCTGTCGAGTCTAAAGGACATCGTAGCACCCGTTAGGCATCACCACGAAAACTGGGATGGAACGGGGTATCCAGACGGCCTTCGCGCCGAATCGATTCCCATGGCCTCCCGCATCATCATGTTTGCAGACACGCTCGACGCAATTACAACGGATCGGCCCTACAGGAAGGCGTTAGGCATCGAGGAGGCTCGAGCGGAATTTATCCGCTTTCGCGCCAAGCAGTTCGATCCTAGCATTTGTGATCGAGTAGTGTCGGCGCCAGTGTGGTCCGAGCTTTACGACACGTTCGTGAAGACACGGCAGCCGCAGCGGGCCGCTTCTTAGGTCGAGCCAATCGTGCCCTTAAGAACTTCCAGTGCGCCGTAACGTGAAGGGACCGATACGTTGAGTTCTTCCGCAATGCCCACGAGAGATGGTAGAAGATACGCATCCTCCCGGCGAGAGCGCGCGAAGTAGTCGTTGATCTCAGACAACGCCTCAGCGGTTCTTCCGAGCACGCTCAGCGCGCGCGCCATTACCGCAACAACGAAGTCCTGATCGCAGCGATTCCTTAGCTGAGGATGCAGCTGCTGGACGACTGTTAGCGACGGCTCAATTGGGGCTGCTCCTCCACGCACGAGATGTTCGCCCAGTTCAAGCGCAGCGATATTGAGGCGTGTTCTCGGGGCTCGCATGAAGGGAACGAATGCTGCGCGGAGCACGTCAAATCCGGCCAGTGGAATGAAGGAGTTCGTTTCGAATGCGAGGCGCACGCGGATTTCGTACTCCACAGCGTGCGCGTAGAATCCCGGCGCCTCAGCGCCGAGTTCTCGTATTCTCAGGAGATTCCTTTCAACTGACGGATACTCTGATTCCTGCAAGTCCATGATGCAGAGGTGCTCAAGGCAGTAGGTCAGCTGACCTGCTAGGGAGAGACGCTCGAACACTGAAATCGCTTGATGCAGAACTTCGCGCGCCAGCGCGCGAGGGCCAAAGCGACACAGGCCCCATGCGGCCCGCCTTAGTAGTATCGCTCGCACGGCAGGATTGTGAACTCGTCTTGTGAGCTCGACGAGATCTACAAGCAGTGACGGCACCCTCTTTACGTCTCCAAACGACGCGTGAAACACTGCGGCGATCGTTAGGAAGTCAATTCGTTGCCGATCAGTAGATGGCACCAATTCTCGTACAGCATCGTAGATCAGGCGCGCACTTGACTCATCGCCGTGATTGTCTGCCTGGATGAGGGCGAGCGCGGCGGCTGCTAGGCGATGACGCGGGGACGAGGTAGTTGAAACGACGCAGTTGGCGATGGTCGGGGGCAACGTGCAGAACGTCTCTGCGCTGTAGAAGTGCGCTTCGAAACCGAGCAGTTCCATTGAAGTGTGCGTCGACAGTGCTAAGCCCGCAGCAATGTGCGACTGCCTCCACTTGGCCAATATAGTTCGAAGATGATCCCAGTCCCTGAGCATTCGCGCCGCCTTAGCTTGCCCGTTGAGCGCGTTAAGCCGGTCCATGTCCTCCGCGGCCCTATTCTCGGCGTCTTGAAGAACCGTCATGGCGTCCTTAGCGAGACCAAGCCTAAGAAGACGCCTCGCTAACACGAGAGCCAACCTAACGCCATTCTTCGTCGATCCGGCGCTCCGCCAGTGGTGAACACACTCCCACAAGAGCGCCACTCCGCCTTCCTTCAACGCCTCACGCCCCAGCGTTCTCGCAGCGCGACGATGCAGGAAGACCCGCGCAGCGGTCGGCGTCCGGTCCAGCACCAACTCACGAATCGTGTCATGCCGGCAATTGGTCCCGCCGTCCGCAGACGACAACATCCCCGCCGCGTGCAGCTCGGTCAGCGCACCAAGGATGTCACTCGTCTTGCGTTCGACCATCCGGTGCAAGCGCTCCACGTTCGAACTCAGCCCAAGAACGGCCGCGGCACGAAGGACCGTGAGCGCCGTCGGCGACAAGCGCCCCAGGCGATCCTCCAGTAACGCCTGCACCGTGATCGGCAGGTCATCGGTCACCAGGTCTGACCGATGTTTCAGCAGCTCCACGAGAAAGAACGGGTTACCGCCCGATAACTGGATGATCCGCTCACGCGTCGCGTCATCGAGCGTTTCCTCATGCATTGCGCAGAAGCGGTGCACGAGTCGATCGCAGCTCTCATCCGTCAAGGGCAACAGTTCGTGCGTTGTGCTCACGCTCATCAACCGCGCGAAGCGCTCGGCGTCCGCCGGCTCCGGCTGCCGCATGGTGAACAACAGCAGCAGCGGCCGTGCGGCATGCGTGCGCAAGGCATCCTGCAGGATCGCTGCGCTCTGGGCATCGAGCTGGTGCGCGTCGTCGACGTGAATGACGAGGGGACCCTCCGACAGGACGGCGTCGAGCACATCGAGGATCGACCAGCGCACCATCGCGAATCGCGACTCTCCATCGGCGTCGAGCGACAACGCCGGCTCACGAATCGGAACCGGAGACGACATGGCCCGCAGACATTCGAGCGCCTCCGGCGCACAACCAATCGCGCCTGGCATCTGCAGCAACCCATCCACGAGCTCACTCACCGCAAACAGCGCCTGCGTCCGGCTACTCGGCTGCGTGCCAATCGAAAGAAGGCGGGCGCCCTGAAGCTCCGCCATTCGACAGCACTCGAACGCCAGGCGAGTCTTCCCGACACCCGCCGCTCCCGTCACGACATACGACACGGCGCGATTGCCCCTCAGGCGCTGGAAGGCAGTGAGCACGCGCTCGACGTCCTCCTCACGCCCGATCATCGGCAGCTCCACCGCCGCCTGACTGCGCCGGATCAACCGATCGGAAATGCGTTCGCGCAGCAGACTCGCCGGCACGCGAAGCTCGGCCTGATAGCGACCCACTTCCCCGGCATAACGATCGATAAGCCCGACCGCTTCCGCCTTTCCTCCGGCCAACGCAACCGATTCAGCCAGTGCCAGCGTGGCCTCTTCGTTGAGCGGATCGAGGCGAAGACAGAAGCGACAGAGTCGCTCGACGTCGGCATACCGACCGCGGGCGCGCATCTCGCTGATGGCGCGCACGAGACCGCGCCGGATCCGACCGCCGATCTCGCTCCGGAAATCCTCAACCCAATTCGCAAAAGGACGAGAGAACCTGGGTGAATACCCCGGCAGGACTGAGACATCCTGCAGCCGCAGGTACACGGCAGCGGGCGCTCCTTCGGCAACGGCCGCCGCGTAGTCGGCGTCGAGGAAGTGCGTATCGAGGATGGTCGCCTTCGCGCCACTCCGCACGGCGACGCCGAGCACTCGCAGGCGGTAAATCGCCTGTCGGAGGCAGTGGCGTCCGGCCTCGGTGGCCTGATTCGGCCAGAACAGGCGCGCCATCTCGTCGCGCGGGACGTCGCGACCCGCCTGGGCGCAGAAGTAGAGCGCGAGTCCGAACTGGAGTTCGGACTCCGGCGTGAGGCGGATGCCCCGCGTGTGGATCTCAGCCTGGCCGAGTATTCGGCAACGGACTGTTGAGAGCGTCACTGATTCCGGTAGTCACCTGCTTCCTTGTCGCGGTGAGGGTAGGCGCGCAGCGTCACGCGCGCGTCACACGGGAAGACGGTACGGGAGATCAGAACGCCGGTCAGAGGAGCCCGCAAGGCCACCGCACCTTGTGGGAGGTGCGGGGACGTTTCTGGTAAGCGATCGCGGTCGTTGGCGCGACCGGTCGATGGAAAGGAGAGCCTACTTTCCCTTCAGCACCTGCTCCACGATCACGTCGGAACCCACGCCTTCGGCCTCTGCCTGGAAGTTCAGCACCACACGGTGGCGCAGCACCGACATGGCGATGGCGCGAATGTCATCCAGGTCCGGAACGGAGCGGCCGTCCATCGCGGCACGGGCCTTGGCGCCGAGCACGAGGTACTGGGAGGCGCGCGGTCCGGCACCGTAGCTCAGGAACTTCTTGATGTCCGGCGGCGCGTTAGGGTCGCCGGGCCGGGTCGAGCGCACAATCTGCACCGCGTACTTCACCAGGGTGGGCGGCGCGGGGATCCGCCTGACGAGATGCTGCAGGGCCAGAACTTCCTCGCCGGTCAGCACGGGTTGGACCTGCGCTTCGGTATCGGTCGTGGTCCAGTTGACGATGCGCTCCTCTTCCTCGATTGAGGGATAGTGCACGCGGAGCTCGAACATGAAACGGTCGAGCTGCGCCTCGGGGAGCGGATACGTCGCTTCCTGCTCGATGGGGTTCTGCGTCGCGAGGACGAAGAACGGCAATGGCAGCTTGTAGGTCTGTCCCGCAACGGTGACCGTGCGCTCCTGCATGGCCTGGAGCAGTGCGGCCTGTGTCTTCGGCGGGGCGCGGTTGATTTCGTCAGCCAGCACCACGTTCCCGAAGATCGGGCCCTTCACGAACTTGAAGATGCGCTTTCCGGTGGCGTGATCCTCTTCCAGCAGCTCAGTCCCGGTGATGTCACTCGGCATCAGGTCCGGCGTGAACTGGACACGTGAGAACTGGAGGTCGAGCGCCTCGGACACGGTCTGAACGAGGAGGGTCTTCGCCAGACCCGGGACGCCCACGATCATGACGTGACCGCCGGCAAGGATCGCGGCGACCAGGTTCTCGACCACCTCCTGATGCCCGACGATCTTGCGGCCGATCTGTTGAGTGAGAGCCTTACGTGCTACTGCGAGTTTCTGCAGCAGCTCGAGGTCACGATCGTCAGTCGTGCGGCTGGGGCTGGCCTGAGTGGTCAAGCTCTGGAGTTCCGGATGGTTAGGAGCGCTGAAATTAACCCGCGGCCCACGCCTGCCAGAGGGCTAAAAACAAGCGCAGAGCGCAAAGCGCAGAGCGCTGAGGGACCAAATCTCGAGGTTCTGACCTCTGACCTCTGACCTCGATTATCGCACCTCGAACTCTACGCGCTCCTCGAGGGGCTTGTTCTCGCTCAGCAGCGAGGCGATTGCGACGTAGCGGCCGGGCGGGACCTTGGAGCGCCAAGCGGCGGCCCAGGACAACGTCGCACTCGATTCGAGGATTCTGTTCTGCAGGGCCTGCGTGAACATGCGGCCCTCACTCCAGCGCCAGACTTCGCGTCCAAGGGAATCCACCACAACCAGCTCGTGGGTCTGCCCCGTGGGGAAGAGCAGTTCGAGTGTGCGGGACGCGTTATTGGTGACGCGGAACGCGAACTCGATGCCATCCCGGACTTTCACATCGAGGACAGCGGCAATCGGGGGACCGTCCACGACCTTCCTCCGCTCGGGCTCTGCCGACCTGGCGCGGGGTCCGCAGGCATAGGCCACCCCGGCCAACAGGATCAGCGAAGCTAGGACGGGTCGGGTCATTCAGGCTCTGTTGGTGCCGTCCGACGAGCCTCATTAGAGAGCGGGCCGGGACTGCCTCGTAAACGCGCGGCGAAGTTAGTGATGCCTTCGCATCGCGTCAATAGCAAATGTCAGCATAACTCAATGTTCCGGGCCATGTTCGGCGTCACATGCGTTAGGTGACAAAAGGACTGTCAACATCCAACAGTCACAAACCTTGTGTGGAATGTGGTTGCTTGCGAAAAATTTCACAAAGTCCTAGATTCCGCGGCGCAAATGGACCCGGAGCGCCCGCTGAAGCCCGATCCTGGCTCCGAACACCCCTCGCCGGAGCCCACAATCCCCGGCGCCGGGGCCGTTGCCGGCATGGGTCTCCAGTTTGCGATTTCGATCCTGCTGTTCCTCCTGGCCGGCCAGTGGATCGACCGGAAACTTGGGACCGAGCCGCTCTTTCTCATCGTGTTCGTTTTCGCCGGCGCGGGCGCAAGCTTCTACTCGATCTACCGCAAGCTGATGGAGCAGCAGCGCCGCGAAGAGGAGAGCAAACGCAAATGAAGCGCGTACTCCAGTTCGCGGCGGCCTGTGGGGCGTTGATCGGCACCATCTGGGCTCTCATGCAAGCGCTGTTCACCGAGCCGACGGTGCGGCGGGCGCTGGGAATCACCGCGGTGCTGGCGTTCGTGGTACAGTTGGTGGCGTTTCTCGTCGTGCGCGCGATGGCGCGAAGAAAAAACGTCATTGCGGGATGGGGAATCGGTGTGCTGTTGCGCTTCGTCGTGCTGGCCATCTTCGCTTTGGTCGCTGTGCCGAGGCTCAACCTGCCGCTATCGGCTTCCCTGCTGGCGCTGGCGACGTTCCTGTTCGTCTCGACGCTGATCGAACCTCTCTTTCTGAAAACATGACGCGCCTGCGCTCACTGCTCGTCGCGCTCACGATTCCGGCCTGGACTCTTCCGGCGCAGGAGCACGCGCCTCCGACACCAGCTGTTGCCGATTCGACCGCGACGGCGCAAGGCGAGCATGCGCCGGCCGCGCCGGCAGAAGTCGACATCATCACGCCGCACATCACCGACGGCTACGAGATGGAGCTTCCCTACTGGAAGCCCCCCTTCGCGAAGCACGTCTGTATCGGCCGCCACGTTGGCGAACATGGGTGCGGTCCGCTGTGGGACCCGGTGCAGATCGGCGGGATTTCGCTGCAGCTCTCGCCGACCAAACACGTCGTGATGCTGATCCTGGCCGCGACGCTGGCCGCCCTCATCCTGATCGGCACGGCACGCGCTCACACGAGGCACACGCATGCGGTGGGGCGGCCGCAAGGGTTCGCCGCCGGAATGGAAGCGATGGTGCTGTACATCAGGAACGAAGTGATCCTGAATAACGTGGGCCCGCATGGCGAGCGCTACGCGCCGTACTTATTGACGGTATTTTTCTTCCTGCTCTTCTGTAACCTGCTGGGCCTGATCCCCTACGGGTCCACGGCTACCGGAAACATCTCGGTGACGGCGACCATGGCCATCCTGTCGCTGCTGGTGGTGGAGATCTCCGGGATGCGGGCCCTGGGCAAGGGGTACTGGAACACGGTTTTCTACTGGAACAAGGAAATGTGGCTGCCGATGCGCCTGTTCATGTTCCTGATCATGTCGGCGGTCGAAATCATTTCGAAGTTCACCAAGCCGTTCGCTCTGGCGATCCGGCTCTTTGCCAACATGACGGCGGGGCACATCGTCGTGCTGGCATTCATCGGGCTGATTTTCGCGTTCAAGCTGCCGGTGGGATTTGCACCGCTGCTCATGGCGATCGCGATCATGCTACTGGAGATTTTCGTCTCATTCCTGCAGGCCTTCATCTTCACCCTGTTGACCAGCGTCTTCATAGGACAAATGAGAGTCGCGCACCACTAACTCTGAGCTCTGAGCTCAGAGCTCTGAGCTCAGAGTAAACCGACAATTCACGAGTCACTGAAGTACTGACGGAGCTTTCGCTCCACTCCGTTTGAGTCGTACCGGATCGAATGATCCGGGAATCCCGTTGAGGCCCGGGCCTCGGTGACGGGAAGCGATGGCCCGGACGGCATTCGCGGGGCGAACAACGATTCACGCTCTTTATCGCTCGGAGATTACCCATGGCAATCTTCCCCGTGCTCACTGCGGTTGCGCAGGCGGCAGCGGACAACAGTGCAGGCCTCGCGATGATCGGTGCCGGAGTTGGCGCCGGGCTTGCGACGATCGGCGCCGGCATCGGTATCGGCCGCATCGGCGGTTCGGCGGTTGAAGGCATGGCCCGCCAGCCCGAGGCAGCCGGTCGCATCCAGACGGCCGCGCTGATTCTCGCGGCACTCATCGAGGGCGTCGCGCTTTTTGCCGCCGTCATCGCGTTCGTCATTCAGGGCAAGGTCACACTTTAGGCTTTTCGCCGGCGACAGGCCCGGGGTCTGTCACCGGCACGCTGGAAGCAGCATCGGTAATCTCACCTCCCAAATCTCACATCCAGTCATGTCCGGCACCTTACTGCTGATCAGCGCCGCGGTCGTTCAGGAGGAGAAGGTCGACCTCCTGTCGCCTAACGGTGGCCTGATGCTCTGGACGATCATCATCTTCGTCCTGCTCCTCATTGTCCTTTCGCGCTTTGCCTTCAAGCCAATGCTGGCAGCGGTCGAGGCGCGCGAGCGGTCGCTGCAGGAGGCCATCGATGCCGCAAAGCGTGACCGCGAGGAAGCGGCCCGCGTCCTGGCCGAGCATCGCGCGCAGCTCGAGCAAGCGCGGGCCGAAGCGCAGAAGCTGATCGTTGACGGCCGAATAACTGCCGAGAAGCTCCGTAACGACCTGCTTGAGCAGACCAAGGCACAGCAGCAGGAGATGCTCGAGCGGGCGCGCCGGGACATCGAGACCGAGAAGAACAACGCGATCGCCGCGCTGCGGCGCGAGGCGGTGGATCTTGCGATCGCCGGCGCAGGGAAAGTGATCGAGCGGAATCTCGACAACGAAGCGAACCGGAAACTGGTCGAAAGCTTCCTGGGGTCAGTCTCACTGGGCAGGAAGTCCTAGATGCGCGCGACGACGATCGCCCGCAATTACGCCGAGGCGTTACTCATCCTTGCGCGCAAAGCAAACGACCTCGATGGCTGGGGACTGGCGTTTAATGGAATTGTGACGGCCATGGAAGGCGATGTGCGGTTACGCAATTTCCTGGCAGCTCCTCAGATCGCGGCGGCCCAGAAGAATGTCGTGCTGGGGAAGGCATTCACCGGCAAGCTGCCGAGGACGATGGTGCTGTTCCTCCAGAAGCTGGTGCAGAATCGCCGGCAGATGCTGATCCCGCTGATCGCCGTGGAATACGGGAACCTCGTCGACGAGACCAGCGGCCGCGTTCACGCGCAGGTGACGGTTTCGCGCGAGACGTCTGAGGCCGACCGGACCGCGATCGCGCAGCAGCTGTCGCGCGCGTTTGCCAAGACGGTCGTGCCGCACGTGATCGTGAATCCCGAGATACTCGGCGGGGTGATCGTGAAAGTGGGCGACAAGGTAATGGATGGTTCGGTTCGCAAGCGCCTCAAGACGCTCAGGGCGCGTATCGTGTCAGCCAGATGAGGCCACAGGCCACAGGCCACAGGCCACAGGGGTGCGCTGTTCCCGTCTCCCGTCCCCCGTCACCCGTCTCTATATGAGTGGCAGGGTCGAGGTCAGGACCGTCAACAAGCCGTGGGGTCACGAGACCATATGGGCGACGACCGACCGGTATGTCGGCAAAATCCTGCACATCAAAGCCGGGCACGCACTGTCCGTGCAGTACCACACTCGCAAGGACGAAACGGTTTACCTGCTGTCGGGCGAGTTGAAGTACTGGGTTGCGACTGGCGAGGAGCGGGCAGCGGGCAGCGGGCCGTCCGGACTCAGAACTGCCGGCACCGGCGAAACCCCAGTCGCCGGGCGAAGCCCGATCCCGGCTATGACCGACGTGAGCCTCAAGGTTGGTGACGCATTCCGCCTAACGCCTGGTACGATCCATTACATGGAGGCGGTGACCGACTGCGAGGTGCTCGAGGTCTCCACGCCGGATCTCGATGACGTCATCAGGCTCAAGGATCGGTACGGCCGGGAAGGCACGAGCGCGCCATGAAGGTGATCATCCCGCTGGCGGGGAAGGGGACACGGCTTCGGCCTCACACGCACATCACGCCGAAGCCGATGCTGAAAGTCGCCGGCAAGCCGGTGATGGCGTACATCCTCGAGGAT
>CAZSNV010000103.1:0-14971 GCA_964608035.1 uncultured Gemmatimonadaceae bacterium | reverse complement strand
AGGTGGTGGTTCCCCGCGTAGCGAATGTGCTCGTAGATCTCGTCGGTGAAGGCCCAGACATCGTTGGCCACGCACAACTCGGCGATCGTGGCAAGTTCTTCCCGGGAGAACACCCGTCCCGTTGGATTGTGCGGCGTGTTGACGATGATGGCCTTCGTGCGCGAGGTAAACGCGGCGGCGAGACGCTCGCGATCGAAGTGCCAATCGGGCGGTTCGAGCGGCACGAAGACCGGCTTGGCGCCGGCGAGGATCGCATCGGGGCCATAGTTCTCGTAAAACGGCTCGAAGACGATCACCTCGTCATCAGGGTCGACGAGCGCGAGGAACACCGCGGCCATGGCCTCCGTCGCGCCGCACGTGACCGTGATCTCGGTTTCGGTGTCCACCGAAAAGTCGTACCAGCGGCGGTATTTCTCGGCGATAGCGAGTCGCAGCGAAGGTGATCCCCACGTGATCGCGTACTGGTTGATGTCCCCGTGAATCGCGGCCGCAGCCGCGACCTTCATCGGCTCCGGCATGGGGAAGTCAGGAAAGCCCTGGGCGAGGTTGATGGCGCCGTGCTGCTGCGCGACGCGAGTCATCTCGCGGATGACGCTTTCGGTGAATGTAGACGTTCGGAGTGAAGGCATCGTGACTCGGTGATTGCGTGACTCGTGACTCGTGACTCGTGACTCGTGACTCGTGACTCGGCAGTTCCTCTGGCCTCTGGCCTTCAGCCTCTGGCCTATTTCCTCGTTCGTCCCAGCGCGTCGCGTATCAAGGCAGCCAGATCCCCTGTTCCACCCCCCGCCGCCATCGCCTCGCGCACGGCTTTCTCCGCGTCCATGGGGGCGACTCCGAGCGACACCAGCGCTCGCACGGCGTGATCGGCGCCAGGTGCTGAGGGAGCCGCGCCGGGGACGCCATCAGTCGAGAGATCATCCAGCTTGTCGGCCAGGTCGAGGACGAGCTGCTGCGCCTTCTTCCGGCCCACGCGGGGCACCGACTGCAGCGTCTCGACGTCCTTCTCGCGGATGGCACGGACCAGCCGGTCGGCGCTGAAGCGCGACAGCATGCCTAACGCCAACGCCGGCCCGACCCCGGTGGCGGCCAGCAGGCGGCGAAACACCGCCCGTTCTCTCGCCGAACTGAACCCGTACAGCAACCACTCGTCGTCGCGGATCACGAGGTGTGTGAACAACACAACCGCCTCGCCACGTGGAGGAAGCGCCTCGAACGTGCCGAGCGGGATGGACAGCTCGTAGGTCACACCGCCGGCGGTAGTGATCTCGACGTGCTCGACATCCCGCGTCACGAGCCTGCCGGTGACCTGTGAAATCACCGGGTCCGCCGTCCGGTTCCGCTACTGCGATCAGCGCCGTTCGTGATCGTGACCAGGTGCGCGGTGAGCATGAACGTCACGGCCGCGGCAACGCCATCGGACGCATCCGCGGGTTGGGGCGCCGAGTGGAGTCGCAACAACCGGGTGAGCATGAACTGTACCTGCTCCTTGGTCGCCGATCCCGTCCCGACTATGGCCTTCTTGACCTCGGCCGGCGCGAATTCGTGAATCGACAACCCGGCCGTTTCTCCGGCGAGCAGCACGACTCCTCTCGCATGGCCCAACGTGATCGTCGTCCGAACATTGCGCGAGTAGAAGACGTCCTCGACGGCGAGGTGATCGGGCCGGTGGCGCGAGATGA
Organism: uncultured Gemmatimonadaceae bacterium; assembly: GCA_964608035.1. GTDB lineage: Bacteria > Gemmatimonadota > Gemmatimonadetes > Gemmatimonadales > Gemmatimonadaceae > JABWBJ01. Next base: position 13,289 of record CAZSNV010000103.1, on the reverse strand, counting down.
GCTCGGACACGGCCTCGTGGATTTCCCGGAGCCGGGTGGAGAGTGGGTCGCGTGGGCGGGTGCGGATCACACCGCACTCCACGAGTCGCATGCCGATGCCGGCAGTTTCGCGACGAGAGCCAGCGGCGGAATCGCGATCATCGCGAACCAGGCCGTAGCCTGTTACTGCTGTTCCCGGATCAATCCCTAGGACGAGCACGAGAACCAGACCAAAGGCCAAAGTCCAAAATCCAAGGGCACTGCCGAGTCACGAGTCACGAGTCACGAGTCACGAGTGCAGTCCCGACATCACCGAAGCATCGATGTCGAAGTTCGCATCCACCTTCTGCACGTCATCCAGTTCGTCGAGTGATTCGACCAGTCTGAGAACCGCCTCGGCTTCGGCGCCGGCCACCGAAACAGTCTGCTTCGGGATCCAGGCTACTTCCGATTCGGTCGTGATGATCCCTTTGCCTTCGAGCGCGGCCTTGACCGTGTGGAACGAAGGGACGTCGGTGCTGACGACGTACAGGTCGTCTTCACGGACGAAATCGGTGGCGCCCGCTTCGAGCGCCGCTTCGAGCGTCGGGTCTTCCTTATATCGAGTGGCGTCGAGATAGATCTGGCCTTTCCGCTCGAACATCCAGGACACGGAATTGCTCGCGCCCATGTTGCCGCCGCCCCGTGACAACTTGTATCGGACGTCGGCTACGGTGCGCGTCGCGTTGTCGGTGAGAGCCTGGATCATCAATGCCACGCCGCCCGGTGCGAAGGCCTCGTAGAGCACTTCGACGTAGTCCACGCCTTCCAGTTCACCCGTGCCCTTCTTTACGGCCCGTTCGATGTTGTCCTTGGGCATGGACGACGCTTTCGCCGCGTCGATGGCTGTGCGGAGCCGCGGATTGCCATCGGGGTCGCCGCCGCCCTGCTTGGCGGCGACTGTGATTTCACGGATCAGCTTCGTGAACAAGGCGCCGCGCTTCTTATCGGTGGCGGCCTTGTAGTGCTTGATCTGCTTCCACTTGCTGTGACCAGCCATTGCCGCGTTGGGCTCGTGGGTACCGGGGAACACCAATATAAGGCAGGCGGAAGGCGGAAGGCGGAAGGCAGAAGTAACGGCCCTTTGCGCTCTGCGCTCTGCGCTTTGCGCTACTCCGGCGGTCCGGCTCTCGGTGGCCAACGTCCGGCGAGGAACTCGGCGATGCTCTCCACCACCACCGGACCGTCTTCCAGATGCGGCAAGTGCCCGACGTTGCTCAGCCAGAGCAGCCTGGCGCCGCTGATCCGGCGCGCCCACTCCCTCGCGCCTTCGGGGTTGGCGACGAGGTCCAGGCGGCCGTGCATGATCAGCGTCGGCGCCCTGACTCCCGCGGCGCGCGCTCCCAAATCGATCGACGGACCTAACGAGGCAAGCGCCCGTCCCGCGGCCACCGCAATCCGCGCCGGCGACTCGTTGGTGAGCTGGCACCAGTCGGGTCGGATGGCGCCGGCGCGAGCGGTGTCACCCACGAACACTCGCGCGTTCACGCGCCAGAACGCGTCGCAGTAACCGACCAGGTCAGTTGTATCCCGGCCGGCGGCGCGCGCCTTCACGAGCGCTCTCGCCGCCACCGTGTCGAGGCGCGCCATGCGCTCCGGCGGGTTCCATGATCGCGAAAGACTGTCGGCAGGCTCGATTGGACTGAGAAGAACCAGCCGGCTGACGGCGTCTGGATGCGCGGCCGCCCACGCCGCCGCGACCGCGGCGTAGTAGTCGTAGCCAATCACCGAGACGCGGGATGCGCCTAACGCTGTGCGCACAGTCTCGAGATCGGCGACGTCACCATCGAACGTTGCGGCCGTCGAGTCGGCCATCGCGTGCGATCGCCCGCGATGGCGCGGATCGAAGAAGACCAGAGTGTGATTCGAGGCGAGCGGTGTGAGTGCCGGCTCCAGCCAGCTCGCGAGGGGAACCAGGACGGTATCGGCTCCGCTGCCAACGATGTGGAACCAGAGCTTGCCCGCAGCGCCATCGATCATTCCCTCGCTGGGGCGTGGTGCTGGCTTCGGCGGCGGCGCAACCGGAATGGGAGCCGGCAGCGTGACAGGAGCGGGACGGGGTGGTGGCAACGCAGGCGCGCACGACAGCAACAACGCGACCAACGGAAGGAAGACGGATTTCTCCCGTCCCCCGTCCCCCGTCCCCCGTCTCATTTCCGGGGTTCGACCATGTCCTCGAAACGCAGCCATTGTTTGTAGAAGAACAGATCTACTAGCCCCGTTGGGCCGCTTCTGTTCTTGAGGACGCCGAGTTCCGTGGCACCCTCGATATGCGGACTCGGGGCATACAGCTCCTCCCGATACAGCCCGAGTACGACGTCGGCATGGTGACGCAGCGCACCAAGTCCGCCGAGGTCACGAAGCGTAGGGCGCTGGTCTACGCGGCCCACCACCGAGTCGCGAAGGCCCGACACCGCCAGGATGACCGTCGAACGCCTCAGCGCCAGCTCCTTGAGCCGGCGCGCGATATCGGCGACTTCCTCCTCCACCGGCATGGCGCCACGGGTCAACGCCTGGATCGGGTCGACGATAGTGAGGTCGAGGCCGAGGTGCCTGGCCAGAAAGTCCGAGACGCCCTCGACGCCGGCGTCCCGGAGGTCCTCCACGAGCGGTGGCCGGCGGCGGAGCGCGATGGCGGCGGCCGCCACGCCGCTATGGGCAACGTCGTCCAGGCCCCCGCGCCGGAGGTCATCCACGCGAACACGACCCTCGATGGCCAGCGCCCGCTCCATCACGCGGGCCGCAGCCATTTCACCGGTGAGGAAGGCCGCGGCCTGCCCGGCCGCGATGGACCGCAGGGTCATGGCCAGCGCCAAAGCAGACTTTCCCACCCCGACGTCGCCGGCGAGGACCACGAGATCTCCGCGCCGCAGGCCGCCGCCTAACAACGAATCGAGGCTCGGGAATCCGGTGGTGATCGGACGACCGGAGGCTTCGCCGGCCAGTGCGCTCGGCACCAATTCGGCATCCATCGGACGCTCCGCCTTCTCCTCCGACTCCGTCTCGGAGCTTCGCCGAGCCGGAGTCACGACAGGGGAGTCAGCATGAGGCTCACGCGGCGGAGTTCCGTGCGCGCGGCCAGGTCCGCGCCCGGCGTGACGAGTGCTACGACGCCGGCCCAGGCTTGGGCGAGCACATCCCGCTCGGCTGCGGCGCTGGCTTCGATGGCACGAGAGACAGTGAGTCGCGACGCCGCAGGCAGCGCCAGGGCGGCCAGCCAGGAGCGCGCCGCATTGGCCCGCGCGCGCCGGAGCGATTCGGGCAGCGGGTGTGGGCCGGCCGCGCCTTCCACCATCCGAGCGGCCTGCATTGCGGCGAGGAGCACTTCGCGCGGGCCGCCCAACGCGGCACGGGCGGCGAGTGCGGCGAGCGAACGGAGCGGAAAGCCCTGTGCGGCGAGCGCGAACGGCGGCGTTGATGGCACAGCGAAGAATCTAGGCGCGCGCCGGCACTCGGCAAACGCAGCGAGCGCAAGTAGATTCGAAGCATGCCGCTTCCCGTGAAGCTCGGGCAGCCGCCCAGGTCGGTGTTGTGGGTTGACGACGAGGCTGAACTGCTCGAACCGCACCGACTCTTCCTGGTCGACAAGGGATACGAGGTGGTGATGGCCACCAACGCGGACGACGCCGTCGAAATGCTGCGGCGGCGGTCGTACGACGTGCTCCTGCTCGACGAGCAGATGCCGGGGAAGCGCGGACTCGACGCCTTTCGAGAGATGCGGGAGATCGCGCCCCAGTTGCCGGTGGTGATGGTCACCAAGAGCGAAAACGACGCTACGCTCCGCGAGGCGTTAGGCGCCGAAGTCAGTGACTACCTGGTCAAGCCGGTCAACCCGCGGCAGGTCCTTTCCGTGGTGACCAGGCTGCTCGACGGTCCGAACATCCGCCGCCAGGCCGTCGCCAGGGCGTTCGTCGAACGGTTCCGGGCGCTGCAGCTTGAGCGCGATCGAGTCCTTGACTGGCGCGGATGGATCGAGCGCTACGACGAAATCGTTCGCTGGGACCTGGATCTCATCGAAGCCGGAGAGCGCGGATTGCATGAGTCGCTGCGCGGACTCGTGCCGGACATGCATCGCGAGTTCGCCGAGTTCATGCAGACGCAGTATCCCGCCTGGCTCGAGCGGCTCGAAGGCGACCGGCCGCCGCTATCGATCGACGTGGTGGGGGAGTTCGTTCTGCCCGTGCTGCGCAGCAACCCCGCGGTGATCCTCGTCGTTGTGGATTGCCTTCGGCTCGATCAGTGGCGCGTGCTGGAGCCGGTCGTTGCCTCGCTCTTCGATGTCGAGACCACGCATTACTTCGCCGTGCTGCCGACGGCGACGCCTTATGCGCGGAACTCCCTCTTCAGCGGCCTGTTTCCCGGCGAGATCGCGGCGCGCTTTCCCGACTGGTGGGGCGAGCGCGACGACGAAACGCTGAACGCGCATGAACGGGATCTGCTACAGGCGCAGCTGCGGGAGCTCAAGTTGTCCGCCTCGGTGCGGTACGAGAAGATCTCGTCGCCGTCCGACTCCGACGACCTCGAACGGCGCATGTCGTCGGCGATCGGACATGAGGGCGTCTCGGCTTTCGTGTTCAATTTCGTCGACCTGCTCACCCATGGTCGCAGCGAGAGCGCCATCCTGTACGAGGTCGCCCGCGACGAGATCGCGTTGCGCCAGCTCACGCTGCAATGGTTCCAGCGTTCGGCATTGCTGTCGCTGCTGCGCGAAGCGGCGCGCCGGAAGATCACGGTGGTGGTCACGAGCGATCACGGCTCGATCCACTGTTCGACGCCGGCGACGGTCTTCGCCAAGCGGGACGCGACCGCCAACCTGCGGTACAAGTTCGGAGAGGATTTGCGGGCCGAGCGGTCGGAGCATGCGCTGCTGTTCCCTAACGCGGATCGGCTGCGGCTGCCCCGGCGCGGGCTGGGCGCGAACACGCTGCTGGCGGTCGGCGACACCTTCTTCGTCTATCCGACCAAGCTACGCGAGTACCAGGGACGGTATCGGGGATCGTTCCTCCATGGTGGTGTGACGCCGGAGGAGGTCATCGTTCCACTCGCCTTGCTCACGCCGAAATGACGGGGGACGGGGGACGGGGGACGGGAGAGAGCGCAGCGCAGCGCTCGGCGCTCAGCGCTCAGCGCTCGCTCTACCGCAGGCTCCTTGGGTTCCTGCGCCCGCATTGGTGGCGCATGGCGGGCACGATCGCGTGCAACCTGCTGGCCGCGGTCCTCGACGTCTTCACCATCACGCTGCTGATCCCGTTCCTGAATGCGCTGTTCAACCAGCCGCAGAGCGGACTGATTTCGCAGCTTCAGCAGCGGATCATCGGTTCGTTTCTCGATCCGGCCGACCGGATGGGATCGCTCCGCAACGTATTGATCCTGATCATGGCGGCGGTGGTCCTCAAGAACGTCCTGATCTGGGTCAGCAGCCAACTCGGCGCATCCCTGCAGGAGTTCGTGACGCGCGACCTCCGCAACGCGATCTACGCACACGTGCAGCGGCTCCCATTGCCGTTCTTCACGCGGACGAAGACAGGGCAGTTGCTCGCGCGGGTCCTGAACGACACGCAGCAAACGAAGGCCGTCATCACCGAGTCGGTCACGCGGTCGATACAGAGCGCGGCCATGGTGATCACGAGCCTCGTGGCGCTGTTCGTCATTTCATGGCGACTTGCGTTGTTGACGCTGGTCGTGGCGCCGCTGCTCATCGGCCTGCTGCAGCCCGTCCTGCGATCGCTGCGGCGCGGACACCGGAAGCTCTCGAACCAGTTTGGCGACATGACGTCGGTCGTGCAGGAGGCGGTCAGCGGAATCCGCCTCGTGAAATCGTTTGGTGGCGAGGACTACGAGTACGGTCGTTTCCGCGAGGCGAGCGATCGCTACGCGCGTGGCATGATGCGCGTCACGCGCCTCTCGCAGCTCGCGATCCCGATCACGGAGACGGTTGGGACTGGCGTGGCCGTGATCGTCCTGTGGTTTGGCGCTCGCGAGGTAATGGTGGCCGGGACGATCGACGGCACCACGCTGATCGCCTTCCTCGCGCTCACCCTCCGCATCCTGCAGCCACTGAAGCAGCTCTCCCAGGTGCCGACGGTCGCGGCCCAGTCGATGGCCGCCGCGGAGCGCGTGTTCGAGGTGCTCGACGCGGAGTCGGAGTACGACACGGACAAAGGCACTCGCCTGGTGACTGCGCTGAACCAGGGGATCGAGTTCGATCACGTCACCTTCGCGTACGAAGCAGCGCCCGTGCTCGACAACGTGACGTTCTCCGCGCGACGGGGCGACATCACGGCCATTGTTGGGGCAAGCGGCGCCGGCAAAACAACGCTCGTGGACCTGATTCCGCGATTCTATGAGCCGACGCAGGGCAACGTTCGACTGGACGGCGTCGACACGCGTGAAATCTCCCTGCCATCGCTGCGCGCGCTGACCGGCATCGTGAGCCAGGACACCGTCGTGTTCAACGACACCGTGCGCAACAACCTGGCCTACGGCGTTGCCGGGCGGTTCAGCGACGAACAGATCGTCGCCGCGGCGCGCGCCGCAAACGCGCATGATTTCATCAGCCAGCTTCCCCAGGGGTATGACACGATCCTCGGCGAGCGCGGCACACGACTCTCCGGCGGGCAGCGCCAACGCATTGCGATCGCGCGCGCGTTGCTGATCGACCCGCCCATCCTGATCCTCGATGAGGCCACGTCGGCCCTGGACACGGAATCGGAACGCCTGGTGCAGGAAGCGATTGATCGGCTCCTGCGCGGGCGTACGGTCTTCGTCATTGCCCACCGGCTGTCGACGGTCGCGCATGCCACGCAGATCCTGGTGCTCGATCAGGGACGCATAGTCGAGCGCGGAACGCATGAGGACCTGCTGTCGCGACGCGGGACATATCACCGGCTGCACGCTCTCCAGTTCCCGAGAGGCGGGGAGGCGGCGTGACGACGCCGGATGGGACTCGCATGGCGCCCGTGAAACCCCGATTCCGCCACTGGATGCAGTACGCCGCTGGCCGTGGCATGCTGGCCTTGTTAGGCGCCGTGCCGCTCGGCATCGCCCGCAAGGTGGGGCGCTGGCTGGGGGGCCTGGGACACACGCCGTTCGGCGTCAGGCGCAACGTGGTTGAACGCCAGATCGCCGCCGCGTTTCCGGCAGATAGCCCAACGTCAATCCAAACGGTGGTTCGCGACGCGTACGGTCACTTCGGGGAAGTCCTCATCGAGACCGCGCTGCTTCCACGCCTTGGTCGCCAGGGCATCCTCGACCTTTTCGAAGGGGCTGAAGGGTTCGAGCTGATCCAGGAGGCGCACGCAGCGGGGAAGGGGATCATCCTGATCACCGGACATTTCGGCAACTGGGAGCTGGCCGGCGCCTACGTGGCGTCGCGCGGGATTCCAATCGAGGTCATCGTACGTCGGATGAACAATCCGCTGTTCGACGGCTACGTCACCCGCACACGGGAAGGCGCGGGCATGATCGTCGTGCACGATCATGATGCGGTCAGGCGCACGCCGCGCGCGTTCAAGGCCGGACACGCGGTGGCGTTTGTCGCCGACCAGGGTGTCCTGGGACTGGCGTCCACGTTTGTGCCGTTCTTCGGTCGTCCGGCCAAGACACCGCGCGGTCCCGCGGTCTTCGCGATGCGGTACCGGCTGCCCACGTTCTTTGTCGCTGCCGTCCGTGAGGCGAACGGCAAATACCGGTGTGTCGTCACGCCAGTGGAGATTCCCGACACCGGGGACCGGGAGGCGGACGTGGACAATGTCGTAGCCCGGTACACCGCCATCCTCGAATCCTGGGTCCGTCGTTATCCGGGCCAGTACTTCTGGCACCATCGTCGCTGGAAACGGCAGCCGCCCGACACGCCTGACGAGTTGCGCGACCCTGTTACTGCAGGCCAGAGGCCTGAGGCCAGAGGCCAGAGGGTCAGAAGCGGGGTGGGTCGGTGACCGACATCGCCGAACTGCGTCGAACCGAGTTTCCGTGGACAGCGGACGGTGAGGTGGCCTATCTCAACCACGCCGGCACTGGGCCGTTGCCGACACGCACCGTCCGCGCGCTGGCGGCGTGGGACAGTTTGCGCTCGACGCCGTGGAAACACAGCGCGGTCGAGCAGTTCGCCGTTCTGGCGCGGTCCCGCGAATTCTGCGCGCGCATCATCGGGGCGACGCCTGACGAGATCGCCCTGATGGTGAATACGACCTACGGCATCAACGTCGCGGCGTCGTCCCTGCCACTTGGCCCCGGCGACGTGGTCCTCACGCCCGACCGCGAGTTTCCCGCCAATGTGTACCCGTGGATGGCGTTGGCCAAGCGACGCGATCTCACCTATCGCCGTGTTCCGTACGTCGATGGCCTGGCGGATGAGGGTTCGCTGATTCGTGCGCTCGACGAACCCGGCGTGCGAGTGCTGTCCGTGTCGTGGGTCTCGTTCGAGACGGGCCTCAAGCTCGATCTGGCACGACTCGGCGCCGCATGTCGGGAGCGCGGAGTGTATTTCGTCGTCGACGCGATGCAGGGCATCGGGGCCGCGTCCATAGACGTCCGCGCCTGCCACATCGACTTCCTCGCCTGCGGGGGACAGAAGTGGTTGTTGTCGCCCTGGGGCACCGGATTTCTCTACGTTCGTCGCGAGCTGGTACAGCAACTCGAACCGCACACCGTGGGCTGGATGGCGGTGAAGAACTCAGAGGATTTCACTCGCCTCTGCGACTACGAGCTGAACTGGTTCGACGATGCACGCCGGTTCGAGGTGATTACGCTCCCGTTCCAGGAATTCGCCGGATTCAACGCCTCACTGGAGTTGTTCGAGTCGGTGGGCTGGAGTTCGGTCCACGAGCTCGTGGCAGAACGGGCCGGGCAAATCGTTAGGTGGGCGGAAGCGCGTAGCGACGTGGCCCTGGTGACGCCCGCGGATCCGGCGCGCCGCGCTGGAGTCATTGCCCTGCGCCCCGACGACCCGGTGGCTGCCTCGGCGCGCCTCCACGCGGCGCGAGTGCCGCACGCGCTCCGCGAAGGCATGATCCGACTCGCGCCGCACTTCTACACCTCCCCGGACGACATCGAGCGTGCATTCCGGGCACTCTCGTAACTCGCCGCTACGGCGTCCGTCGCGGTGGCCGGTAGTTCGGAACGTCAACGCGGCGCATCAGCGCGATGAACCGGGGCGACTCGCGAATGCTGTCGTATATAGACGAGAGCGGGAAAAAGGCGAAGACCGGTTCGTTACGCGCTACCGCCTTCTCGAGCGCGTCCAGGGCACGAGCCGTGTCCGGCAGCGCCAGCGCGGAAATGGCCAGGTTCAGGTAATCGTTCCAGCGAGCCGCGCCGCGCCCCTCGATCTCGGCAATCATGGCGCGAGCCGAGTCCGGGTGATGAACCTTGGCGAGAACGTACGCAAATGGTCCGCGCGTGAGCGCGTTCCGCGTGGGTGAATTCCGGACTATTCGACCAGCTTCCGCTGGCCGGCCAGCCTCGAGCGCCGTCAGCGCAGCAAACATCTGCACAACGGCGGAGGACGAGTCGAGCTCCCAGGCGCGCATCGCCTCCTTGTGCGCCCGGTCGGCGTCCGATCGGTACGTAAGCAGATATCCAAGCCACGTGGCGGTGGTCGCCTGGTATGGCTCGAGGCTCTTGGCGCGCTCGAACGCCGCGATAGCATCATCGAGCCGGCCGAGGTACGTCAGGCATCGACCGAGCTGGAAATGCGCCGCGGCGTTTTCCCGTTCGATGGCGATCGCGGTCCTCAACTCGTTTTCGGCAGCGGCAAGTCGCCCAATCGACATGAACAGGATGCCGAGGGCGACGCGAGCATCCGCCAGCGTGCTGTCGATTGCCAGGGCACGACGCGCGTAGTCGATAACCGGCTGCACCTCCATCGGTGTGTCGCCGAAGTACCTGAGCAACGCCAGTGCGTTCGCCAGTCCCGCGTACGCACGCCCAAACCGCGCGTCCTGCGCGATGGCTGCTTCGAACGACCGTACCGCTCCTTCGAGACCGGGGCGTCGCCGATTCAGATAGTAGTGACCCTTCAGGTAGAGGTCGTACGCCTCGTGGCTCGTGGTGCCGCGATTCGAGGCCATAGTCGCCGTCGACGTCGTGCTGTCTCCCGTTCCCAGGCGCTTCACGAGTGCGCTGGCGATGGCCGTCGTCAGGCTGTCCTGCAGCGCGAGCACGTCGTATGCCGGACGACTGTAGCTCTCGGACCAGATCTCGACGGCGTCTTCCGATCCGGTGAGCTGCGCCGCCAGCCGAATCTGCTGACCACTCCGCCTAACGCTGCCAAGCAACAGGTAGCGGACCCCGAGCTCGGCACCGACCTGACGCACGTCGATGTCGCGGCGACCCTTGTAGCGATACGCCGAGGAGCGCGCGGCGACGCGCAATCCGGGAATGCGCCCGAGGGCCGTCGCAAGTTCGTCGGTCAGTCCATCAGCGAAATACTCCTGCGCCGTGTCGCCGCCGATGTTCTCGAACGGGAGCACCGCGACCGAGGGACGGGCATCGCTCGTGACCGTGTCCGAACCTCGATTGCGGAGCTGCGGCAGCAGCAACAGCGCGACGATCAGCGCTGCCATGCCGGCAACCGTCGCCACCATGCGCACCGACGGGCGCCTGGTCGGCGCAGTGGCGGTCGACGGAGTAGCGGCTGCATCGAGCACGGCGAGCAACTCGGAGGCCGACTGCGGCCGGTGATCGGGATCCTTGTTCAGGCAGGACATGACCAGCGCCGCGATCGGCGGTGGCACGGCCTTCGTGTGCTCTTCGATTGCCGGCGCCGTCTCGGTCAAATGGGCAGCCAGCATGGCCTGCCGCGTGGTGTGGGACGCGAATGGATGTCGGGTCGCGAGCAGTTCCCACGCAACAACGCCCCAGGCGTAGATGTCCGCCCGGTGGTCGACGTTGTCGCCCGCGACCTGCTCCGGCGCCATGTAGCCCGGTGTTCCCAGCGCCAAACCGGGACTCGTTAGGTCAGTGGCGTTTCCGGTCCGCGCCACATCCATGGCTTTCGCGATCCCGAAGTCGGACACGACCGCGGTCCCGCCCGAGAGCAGGATGTTGTCCGGCTTGATGTCCCGGTGAACGACGCCCGCGTTGTGCGCATAAGCGAGCGCCCGCGCGACGTCCCGCAGGATTGAAATGGCCTCCGCCACCGGCACCGTGACCCCGCTCGCCACGCGTGCCCTGAGCGAGCTGCCATCGACCAGCGGCATCGTGTAGTACGAGAAGCCGGCTGCTACGCCCGCCGAGAGGAGGGGAACGATGTTCGCCTGCTGCAATGAGGCGGCGAGACGGACCTCACGCGCGAAGCGGTCCGTCGAGAGTTCGGCGACGAGCTCCGGCTGGAGCACCTTGATCGCCACGCGCCGCCCGAGCGATGTCTCCACGCCGGCAAAGACCGTCGCCATCCCGCCGGCGCCGATCTCACGCTCGATCCGGTAGGCGGCGCCCAGGGCGCGCTGCAGCTGGTCCTGGAGGGAATCCGCCATCGCTCGCTAGAAGTAGCGGACCGAGACGGAATGCGTCAACACGCGTCAGGCACGAGGCCGCGCGAGCTCCTCACGTCAACTCCACGAGTGCGATTTCCCTGGAGCCTTTGCGGATCAGGTAGCTCGAGCCGGCGATTGCTTCGGTCGCGCTCACGTGCTGCTCGTCGGCGCCCAACCGCCGGCCGTTGATGGTCACAGCACCCTGCTGCAGCTGGCGCTTCGCTTCACCTTTCGATTTCACGAGGCCCGTCTCGACGAGCATGTCGAGCACCGAGGCCCGGACATCCTGTCCACTGTCCAGCATGACCTCGCGCACCGCCGCCAGCCGGCGGAACGGGATCTCCTCTCGCAGCACTTGAAGCGCCGCGGGACCGAGCGCGCGCGGATCCGCCTTGCGATCGAACAGCAGGAGCGACACGTCCCGCGCGGTTCGTGCCGCCTCGTCTCCGTGCACGCGCGACGTCACGTCGAAGGCGAGCGTCGCCTGTGCCTCGCGGGCTTCCGGCCGTTCGCCAGTCGCGCGCTCCAGGGACTCGATCGCTTCGCGTTCCAGGAGGGTGAAGTAGCGCAGGTAGCGGGCCGCATCCCGATCGTCCGCATTGATCCAGAACTGGAAGAAGCGGTAGGGAGAGGTGCGCGCCGGGTCGAGCCAGACGTTGCCCGCTTCCGACTTGCCGAACTTGCTGCCGTCGCTGCGCGTCACCAGCGGCAGCGTGACGCCGTGGACGGAGACGCCAGTGGTCCGCCTGACGAGTTCCGTCCCGGCGGTGATGTTGCCCCACTGGTCACTGCCGCCAATCTGCAGCGTCACGCCGTGGCGGCGGTGGAGCTCCAGAAAATCGTACGACTGCAGGAGCATGTAGGCGAACTCGGTGAACGTGATGCCTTCCTCCAGCCGCGTCTTCACCGATTCCTTTGCCAGCATGTAGTTGATGCCGAAATGCTTCCCGACGTCCCGCAGGAAGGCGACGGCCCCCAGCGGCACAAGCCAATCCGCATTGTTGCGCATCGTCGCCGCGCTCTGGCCGGAAAAGTCAAGGAAACGCTCCAGCTGCTTCTGAATTCCGGCCGCGTTGGCTTCAATGACCGACATGTCGGCGAGCGGCCGCTCGGCGGATCGTCCACTCGGATCCCCGATCAGCCCCGTGCCTCCGCCAACCAGCGCAACCGGTCGATGTCCCGCGCGTTGCAAGTGCACGAGCCCCATGATCGGGACCAGACTGCCTATGTGCAGGCTGTCGGCGGTCGGATCGAATCCGCAGTAGCCCGAGACCTGGCCGGCGGCGAGCGCCTCGTCTGCGCCCTCCGTCTGCTGGCTCAGTAAACCACGCCAAGCGAGCTCTTCGAGAAACGGTCGTGAAGCCATGCACAAAACTAGGAGATCGGAGAGCTGGGAAGGGAGGAGACGGCGTCCTAGACGACGCTGGCTGCACCCGGCCCCGTCTGCCGTCGCCCGTCGCTTCCACTAGGTTCGTAGACGGTACGCCATCATCACATGACCCAGAAGCTGCCTCAACGGATATCCGGGCGCGTTGTCGCCATTGCGAAGGAAAACCCGCGCTTTGCGCGTTGGTTGGGCTACACCACGACCGCGATCTTTTTTTTCGGACTTGGGTTCGCCCTGGCCGCCTGGAACCTCGTGTGTCGCGGCACCCGGTGCCCATCGATCGAGGCACTCGAGGCATACCAGCCGCGCCAGACCTCGAGGCTCTACGCCATCGACGGTCGTTTTGTCGCGGAGCTGGGTTCGGAGCGCCGCACGCTTGCCACGCTCGATGAGATTCCAAAGGTGGT
>CAZSNV010000102.1:0-15027 GCA_964608035.1 uncultured Gemmatimonadaceae bacterium | reverse complement strand
GCATCCTGCACGTCTCCGCGAAAGACAAGACGACGGGCAAGGAGCAGAAGATCCGCATCGAGGCGTCGAGCGGCTTGAGCAAAGACGAGATCGAGCGCATGGTGCGCGACGCCGAGAAGAACGCGGCCGACGACAAGAAGCGTCGCGAGGATATCGACGCGCGGAATCGGCTCGACTCACTCGCCTATGAAGTGGAGAAGAACGCCAAGGAGTGGTCCGATCGCCTGAGCCCAGAGCTGAAGACTCGCCTCGACAACGCCGTGGAGCGCGCCCGCAAGGCGCACCGTGGCGACGACCTGGCCGAGATCAAAGCGGCGATGGAGGAGCTCTCGGCTGCTTACCAGGAGGCCGGTCGTTCGTTGTATTCTCAGACGCAGGGCGGAGAACCAGGTCCAGCTCCTGGCTCCGACGGCACCGCGCCTGGTGCCGAAGGGGGAGCGCCATCGGGTGGGGCAAAGCCCGATGACGTCGTGGAGGCGGACTACGAGATCGTCGAAGACAAGAAGTAGCGTTCTATCGATGTCCAGTAACGCTTTGCACGCCGGGGGTAGCGCCCCGGCGTGATCCTGGACAGCGTCAGGGTAGTTCCGGATGGTTCATGTCGGGGGAACAGGGAAACCCATCGGAACGACACCGTGACTACTGATGTAACAGAGCGGCAAGGAAAACCTTTAAGTAGAGAGCAGCCATGAAGTCCAATCCTATTGCTCGCATGACCTTTGGAGGGGCATTAGTCGCCGCGTTCGTGGGCGGCCTGGTGTTCGCCTCGGGTCTCGACCTGACCAAATTCGGATACGCGCAGTCGTCGCGTCCCGCAGCGGCGTCGGTGGCGCCGATTGTGCCGCCCGCGGTCTCCGATCTCAATATCGCTTTTTCTTCCATCGCCGAGCGTGTCACGCCGGCGGTTGTTTCCATTCACTCCGAGCGCACGCAGCGGCAGACCAGCCAGCGGCAGCCGCAACAGCAACCGCGCCGCCAGCCGCGCTCCCTCGAGGACCTGTTCGGACAGTTCGATCGTGAGCCGCAAGCTCCGCAGGAAGCCAGTGGCTCCGGGTTCATCGTGAGCCAGGACGGCTACATCCTCACCAACAACCACGTGGTCCAGGGCTTCGATCGTGTCGAAGTCACGTTGACCGATCGCCGGACGTTCCCAGCCCGCGTCATCGGTCGCGATGAGACCACGGACGTCGCCGTTCTGAAGATTGACCAGAAGGGCCTTCCGTACACCGCGCTCGGCGATGACAATGGAACGAAGATCGGCGAGTGGGTCGTGGCAATCGGCAACCCGTTAGGCCTCGATTTCACGGTCACGGCCGGAATCGTTTCGGCGAAGGGTCGTGGTGCGCAGGACGTCCGCGTGAACCAGAACAACTGGGCCATCACCGACTTCATCCAGACCGATGCCGCGATCAATCCGGGGAACTCCGGTGGTCCGCTGGTCAACGTGCGTGGTGAAGTCATCGGCATCAACACCGCGATTGCCAGCCAGACCGGGTTCTATTCCGGCTATGGCTTTGCGATTCCGATCACGCTCGCCAAGGAAGTGCTCGATGACTTCATCGAACACGGCCGGGTGCGTCGTGCGGTGCTTGGCGTCTCGATCAGGGACGCGGTTGCTGAAGATGCTGCGGTCGCTGGCCTGAAGGGCGTTGCGGGCGTGCTCGTCCAGCCGTACAACGACGACAACGCCAGCTCACCGGCGAAGCGTGCCGGCATCGAGGCGGGTGACGTGATCGTGAAGGCCGATGGCAAAGTGGCCGATCGAGTCACGACGCTGCAGCGCATCATCCGCAGCCATGAGCCGGGTGAGACGGTTGAGATCGAAGCCTGGCGCTACGGCACCAGGAAGACCTTCAACGTCCGTCTGGGCGAGGCCACCGACAGCACGACGCGAGTGGCATCGAACACGCGTCCGGGGACCACCAATGAACCCGAGGCGACGGGCACGAACACCGAGAAGCTCGGCATCACCGTCGAGCCGATCACCGATGCTCAGGCTACGCAGAACCGCATCTCGACCGAGCACCGTGGGCTCCGCGTGGTCGACATCGATCCCAACGGGCCCGCGCGTCAGCGCTTGCTCAATAACGACATCCTGATTTCGGTCATCAACCCTCAGCCGCGCCGGGCACTCCGGACAGCGACTGACCTGCAGCAGGTGCTCGCGGGGGTTCGTGACGGCAGCTATCTGAGTCTCATGGTCTATAACATCGACCTGGACCAGACGAGGATCGTCAACGTCCGCATCGGACGTTAGGCATCATGCATCGGGCATCAGGCAACAGGGCTTGATTGAGGGCCTCGTCGGCGAACCGACGAGGCCCTTTTAACTGCATTTGATGCCTGACCCGTTGCCTGATGCCCGCATCTGATGCCTGATGCGTGATGCCTAGCCGCCGAGGCACTCCCCGAGCAACTCCAAGCCGCGATCCACGTCGATCTCGTCGATAATAAGGGGCGGCGCGACCCGAACCACGCTCTTCCCACAGCCTAACAACAGCAGCCCGTGCTGGAATGCCGTGTCGACGAGCCGGCGCGACGCTTCCGGATCCGGTTCCCTGGTAGCGCGATCCTTCACCAGTTCCATTCCCACCATCAGCCCTCGGCCGCGCACGTCGCCGATCACGTCGTGCTGTTCGGCAAGTTTCCTCACGCCGCTGATCAGGCGCGTCCCAAGCCGCTCAGCGTTCGCCATCAGGCCGCCTTCCACGAGATCGAGCGTCGCCAGGGCCGCAGCGCAGCAGACAGGGTTTCCGCCGAACGTGGACCCATGGGCGCCACCCTTCCACTCGTCGATCGACTCGCGGGCGATGAACGCGCCGATCGGCATGCCGGAACCCAGTCCCTTCGCGCTCAATAGTATGTCGGGTTCGACCCCTTCCTGCTCGCACGCCCACATGCGTCCCGTGCGACCCACACCGCACTGGATCTCGTCAAACACCAGCAGGATGCCGTGCTTGTCGCACAGCTCGCGCAGAGCGCGAAGGAAGCCGTCGGGCGGAAAGAGATATCCACCCTCGCCCTGAATGGGCTCGACGAAGATCGCAGCGACGTCCTTCGGGTCGAGGTGGCGTGTGAAGAGATCGCCCTCGATCGCGTCGATCGACTCGGCCACCAGCGCCGCATCACTCATCCCGGCCGGCGCGCGATACCGGTTGGGATACGGCACGTGATGTACGTCGGGAAGCAACGGACCGAAACCGGAATGCTGACGGGCCTTGCTGGAGGTCAGGGCAAGCGCGCCGGTTGTTCGTCCGTGAAACGCGCCCTTGAAGGCAATGATGGCCGTGCGCCGCGTTGCGTGGCGCGAAAGCTTGATGGCGCCTTCAGCGGCTTCGGTGCCTGAGTTTGTGAGAAAGACACGCTTTGGCGTCTTCCCTGGAGCCAGCCGCGCCAGACGCTCGCAGAGCGCCGCCATTCCCTCGAAATAGAAATCCGACCCGCAGATGTGGAGGAACCGCGCCGCTGCTTCCTGCACCGCCGCGACGACCTTCGGATGTCCGTAGCCGGTGCTGGAGACGGCGATGCCGCTCATGAAGTCGAGAAACCGGTTGCCGTCGACATCCTCCACCATCACGCCCTCGCCTCGCGCTATGACGAGGGGGTACTCCTTCAGGTACGCGTGCGAGGTAAAGGCCCGGTCGCGATCGACGATTGCCTTCGCGCGCGGACCGGGAAGAGTGGTCGTGACCTTTGGGTACGAGCGGGTCGCCGAAAGTGAGCTGGGTGCTGATTGCTGCATGCTAGTGCTGGTCATGCGTGCTGGCGCTGGTTGCTGGGCTGGAACGGGCCGTGAAACCTAACTAGAGCCCTGGGGATTCCGAACTGGCTCTACCGGGGCGAGGCCGTCATTTTCGCGTGATCAGTGGTCGTCGTTTTGCCGTAGATTAGGGCAGAAATCGGTGTAAGCGGGGGTGGCGGAACTGGTAGACGCGCAGGACTTAGGATCCTGTGGCCTGGCCGTGGGGGTTCGAGTCCCCCCTCCCGCACTCGGCACTTTTCAAGACCGCAAAAAACAAACGGGCAGCCAACTGGCTGCCCGTTTGTTCATGCGTTCTCCAGGTAACTCACGGCCGGCAGAGCGGCTTGACGAAATCGTCCGGGTGCGTCGTACGCTCGATGTTCATCACCGGGAAGAAGCACGCTTTCGCGTACGCTTCGGCGTCGGGCGTCCATTTGCGTGCCTTGATGCCGAACCGGTGCATGTCCATCAGGCGCTTGCCCTGATTGAACAGATTCACAAACCGCGTGTGAATCAGCATGGCCTGCGGCGCCGGCGACGTGCCGTTATACGCCGACAGCGTCGTGTTGAAGGCACGGATCTGGTTGATGAAGCTGGTGAAGCCGGCGGTGTTACCACTCGCCAGCGCGTGCTCCGCTCGGATCAACATCATCTCACGCGCCGAAATGATCGTGATCGGAACCAGATCGCCCTGTCCATTCGGAGTGCCTTTGATGCAGCACTCGGTGATGATCGCCAGGAAGACCGGGTCCACGATGTTGTTCACGGGATCCTGGTACTTCACCGAGGCTATCGTGTTGCCCGCACCGCTGGGCACCACCCATGAGTCGCACGTGGCGTCACGACACGCGCTGCTCGTGACCCCAGCCTGGCTGTCACCTACCCGTAGTTCCAACCGGTTGTTCAGGTCATTGCCGACGACCGGGAATCCAGTCGTCGTTACCTGCGGGGTGAGCTTGAACTTGTAGTCGCTACCCGCGCCGATCTCCACCAATGCGGCGGCGGCATCGGCATCGGCACCGGCGTCGTTCACCAGCGGGCTTGCGACCGGTGTCGTGGCCGGCGCACCGCCCGATCCGTTCAGCTTGGCCCAGATGGCCTTGGAGTGTTTGGCGCGGGCGCGCATCGCCAGTAGGCGGATCTTGTTGTCCTTCGTCAGGCCCGCAATGGCGAGACCTTCCGTTGCCTGGGTGATCGCCGAGTCGAAGACGATCGCCATGTTGCCTTCACCGATTGGCGGACCGACTTCGGTCTTGTTGGCGTCGATGACGAAGTCGTCGAACATCTCGCCGATACCGGTGAAGATGATCGCTTCGTAGAGCAGGGCTCGCGCCAGGTCGTTCTTTTCCACCAAAGCGTTATCGGCATTAAAGGCCTTGAGCCTTTCAACCGCTCTCGCCGAAGTCCATCGTGCCTCGGCCATTTCGTTCCACGAGGCGTCTGAGAATTCGTTGAACGGATCGGAAACCTCGCCCTTATCGGCATACCCGTACGCATCGCGAGAGCCGACGTAAGTGAGTTCATCGGTGACCGCGCCGTACGGCGACAGGATTGCCGTATATGCGCGCGTGACGGTAGCACCGGCGCCGTTCGCAATCGCCGTCGCGGCGCCGGGGTTGGTCAGCGCGTCCTCGACGACGTTGTTGGGGTTTTTCACATCGAGGAGGCCGCTGCAGGAGGCCAGGAGTACTGTGGCCGTCACTGCAGTCGCCACCCGGCCAGAAGCAATCAGGTATCGAGTCATGAGGTGAATGCTCCTGTTAGTAGCCGAGGCGGATGGCGAATGCGATGCGGCGTGCGATTGGCCACCCGAAGGCGTCCACTGCCTCCAGATAGTTGCCCTCGGTCCCGCCACCGGCGTCACGACCCGTTGCATTCGTCTCGGGGTCCACGCCCAGGTAGTTCGTCTTGAGGAACATGTTGCGGCCGGTCAGTTGGAACGTGGCGTCTCTCGCGCCCAACTTGGCCGCCAGGCCGGCAGGCGCCGTCCAGGCGACGCCGATCTCGCGAAGGCGGAGGAAGGAGCCATCCTCCTGCTGATTCAGTCCGTCGTACGGGCTCAGGGCCTTCAACTCGCTCCACCAGATCCTGGCAGCGTCAAGCCGCTGCTGGGCCGTGCTGGCGGGGTTCCGGATGATCCCCTCCACCCGCGCAGCTTCGAGGGTGTTCGTCCCGATCGTGGGGTGCGAGGTACGGAACGCATCGGTGAGGTTCGTGACCGTGAAATCTCCACCGCGATACTCGAACAACACATTGAAGCGCCACGCCCGGCCCAGCGACACGTTGCTGCCGAAATTGAAGTTCCAGTCGGGATACGGCTTGCCCGAATAGTGATCCAGGAAGTCGCCATCCCCGTCTTCATCGTACCGGATGGGATCCAGCTGGGTGAGCAGCTTTGGCACCGACAGGAACGCGAGCACCTGCGCTTCGGTGTCCGGGATGCGATCGCCATTCGAGTCAAACGGCAAGTCACCCGCATTGAGGCACATGTACGTCGCGCCCGCCGGCCGTGCCGAGCACGGGCCGGGGAGTGCTGCGCCGAAGAGCGCGCCCGGAGCGAAGCCTTCCTTCAGGAAGTTGCGGTACCGCGGGTAGCTGCCGCCGACCTTCAACGCCGGAGCGCCGCCCATGCTGGCGATGACCTGGTAGATCTTGGCGGCCGAGGCGAAGACATCCATCGTCCAGGCAGAGCTCTGCACCACGAAGGCGTTCACCTTGATGTCGTGCCCATTCGCTTCCAGTCGACCAATGTTGGCGAGCTGCAGATTCGAGAACCCGCCGGAGAGCGGGAACTGCTTGGCAATCAGCGCGTCGTTGACCGTGCGATCCCAGTACGTGTAGTCCAGACCAAGCCGGTTGTCGAAGAAGCCCATTTCCGCACCAGCCTCCCACTCCGTCGATACCTCTGGTGCGAGGGCGGGGTTACCGAGATTGCTCGGCGCCAAGCCGGCACCCAGCTCCGACGAGAGCGGCGCAAACGTGGTGAACTTCGAGAACGCGTTAGGCTGGCGGCCGGATTTACCGATGGCAGCACGGACGCGGAAGGTGTTGATGCCTAACGGAGAACTCCACGAGTTGCGATCCGACGGCACGATCGACAGCGACACCTTCGGATAGAACACGCCGCCTGCCTCTTCACCGAAGGCGGAGGCGTAGTCGTAGCGACCGCCGACCGTCAGGTACGCGAACTCCTGGAATCCCAGTTGGTCCTGGAAGAAGTAGCCGCCATTGACCGTCTGGACGAAGGATTCGTTGACGCTCGGCGCGGAACCGGCGCCGACTACCTCAAGACCCGGACCTGGGAAGTTCGTGTTGCTGCCTCCGGTGAGCTGCTCCTTCACGACGAATCCCTGCACACCGGCGACGAAGTCCGACTGGAGGCCCATCAGCATCGCCTTCCAGTTGAGCTTTACGTCAACCGTGTAATTCCGGTTGGTGCGCGAATCGACAGCGCGCTGACCGGTGATGTTGTTGCCCGTGAACAGGTCGACGTCATGACGGAAGTAGCGGAACAGGAAGCTGCGATCGTCGGTGGCATCGACGCCGAACGTGGCCGTCGTCGAGATGTTATCGGTCGGCGTGTACGTAGCATCGAAGATGCCCGTGAACCGGCCAGCGCGATTCTCGGTGGTCGTCTGCGTGGCTTCGCGCACCGTCATGAAGGCGGCGTTGCCGTAGATGTTGCCGGGGCCCGTGCACCGACCGGGGCTGGCGAGGGCCGACTTGTCGCAATTGGACAGTTCGGGCTTGGCGAACATGGCCAGCGAGGTCACGCCGTAGATGTTGTTGTTGTTCTGCGGCACCTGCTGCAGCGCGTCCGCGTAGCTCAAGCGCATGCCGAGCTTGAGCGAGTTGAAGGGAATGAGACCGATGTTGGTCAGGCCCTGAATGCGGCGGATCTTGTCAACGGTGGGGCCCAGCCACGCGACGTCCATCGGCCCGTCTTCATCCGCGAAGCGGCCGGAGGCGAAGTACGTGTACCCGGCGGTGCCGCCGGTAACGGAACCGTTGACTGTGCTGGCCTTACCGACGCCAAGGATGTCGTCCGAGGCGTTGATGCAGAACGGCTGATACGGCGTGACGGTCCGGGCGAAGAACGTGCTCAAGCGCGCCGCTGCCGTGTCCGACTTGGCGGCACCGCAGTTCGGTTTGATGCGGTCCACCGGAAGGTCAATCGCGGCCTGCTCGGCATTGAACGACCAACGCGCAACGCCTGTTGAGCCCTTCTTGGTAAAGATCTGGATAACGCCATTCGACGCTTCTGTGCCGTACAGCGTCGCGGCTGCGGCGCCCTTCAGCACTTCGATGCGGTCGATCGACGACGGGTCGATGTCGTCCAGGCGGGACGGAGTGCCGCCACCACCCGCGCCGACGTTCGAGCCGAAGCCACCGCCCGAGTTGATGCGAACGCCGTCGACGAACACGATCGGCTCGTTCGACATGGACAGGGACGCGTTTCCGCGAATGCGGATTCGCGACCCTTCGCCCGAGATACCAGAGGCGGGGAGGATCGACACGCCGGCGTCACGCGCCTGCAGCAGCTGCGATGGCGTGCTGATGGCGGCGAACGCTGGTGGTTGGATCGTGGAGATCGTGTTGCCCAGTTTCTTCACTTCCACCTGGGCACCAGTGCCTGTGACCACGACCTGGTCGAGTTGCAGCGCCGAGACGGCGACCTGGATGTTCAGGGTGGCCGTTTGGCCAGCCGTGACCACAACCGTCTTGTTGATCGGGCTGTAACCAATGACGCGAACGCGAAGTTCGACTTGGCGGGCTGGGGCGGAGGTGATGCGGTACTCGCCGCGGTCGTTGGTCACGCTTCCGACGGTTGTGCCGGCGATGAACACCTGCGCGCCGGAGAGCGGGCGGCCGGAACTCGCCTCGGTCACCTTCCCTTCGATCGATCCTGTCGCCTGAGCGGCTCCATCCGTCGCGAACGCGAGGACAAAGGCCGACGCCGCGAGGAACAGGCTCCTCCAACGGACACTACTCATGGGACCTCCCACTGGGATGAGGTTACCGCCGACCACAAACACTGAAAGCGCACGCGGAGGCCACGAAGCAGCCCCAGTCATGCGCCGCAATCACAACGCTTTCCGATCGCTGAGCGTATGGCAGTCAAGTTCCTGTTCTTGCTTCAATCAGGCCCCCCTCCTCTGGCGAACACGAGTATTCAATCGTGAGCGCATGTTGGCGTTAACTTGCGCCATAGCGGGCTGATAGAGCGCGGCCATAATGTGGGGCGGCCTTGACTGTGTCAATGCCGTCACCGCCCGGTCACGCCCTTGGCGCATCCTGTCCCCATAGCGGACGGTCCGCCTAGCGCGGTAGCGAGGTCAGCAGGAGTTCCGGTAGGGTGCTGCCTTCCTGCCCGCTGATCGCTAGCTTCGGCCGGAATCATGGGTTCAGTGAGGGGCGCGGTCACCCCGCCGGCGCGGTCCGTGTTTCCACCGGATCAGGCGCGACTCGAAGTCGCCGCGGACGACGCGCGAGTCTGTCGCCTGCTCACGGTGCAGCATGCCCGGACGTTTTCCGTTGCCAGCTGGCTCCTTCCCGAGAGAAAACGTCGCGGCGCCTTTGCCGTCTACGCGACCTGTCGAACCGCTGACGACATCGTGGACGCCAGCGGACTCCGTCAAGCTGACGGAGCGAGCGCGCTCCGGCGGTTCCGAGAGGCCGCGTTTCGGGCGCTCGAACAACGGGCGGACGAGCCCATTCTCAGGGAGCTGGCGCGGACGTGCCATGAGTTCGACGTGCCGGTTGAAGCGCTTGGCGAGTTGTTCGACGCCCTCGAGCGCGACCTTCGCGACGTGGAGTACCGGGCGTGGTCCGACCTCGAGGCCTACTGCGAAGGCGTCGCTGGAAGCGTCGGAGAAATGTGCTGCTCAATCTTCGGCGTTGCGGTAGACGGCGGCGGGAGGAAATCCAAGGCCGTCACCAGCGGAAGGGCGCTGGGAGTCGCCATGCAGCTCACCAACATCCTTCGGGACGTTGGCGAAGATGCGGGGCGCGGAAGGTGCTACCTGCCGACTATGGACCTCGGGCGCTTTGGCCTCGATCGCCAAAAGGTTATTTCCGGTGCTGTCCGGTCCGAGTGGGGGGCCTGGCGCGATTTCATGGCCTTCCAGGTGGCGAGGGCGCGAGCTCTGTACGCGAGGGCGTTGCCGGGAATCCCGTTGCTCTCCACGGACGCTCAGCGATGCGCCCTGGCCTGCGCGGCCGGATACGCGAAGATCCTCGACGCCATCGAGGAGGCGGACTTTGACACGCTGTCCGGGCGCGTGTCCGCCTCGCGAGCAGCGCTTCTTGGCGTCGCCTGGCGTTCCTGGGTAGGCGAATTGCCCCGGCACGTTCCGGACCTGCCGATGTCATTTCGCCATACCGATCGGGCGTCGCCGTGAGTGCCGCCGCTCGTTCGGCATGGGTGCTGCTTGCCGTGCATGTGGGACTCATCCTGTTCTCCACAGCGGCCATGCTAACGGTGCTCTCCGGCGCATCAGGACTCGACGTCACCGCCGAACCGGCGGCTACCATCATGCGCGTGTCGTTCCGGTTCGCGGGACCAGCATACGTGGTGCTCGGCGCACTCTCGGCGATCGTGTTCCTGGGGAGCACGCTGGGATGGCGCTTGGGCGTGGTTCTCGCCGCCACGGCGAGCGCGCTGGCACTTGGGGCCGAACTCGTGGGAACTTCAGTGGCGCTTCCGTTCGGTGATTACTCGTACTCGGGATTGCTCGGCTATCGAATCCTCGGGCTGGTTCCCTTCCCGATCCCGTTGTCGTGGTTCTACATGCTGGTCGGGTCGCTGGTCATCGTGGCCAGAATCGCCCATGCCGCGGACGACGGGCGCACGAGGTGGCTGTGGGCGTTAGGCGCCGGTCTCCTCATGGTGGCGTGGGACATCTCGATGGATCCGGCCATGGTGAAAACCGGACACTGGCTGTGGGGCAGCGGCGCCGTGTTCCGCGACGCGGAGCCTCCCGGGTGGTTGGTCGCCTTCTTCACGGCCGACGCTTTCTACGGCATGCCGCTGAGCAACTGGTTCGGCTGGCTGCTGACCGCGACGCTCATCGCCCGCATCCTGCTCGCGATCGTTCCGCCGAGCCGCATTCGCGCCCGGCTCGCGACCTCGTCACTGCCGGTGGCGCTTTATCTGGTGAATGGCGTGATGCCAGTCGCACTCTGCCTGCGCGACGGGTTCTGGTGGGCGGCCGCGTTAGGTGCTGTGGCAATGGCGTTGCCGGCGGCGGTCGCGTGGCGCGGACGGGACGTCCGGCATGGATTCGAGCTTCACCAGCGGCGAACCGCGTGAGGATCGTCGTCATTGGCGCGGGATTCGGGGGCCTCGCGGCGGCCATCCGCTTGCGGGCTCGTGGGCACGACGTCGAGCTGCTGGAGAAACGGAACCAGCCTGGCGGCCGCGCCGGCGTGTTTCGCCAGGACGGCTTCACCTTCGACGCCGGGCCGACGATCCTCACGGCGCCTCACCTGATCGCCGAACTCTTCTCGGTCGCCAGTCGTTGCATCGACGATTACGTCCGACTCGTGCCGGTGGATCCGTTCTATCGGGTCCGTTTCCACGACGGGACCAGCATCGACTGGACCGGTGACGACGAGCGGCGCGTCGCTGGCATTGCGCAAATCAGTCCTGGCGACGTTGAGGGGTACCGCCGATTCGCGTTGAAGGCCCGGCGCATCTTCGACCAGGCCTTCCCGCTGATTGACCAGCCGTTCGATTCCGTTGAAACGATGCTGCGCGCAGTGCCCCGGCTGGCACGCGCCAGATCGTGGCAATCCGTCGCGTCACTGGTCGAGTCGGAGGTCACCGATCCGCGCATCCGGCAGCTCCTCAGTTTCCATCCACTCCTGATTGGCGGCAACCCGTTCGACAGTCCTTCGATTTATGCGCTCATCCATGAACTCGAGCGCCGCTGGGGCGTCTGGTTCGCCGAAGGCGGAACCGGTGCGCTGGTTGCGGCGCTGGTGCGCCTGTTCGAGGAGATGGGCGGCCGGCTGCGACTGAGCGCCGAGGCAGTTTCGATCGAAGTGGACGCCAAGCGCCGCGCAAAGGCTGTGAGGATTCGCTCCGGCGAGCGAATCGCCGCCGACGCCGTGGTCTGCAACGGTGATG
Source organism: uncultured Gemmatimonadaceae bacterium (assembly GCA_964608035.1). GTDB lineage: Bacteria > Gemmatimonadota > Gemmatimonadetes > Gemmatimonadales > Gemmatimonadaceae > JABWBJ01. The sequence continues at coordinate 3,154 of CAZSNV010000102.1, read as the reverse complement.
TGATCCAGAGCTACCGTGACCTCCTCCCGGCGTCGGCTCGTCGCGCGAACCCCGACCGGCGTCTCGCGCGCTATAGGCAGAGCATGTCGCTCTTCGTGCTTTACTTCGGCACAAACCGGCGATACGAGCACGTCGCTCACCATGAGATCCTGATGGGCCCGCGGTTCAGGGGGCTGCTCGATGACGTCTTCAACCGCGGTCGGCTGGCGGACGATTTCTCGCTCTACCTGCACCGGCCCACGGCGACAGATCCTTCGCTGGCTCCACCGGGCTGCGATGCCTGGTATGTGTTGTCTCCGGTGCCCAACCTGGGAAGTGGGGTCGACTGGACGGCAGTGGGCAATGCCTACCGGGATCGGATCGTCAGGCATCTCGAAGAGCGGCTCTTGCCCGGCCTGACGAGTCACATCGTCAGCGAGATGCGAGTCGATCCGCGTTATTTCCGCGACGAGTTGAACAGCGACCTCGGGAGCGCATTCTCCCTGCAGCCGTTGTTCCAGCAGTCCGCGTGGTTCCGACCGCACGCGCGCAGCGACGACGTGCCGAACCTCTTTTTTGTCGGCGCGGGCGTGCATCCGGGGGCCGGCATACCAGGAGTCCTGAGTTCGGCTCTCATCGTAGACCGGCTATTGGATGGCGGAGGTCGGATGGCGGATATCGGAGAACTGCGAGGCGATTACGCTGAAGTATCGGAGTAAACGATTTGCAGTTTATCCGACATCCGCCATCCGACATCCGCCATCCGCAGTTCAGAACTTGAACGCGAAGCCGAGCCAGGGTATGCCGATGCGGCGCTCACGTAGCGCCGTCACCCACGCCACATCGGCGCTGAGGTTCTCGCCAAGGAAGCGAAGCCCGTAGGAGATGACGCCCTCGGTGTTGTTACCGTCCGAGAAGAACCAGTTTTCTGATATAAGGGAGACGCGACGACTGACCCGTCCCTGGCCACCCAGCATCACGCCGGGAGTACCCGTTACCTCGGCGTTCCTGTATCCCCAGGCCAACCCGAGGGAGACGTTCGATTCCCTCGTTCCCGTCGTTCCCACTGCGTAGAGGAGTCCAGCGGTGGATACTACGGCGTCGTCGAACGGCAGGAAACCGACCAGGGCGCCTAACGCTACCTGCGTTCGGTTCCCGCTGTACACGGTGTACTTGGGAAGCAGGTAGAACAGGTTGTCCGCAAGAGCCAGCCCCGGAATCGTCGTCGCGCCGCCGCCAAGCGTGAAGCGATCCGTAATGCCGGCGGCGAACGTGTGCATGAACAGCCAGGCATTGGCGTAATAGCCCGTCCCTTTCTCCAGCGGAAAGGCCGTCGTGGAAAACAGGAGCCGAGTCGGGTGCGGATTCTCGAACCAGTATTCCCCGTTACGCAGGGCGGCTTGGGGGATCTGGCGCACCTGCACGATGCCTGACCTGGCCAGATTCACTTCACCCTGATCGAGCCGCAAGCGAACAGAGTCGGACGAAACCGCCGTGATGCGACCCACGAGCGTAGACCCGTCTCGGAGCCTGACCACGTGGCGCACCGACGTGTCGGCAACGCTCACCGAATCCAGCGCCACTCGCTGTGACTGCACGGGCGCGGCGACGGAGACGAAGAGCCACAGGACCAGCGATCGGCGATGCATGAAACCTCCCCATCCCGTTACCTTTCATGACGCGGCAGCGTTCCCCGATCGCCTGCGTCAGACTACGAAATCGCAGACCCGTTGATGAATCTCCAGGTCACTGAAAAGAAGGTCGATGGCGTCGAGCGCCTTCTGCGGGTAGAGGTGCCAGCCGACATGGTCCGTCAGGCTGAAGAAAAGGCGGTGCGACGTTACGCCTCTTCGGCTCGACTCCCCGGCTTTCGGCCAGGCAAGGCGCCGCCGGCCATGATTCGACAGCGCTTCGCCGCTGCTATCCGGCAGGAGGCCGTCGAGTCGCTCATCCAGGAAGCCTACAAGCAGGTCGTGGGTGACTCTGAGGTGAAGCTCGCCGCGCAGCCGCACGTCCACGATGTGAAGTTCAGCGAGGGCGAACCGCTGACGTTCGAGCTGCACATCGAGGTACATCCGAAGGTCGAGTTGCCGCGAACGCAGGGCTTCCGCGTTACCCGCTCGGTCCGTCCCATCACCGACGAGTCGGTCCAGGAACAAATCGATTCGATGCGCGATCAGCGCGCGACCTGGATGCCGATCGACGATAAACCGGCCGAGCAGGACATGGTCACCGTGACGCTGGCGACCGCCGACGATCAGGGGAGTATCCCCGAGGGCAAGGAGTATCAGATCATCCTCGGAGGCGGACAGGCCATCGCCGGGATCGAAGAGCTGATCATGACGCTCAAGCCGGGCGAGACGGCGGAGCGACCGGTGAAGTGGCCCGACGACTTTCCTGACGAAACGCAGCGATCGAAAACGAAACCGGTGCGGGTCACGCTGGCCGATGCAAAACGGAAGTCGCTGCCGGAACTCGACGACGCGTTCGCGCGCGAGTTGGGAGAATTCGACTCTGTAGACGCACTGCGCCGGGCCGTGCGCGAGGACCTGACGAGTGACGCGACGCGTGAGGCGGACGCGGATGTGCGCCAGAAACTGATCGACGAGATTATCGGCGCAAATGCCTTCGACGTCCCGCCCTCCTGGGTCAACCAGATGGTGGGCGCCTACATCGAGGCCTACCAGGTTCCCGAATCAGAGCGTGAACCCTTCGCCCAACGATTTCGCGCGATGGCCGAACGTCAGGTGCGCCGCGACCTGATCGTCGACACGCTGGCGGAGCGCGAGAAACTGGCGTCGTCCGAGAGTGAACTCGATGATCGTGTAGCGGAACTCGCCGCGCGCCGCGGCACGGACGTCGGGCAGCTGTATGCCTCGCTCCAGAAGGCCGGCCGCCTGAAGGAGATCGAGCGCGGCATTACCGAGGAAAAAGTCTTCAAGTGGTTGCTGGACCAGAACACCGTTGAGTGAGTGGGTGTAAACCACCCGTCTCCCGTCACCCGTCTCCCGTCCGACTCACCATGCCTTCGATTTATCCGCCGTATGTGATCGAGCGCTCCAGCCGGGGCGAGCGCTCGTACGACATCTTCAGCCGTCTGCTGATGGATCGCATCGTCTTCCTCGGCACGCCGATCAACGACGACGTTGCGAATATCATCATCGCCCAGCTCCTG
>CAZSNV010000101.1:0-15031 GCA_964608035.1 uncultured Gemmatimonadaceae bacterium | reverse complement strand
CCTGCTTCACGGCGGCGGGTGCGTCGGTAGACGCCCAGCTGATTTCAATCCAGCGCGGCCGCGAAGAACTCCGGGAGATTGATCTCGAGCGGAGGAACGTCCTCCTTCGGTCGCCACGTCAGCATGACGTGGAGTACTGCCGGGCGTTCGTCTTCGGGTCTCCAGCATTCGACCAGTCGGGCATCGGCATCGACGATCCAGTACTCAGGGATGCGTTCGCTCTGGTAAGTCGGCCGCTTGACTGTGCGATCAGCGCGTGCCGTGGATTGCGACAACACCTCCGCGACGAGACTGAGCGAACATACGCCGAGGATGGTACGGAAACGGCCAGATACATCATCATGCGGCGCGTGGAGTGTCAATTCCACGCTCCGTCGTGCCCAGCTCGAAAGGTTCGAGAACTACCTCTCGTCGGTCAGCAGCGCGCTGAGATCAGGAGCGAGCCGCTCGCGCCCCGTCGCAAGTGACTCGCGCTGAATTGATCAGGGCCGCGTAACAAGGATGACGCCTTCAGCGACGCGCGACGCCATCCTCGGCGTATGTTCGCTTGTCACCCTCGCCGAGCTGAGCGTACGCTATGGGCATGCCCGCACGTCACACCGCATGGACGGCCGAGAAGGCCCTCGCACTTCCGAACGACGGGAATCGCTACGAAGTGCTGGACGGCGAGCTGTTCGTGAGTCCGGCGCCCCGGCCCATGCATCAGAGGGCGGTCGCCCGACTCTGGGCAATTCTGGATGAATACTGCAGAAAGCACGGAATCGGCGAGGCAATGATGTCGCCGGCAGATATCGAGTTCTCCCCGCAGCGGTTGCTCCAGCCGGATGTCTTTGTGGTTCCGGCCGACATTGCCGGTCGTTTCCGCTCATGGAAGGAGGTGAAGACGTTGCTGCTGGCCGCGCAGGTCATCTCTCCATCAACAGCTCGGGCGGACCGTGGAGAGAAACGTCATATCCTTCAGGACGAAGGCGTTCCCGAGTACTGGATCGTCGATCTCGATGCGAGGATTTTCGAACGCTGGCGTCCTGGCGATGATCGCCCAGAGATACTGCGCAACAGGTTGGTGTGGCACCCGGTACCCGCGGTCCCGGCGCTGGTGATAGACCTGAGCGACTATTTCACTTCCGTACTCGGCTGATCGGAGCGAGCGACGACGGAATCATGGTGCGCTATAGGATCTGGTCTGGCTTCGTTTTCGGTTCCATCTCGAGGTGTTCGAACTCACGATGCTCGAAGATTGGTGCTCCGGCAGTGTGGCCAGTTCGGTCGATCGCATCCGCCAATCGACCAGCAAGTGCAGCAACGACCTTGTTCATGTAGTCGACTTCGGCAATAAGCCTGGCCGTGTCGCGGGTCTCCCAATAGTGCCCTTCGTCGCGCACCACGACGTCTATCCCTCGCTCGGTTGCGTAATCGAGCAGCGCGACAAGCGAGGTGTGACATCGGATCAAGTGATCCCAGCTTAGTACGGATGCGTATTGCGTCTTGCAGCAATGATGCCAGAACCATTCGGCGTTGCTGCCATCGGGTTCCGCGCGATGCAGGAATCCGACGTTTGCCGCCTCGCATCCACGACCAGGATGGATGCCGAATCCGGTTGCTGTCGTCACATCGCCCACGAGCGACGACTCCAACTCAGGATGTGGACGTGCTATGACCTCCGCCCACCGCCAGAAGTAACCACGTAGGGAATCAAGGTTACCAGGTTCGACCTGATTCAGGATGGGTGTGATGTCGTCAAGGCCCAGGCTCGACCCGTGCGCGTGAAGGTCGCGCACATACGCCATTACTTCATCGCGCGACAACGCTCCGGGCAGACGAAGTTCCCAATTCAGGTGCAGGCCCATGTAGCCGAGCGTTATGCACTGGACGCCATTGCACAAGACCGAACGTACGCCGAGGCATTGCTGATCGACGAACCTCGATGCGTTGAAATGAGCGGACCCACAATGCGAGGATGACGCGTCAACAGGAGTCATGCGCCATCCTCGGCGTATGTTCGCTTGTCTTTCGCGCCGAGCCGAGGGTACGTTATGGGCATGCCTGCGCAGGATATGTACTGGACTATGGAGATGGTGCGCGCTCTTCCCGAAGACGGGAACCGCTACGAGGTGCTCGACGGGACTCTGCTCGTGAGTCCTTCACCGTCTATTCGCCATCAAATCGCTGTCGCCCTGCTCTACGACATCATTGCGCCGTATACCCGGACCAATGGCATTGGCAGAACACTCATGTCGCCAGCCGACATTGAGCTGTCACAGACCAGAATGGTAGGGCCCGATCTCTTTGTCATTCCGGCTGATGTGAAGACGTCCTCATGGAAGGACGTCACACGACTGTTTCTGACCGCTGAAGTGCTCTCTCCATCAACCGCACGTTGGGATCGCATGGAGAAACGCAGCGCCTATCAGAAAAAGGAGATTCCCGAGTACTGGGTTGTCGATCTCGACACCAGGGTCTTCGAGCGCTGGCTTCCATCGGACGTTCGTCCGGAGATTCTCAGCTGCTCTACCGTCCGGCGCAGGTTTGCGGAGGATGGTTCTCTCGGAGCGTTCGACTTCTTCTCAATTGTCATCTGGAAGGCGAATCGCGCTAAGTCGTATGTGGCGCGGCGCCTACTTGAACGAGATCCGGAACGGCGAAGTGAGCTCGAACCGATCGTTCGGGACTTGACGCGCTCGCTCAGTAACGCAAACAGCGATCAAGCTCGAATGAGAATCCTGAAGGAGGTCTGGAGGTTCGGTCTGCCTATGGCGAGGGCGGTACTCTCGATCCTATGGCCAGACGATTTCACTGTCTATGACGTCCGCGTCTGCGAACAGCTTGAAGGCTTCCAGAACCTCGGAGGACTAACGCGCTTCGACGCCGTGTGGGCAGGCTATTCCGAATACCGCAGAGCGGTAGAGGCGGCGGTTCCTGGCAGCCTGTCCCTCCGTGACAAGGACCGTCACCTTTGGGCAAAGTCGACGATGGAGCAGCTTCAACACGACATCGCGAATGGGTTTTCACGTGATTAGGACGCCTGGAGTTGACTCTCGAATGGGCAGCGATGCACCGTCAGGAGTTGGGTATCGGACTGGCACCTGTGCGCAAATCGACTTCCTCTCGCAAGCGAACATACGCCGAGGCGTGGACCATACTCGACTTTGACGTGGACGAGGGCCGCCGCGCACGCTCGTCAGGCTCTGGCGGTCCTCTGCCTGACGACTTTCACGTGCGGTAGTTCGCCGGCCGCTCACCCTGGGAGTTCGGAACCGGCGCGATCACGACTTCGCGCGTGCGCTTCGCGTTCCCTGAGTCACACTGGGTCGCGAACAGCGGCGTGGGCCGCCTGGTCCGCGAAGAACCCGATCGCGACGGCGTCATCGAGTTCGACGTCCGCGACCGTGAGTCGTTCGTGCGATGGCTGCTCTCTTTTGGCCGGCAGGCCGAGATAGAAGAGCCGGCGGAACTGAGCGACTTATGACGACCCGCGTCCTCATGTTGCTGGCGGCAGCGTCCCCGACTCGAGCCCTTCCAGCAACGCGAGCAGACCCTCCGCTTCCCACACTCTGTTGCGACGCGATCCGGACGCGGGCACGAGAATCCCCGCTCGCTCGAGCTGTTCCAACGCCTGATAAACAGCCGCGCGCGCACGGCCGGTTGCCCCGAGGGCGGTCGGGCCCGTGATCATCGGATGCGCTGTCAGCACCTGGATGAGCTGCCACGCTGCTGCGTCAGATCGCGGTGCACCGTGCCCTCTCAACGCCGCGCGCCACTCCTCCACCTTTCTCAACACCGCATCGAGATAGACGCGCGCCAGGTTCGCCGATTCGGCGGCGGTATCGGCAAACTGCCGAACCCACGGCACCACATCGTCGCCGCGGAAGCCGGTAAGCCCCGCGATGTACTTGGTGCGCCGGCGAGCGAGTATCACGCTGATGGGCGGCACGTACGCCGTTGCGAGTCCGCGCCGTTTGAGCACGACATGGATCAGGGCGCGACCGGCGCGACCGTTCCCGTCGGCAAACGGGTGAATGGTTTCGAACTGAGCATGACCAGTGCCGCCTGCACGACGGGAGGAAACGTGTCGTCGTTCACTGCCCGACAGAGGTCGGTCATGAGGGGCGCGACGCCGTCGGGCGGCGAGCTACCGCGATGCCGTCGTCAGAGCCGTCGCGTGACGGCCAAGTGACGCTCGTGGGCAACATGTGAGGAAGTCGCGACAACCAACCGGTACCTGCCAGTACGGCGAAGCCTTACGAGTCGCACATAATCGACAGCAACCGGACGGGGTGGTAAGTTTCCGGTTATGGAGAAGAGAGCCATGTCACTGGAACTGACTGCCGTGTTTCGCGAGGCCCCTGAGGGCGGCTACGTCGCCTTCGTGGAGGAGTTGCCCGGCGCGAATACCCAGGGCGAGACACTTGATGAGGCGCGCGCGAACCTCCGCGAGGCCGTTGAACTCGTTCTGGAAACCAATCGTGCCCTTGCCGAGGAGGATCTCGTTGGCATGACCGTGATTCGAGAGCGCCTCACGGCCTGATCCGGCGTGAAGCGAGTCGATCTCGTTCGGCATTTGGAAGCCAATGGCTGTCGCCTCCTTCGAGAAGGCGGCAGCCATTCAGTTTACGAGTCAGCGGGCGCACGACTTGCATGCTGCCATATGGCATTGTAGATTGTGCCATATGGCCGCATCAGGGAGGACAGTGCCGAACACAACCGAGAAGATGTCAGTGGACGTCGCTGAGCTTTGGAATCTGGTCAAGTCAGGTCGCCGCGAGGGGCACTACTACGTCGCTCTGTTCGGCTTGCGCAGGTATGATCCGGTTCATCTAGTGGCCCAGATTCAACGCGGGTTTTCGTATGCCGCGTTCGAGAGATTTCAACGAAACACAGACCTGCCGTATCGCTTGCTCGCGCAGGTCGTTGAGATTCCTGAGCGCACGCTTGCGCGAAGAAAGGAGATCGGCCGCTTTGAGCCAGATGAAACGGATCGCCTCGTCCGCACATCGCGAGTCTTTGCTCGCGCGATCGAACTCTTCGAGGGCAGCTCGGAGAGCGCGCGCCAATGGCTCACCAGTCCTGTTAGCGGACTCGGTGGCCGGACACCGCTGGAGTTCGCGTCCACGGACGTGGGGGCAATCGAAGTAGAGAACTTGATTGGGCGACTGGAACACGGCATTCCGAGTTGAACAGTGCACGTATGGCGCTTGGTAAAGACGAAATACCTGTCTACTGCGTTCGATGGTGAAGGGGCTCGGCTCTACGGTGCCAGATGGAGTAGTCCCGGGACTCGGGTTGCCTACGCCTCGAGTAACTCGGCCCTGGCTGTTCTGGAAGTGCTTGTACACATGACAGCTGGGGGCGGGCTTCATGCTTTTTCCCTCATAAGGGCAACCCTTCCGGACTCGTTGGTGGACGTTTTGTCCGCTGCGGACCTGCCCACGACCTGGGATTCATCCCCTATTCCACCCGAAGTACAGGCAATCGGTGACGCGTGGGTACGGTCCGGCCGCTCTCTCGCTCTTCAAGTCTCGGGTGCCGTTGTTGAAGGCAGTCATAACATCCTCATCAACCCGCAACACTCGGACTTCGGACAATTCAAAGTCGAGTCCTCGGAGCCGTTTGCGTTTGACCCGAGATTGCTCCGCTAGGCACGCCCCTGGCGATCTCCGCGTCCGCGAAACCAGCGGCCCGCATCAGCGCCCCTCAACTCAACAGCAGTTCCAGCTCTGCGCGCCCGATGGCGGTCAACATCCCCTGGTCCGCTGCCAGAATCGCGTCGGCCAGCTCCCGCCACGCTCGGCTGGGCTGACCTTCGGACCGGAGCCGGGCCGTCGCCGCTGAATTCAGAGGCGCTCGCAGCACGGACAGCCATTTCGGGCAAGACGAGCTAAATTACTTGCATGGAGCAACGCGACGATCCGTTTGCGGGTTGGAGCCCGGAAGACATCGCTCTCGGGAGGCGATGGGTTGAGACGTGGAAGCGCACAGCGAAAGCGCTGGAACGCGTTCGAATCAGAGAACTGCGGGAGCTCGATCCGTATAACACGATCGCCTTGCTTTGCGGACCTCAGGTCGAGCCGCCACGGGTGAGCTCCGGACTCGTTGAACAGCAACGGTGGTTCATGAGGGTGGCACGCAATCCTTGAGGTTCTGCGTTCCGCGGACGCCCTCCAGAGGGTCTGCCAGGCGGAGAACTGGCGATACTGCTTCATCGGCGGAATCGCGTTGCAGCGTTGGGGCGAGCCACGCCTCACGATTGATGTCGATCTGACGTTGCTGACTGGATTCGGCGGCGAAGCGCCTTTTGTCGACCATTTGCTCCAGCACTTCGAAGGCCGAATCGCCGACGCCCGCGAGTTCGCGATGCAACACCGGGTGTTGCTCTTGCGGTCGGCATCCGGCGTTGGGCTCGACGTTGCGCTGGGCGGATTGCCGTTCGAGGAATCTGTGGTCGATCGCTCGTCAATCTTCAACTATCCACCAGGCATCCCGCTGCAAACGTGCTCCGCCGAGGATTTGATTGTCATGAAGACCTTTGCGGGTCGAGGGCAGGACTGGGTCGACGTGGAGCGCGTGATTGTTCGGCAGGGTCCGCGCATCGAGTGGGGCTACATCCGACGCCAACTGCTCCCGCTTGCTGAATTGAAGGGCGAGCCGGAGATGCTCGACCGTCTGGAGGCGCTCCGCGCGCACGCTGAGCAGTAGCGCCCTCAACTCAACAGGAGTTCCAACTCTGCCCGCCCAATGGCGGTCAACATCCCCTGGTCCGCTGCCAGAATCGCGTCGGCCAGCTCCCGCTTCGACGCCTGTAGCTCCAGGATCTTCCCCTCGATCGTGTCGCGAGCAACCAATCGCGTCGCGATAACGCGCCGCGTCTGACCGATCCGGTGTGCGGTCGATCGCCTGCGCCTCGACCGCGGGGTTCCACCATGGATCAAGGATGTACACGTAGTCCGCCGCGGTGAACGCTCTTCTCAATAATTGCGTTCGCTGGCATGCACCTGCATTGCAGGTTGCCAGTACTGGCCCCGGATGGTTGAATCGGGCTGCGTCCACGTCAGACTGGTGGCTGCGTTGAATTGATGCCGGCCGCAGCGTCAGGATGAACCCGTGATCCGTGCGCCACCTATCCTCGGCGTATGTTCGCTTGCTTCCCTCGCCGAGCCGAGCGTACGCTATGGGCATGCCCGCGCAGCACACCGAGTGGACCGCCGAGATGGTCAGAGCGCTTCCCGACGACGGAAAGCGCTACGAGGTGCTGGACGGGGAGCTCGTCGTGAGCCCCGCACCGAGTTTCGATCATCAGCGCGTAGTCGGCGCGCTGTACAGTGTCTTGAGACCGTACGTTCTGGCTCATCAGCTGGGCGAGGTTTTCATCGCGCCGGCCGACATCGAATTCTCGCCGGGCAGACTGCTTCAGCCGGATGTATTCGTTATCCCGCCGACACCAGGAGCTCGCCCTCGTACATTCCGCGACGTCGGACGCCTCCTGCTCTCCGCCGAGGTCCTATCGCCGGCGACAGCCCGCGCTGTCCGGACAAAGAAACGCGACATCCTCAAGGACGAAGGTGTCCCGGAGTATTGGATCGTCGATCCCGACGGCCGCTTGATCGAGCGCTGGTCGCCGGACGACCACCGCCCCGAGATCCTGACGGCTACGATCAGCTGGCAACCCGACCCACGCGTTCCACCGCTGGAGATCGACCTGCCGCGCTTCTTCGCCGAAGCGCTCGACTAGGGCTCCGCTTGCAGGCGGCCGCAGAAGCCGGTAATGTGACCATGGTCATTTTACCATGGTCATTTCATGCCAACTGTTTCCAAGTCGCGCTTCAAGGCACAGGCACTGGAGCTCTTCCGCCAGGTCGAGCGTACCGGTAAGCCCATCACCATCACCGATCGCGGAAAACCGGTGCTGAAGGTGGTACCGTATCGCGCCGACCCCGACCTGGGCCTCAAGGTGTTACGCGAGACCGTTGTGAAGTACCGCGCGCCAATGAAGCCGGTAGCCGATGACGAGTGGGAGAGCGGCTCGTGATCGTGCTCGATACGCACGCCCTGCTCTGGTGGATCTCGGACCCCGACCGGATTCCGGCGAAGTCGCGCCGCCTTCTCGAACGGTCAATCGCGGACAATGCCAGCGTCTCCGCCTCCAGCATCTCCGCCTGGGAAATCGCCATGCTGATGCAACGCGATCGACTGGAACTGACCATGCCGGCGGATGCCTGGATCGCACACGTGGAAGCACTTCCCTGGTTCGCCTTCATTCCAGTCGACAATCGCATCGCGCTGCGTTCGGTTCATCTCGAGGACTTCACCCATCGCGATCCGGCCGACCGGATGATCGTCGCCACCGCGCTCGTTCTCAATGCGACGCTCATCACCGGCGACCATCGGTTGCGCTCATATGGCGCCGTGCGCACGACGTGGGACTGACTTGCTATACTCCGATAACCTGAAGGGCTCTTCCGGGAATTGACTGGACTATTCCGGCGTGGGACTCTTGCTATCCGCTTTCGCCGGCAGGCTCTGGTTCACGCGGAGCCGCGGAAACGCGGAGGGTTGAAACCCATTTACGATTCGACGCAGGCCCTCCCGGAGCGTCGGAGCGCCGAAGTTGATCAGCAAACCAACTTGCCGGTTCGTGAGCTCGAGATAGGTCAACAGCTGCTTCACGTGCTGACGCGCAAGCTGTTCGACGCAGCGCGGTATCGACGATAGCTCCCGTGATGTCGTCCAGGTCTCGAATGGGCGTACTCCTCCGCGCGCTTCGCGGCTCCGCGCGAAACAGCCGGGCTCAGGGCACGTGATGAAGGTCCGGAGAGCATCACCATCTCGCTGCATCCCGAATCATCACATCGCGACTTCGCGAAGGATCGCCGAGCCCACCCACTCTATTCCCGGAAGACCCACCTGAACTAACGGAGTATGTGAATTCAGTTTCTTGGCAGCGTGGCGCGCGCCGTTGGCGCCCGGTTGCCACTACTGGCCCCGGGTGCTTGAATCGGGCCAGCGTCGCCGTCGGGTATTGCCCGGCGATGACTGTCACACCCGTGGAGCACCTTTGCTTCCAGCCGCTACCAGCACCCGCATGTCCGACAAGACCTCCCGCTGGCTCGACCTCGTCGCCTTCCTGCTCCAGCACCGGTTCCCGGTGACTCGCGAGCAGATCTTTCGCCCGGTCGGCGGATACGAAGGCGCCGAGGAAACGGGCCGGCGGAAGTTCGAGCGCGACAAGGATGAACTCCGCGCACTCGGCGTCGAAATCGAGACCGTCGAGATGCCCGGGGCAGCGAGCGACGAAGCCGGGACCGGCTACCGACTCAAGCCGCGCCACACCTACCTGCCCTACCTCGAGCTGCTCGACGCACCGGCTCCCGATCGTACCTACCCCGGCCTCGATCGACTCGCGCTGACCCGCGACGAACTCGACGTCCTCGATCGCGCCACGCGCGCACTCGCTGAGCAACGCGACACCCCGTTCGCCGCCGCGGCCGCGAGTGCCCGACGTAAGCTCGCGTTCGATCTCCCGCTGAGCGCCGACGCGATCGAACGCATCCTCGCGCTCCCGATCCCCGAGCACGCTCGTCAGGCACTGGCGGTCCTCCAGGACGCGGTGATCGACCGCGCCGCCGTCGCGTGCCAGTACTTCACCATGTCGCGCCAGGTCGAGGCAGAACGCGAGCTCGAGCCCTGGGGACTGCTCTTCCAGTGGGGACGCTGGTACTGCGTGGCCCGCGCCCGCGATCGCGACGAACCGCGCCTCTTCCGCGTCGACCGCATGCGGAACGTTATGCGGCTGCCCGGCTCGGCGCCGCACTTCGACCTGCCTGACGACTTTCACGTGCGGTCGTTCGCCGGTCGCTCCCCTTGGGAGTTCGGTGCCGGCGCGATCACGACGTCGCGCGTGCGCTTCGCGTTCCCCGAGTCACACTGGGTCGCGAACAGTGGCGTGGGCCGCCTGGTCCGCGAGGAACCCGATCGCGGCGGCGTCATCGAGTTCGACGTCCGCGACCGTGAATCATTCGTGCGATGGCTGCTCTCGTTTGGCCGGCAGGCCGAAATAGAAGAGCCGGCGGAACTGCGCGATTCACTCGCCACGCTGCGCGCCGACGTCGCGGCGATGTACGCCTCCGGGCCGAAACCATGAACGCGAGCGCCCGCTTCAATAGAATAGTCTCGCTGGTCGCCGAGCTGACGCGCGACGAGCGGGCCGGTCGTGACGCGCCCTCGCTCAGCGCGCTCGCGGAACGGCACGGTGTGTCGGTGAAGGACCTGACGGCGGACATCCGCACGCTGACGCTGCTCGGCGACCACGCCGACGCCGACTGGCTGCTGTCGCTTCGGATCTGGCAGCAGGAGGACGAGGTCTCCATAACGAGTGCGGGACCGTTCCGTCGGCCGGTGCGGCTGTCACCGGAAGAGCAGCTCGCGATCCAGATGGCGCTGGCGCTCGACCCGGATGGCGCCGCGCTGGCGTCACGACTGGCGTCGCTGTGGGCTGGAGAGAGCGCACAACCTGCCATCGCAGCGGAGCAATCTCCAATAGCCATCATCCGTCGCGCCGCCCGTGAGCACCTGACCCTGGAACTGGACTACGCCGGCGAGTCGGAACGCGGCGTGCGCACGCGCAGAATCCAGCCGCACCAGGTCGCCGAGTCGGGCGTGCGGACGTACATCGTGGCCTGGGCGGAGGATGTCGGTGCTTGGCGGCACTTTCGGCTCGATCGCATTGTCGCGGTCAGGATGACGGACTCACACTTCGAGCCGCGATCAGACTTTGAACCGATGGTGAAGCCGCGCGACGCGTTCCGTCCGACCGGCGCGACTGATCGCGTCACAGTCAGGTTCCGCCCTGATGTCGCGCCGTGGGTCACCGAGTTCTATACGGAACATTGGCGCGACGAGGACGGCTCGGTGACCGTTCAGTTCGAGGCGACGAGCGCGGACTGGCTGGTGCGTCGCGTGCTGGAGTTCGGAAGCGACGCCGAGGTGGTGGCGCCCGAGGACTACAGGAACGCCGTCGCCAGGGCAGTCGCGTGATTTCAGGCCGCGGCAGTGTCGTGACGCAACTCGACTTCGAGCCTGAGGTTCATCGCCGAGGCAACACGCTCGAGCGTGCGGAGGGTAACGTTCGAATCGGGCGCCTCGAGCAACGCAATCTGCTGGCGCGTGACTCCAACCCGCTTCGCCAACGCGGCCTGAGTCAGGCCGAGGGACTGTCGCGCCCAGCGAAGTTGCAGACGTACGGCAAGGATCGGGGAGATGCTCACTGGAACGCTGCGACTGGAGAGCCTGGATACGCGCGGCTTGGGTTCGGGGGGCGCATCGCCATCGACCAAATGAGCCTCGAGCCAACCTTCCAGCGCCTCGCGCGCGTTGGACAGGGCACGCTCCCGTGTGCGACCGAAAGTCTGGCACCCCGGACAATCGGGAAAGCTCACGAGTGTATTCGCACCTTCACGTTTCAGGATTGCGACATAATGCATTTCGAGACTCAGTCTCCTTCGGCCAGGTGGCGGAGGGGAACACCCGATTGGCGCTCAATGCTCCGCAGCGTGCCTTTCGGGAGATCCCGTACCGGGTGCGGCACAGTCACCCTGCCCTCGCGATCGGGATGCCTGAAATGCCGATGCGAGCCCTTGGTCCGGACCAGGTACCAACCGGCCGACACGAGCCGCTGTATGACCGTACGGGAATCCAGGAACTTTGCTCCTTTAAACTTAGCAAGTTTTAGCTTGCGCGTCAAGCGGGGATATCGCTTCAAGGTCCCCAGTGTCGTCACGAACCGTCACGTCCGCGTCACCGCCTGGGTGCTGAGCGCTGAGGATGCAACGAACTGATTCGGGAATTCGCCTCTCGGCGACCGACCTCTCGCACTTCCTGAGCTGCCGCCACCTCACGGCGCTGGACCTCGCGGTCACCCATCGAACGCGCGAACGGCCGTACCGGCCCGACGATCCCCTGCTCGAGCTGCTCTGGAAGCGCGGCAAGGAGCACGAAAAGGCTTATGTCGAAACGCTCCGCAGCGAAGGCCGCGACGTACTCGACTTGAACGGCATCCCGCTCAACCAGGCCGATGAGGCCATCGCGCAAACGCTCGACGCCATTCGCGCCGGCAAGGACGTCATCGTCCAGGCGGCACTGAAGCACGAGTCGTGGTTCGGCTACGCCGACATGCTCGTGCGCAACGACAAAGAGAGCAAACTCGGCGCCTGGTCGTACGAAGTCATCGACACCAAGCTCGCCCGCGAAACACGCGCCGGCACGGTCCTGCAGCTCGGTCTCTACTCGGCCATGCTCGCCGAGATCCAGGGAACGACACCGGAACAGTTCCACGTCGTCATCCCCGAACCCGGACACACGACACAGATCTCCATTCCGTTCCGCGTCGACGACTACTCGGCGTACATGCGTTTGATGCAGCGCGAGCTGTTGCGTTCGACGGAGATGGATCCCGACGACCTGGCTCGCCTTCATTACCCGGAGCCGGTCGATCATTGCGACATCTGTATGTGGCGCCGAGCGTGCGACGAAAAGCGCCACGCCGACGATCACCTTTCGCTGGTGGCGGGACTCGGACGACTGCATCGGCGTGAACTCGCTTCACGGGGCGTGAACACTCTGGCCGCCTACGCGGCAATGACGCTGCCGTTCAACGCCAAGCGCGGATCGAAGGAGTCGTACGCGCGCTATCAACAGCAGGCGCTGGTGCAATTCCAGTCGCGCACGCCGCCGGCTTTGGCGTACAAGCTCCGGCCTCCGGAGCCGCCGCCCAAGGATCCGCAGCACCTGGTCGAGCCGCGCGGTCTGTCGCGCCTCCCGGAGCCGTCAGCGGGAGACGTCTTCCTCGATCTCGAGGGCGACAACTACGCCGACGAAGGCGGACGCGAGTATCTCTTCGGCATTACGACACTCGAAGCCGACGGAAGCGAACGGTATCACAAGTGGTGGGCGTTCACGGCGGCCGAGGAGCGCGTGGCGTTCGAGGAAGTGATGGACTTTATCATGGGCCGGCTCGAGCGCGACCCGAACATGCATGTTTATCACTTCGCGCCGTACGAGCCGACCGCGTTCAAGCGATTGATGGGCCGGCACGCGACGCGCGAGCGCGAACTGGACCGGCTGCTGCGGGGCGGACGGTTCATCGACCTGCTGGCGGTCGTCAGGCAGTCGATGTGGGCCGGTGTGGAGAGTTACTCAATCAAAAGACTTGAGCCCTTGTATCGGTTCACGCGCGATGTGAACCTGCCAGACGCGAGTCATTCGCTGCGGCGGATGGAGTACGCGTTGCAGGTGAAGCAGCCGCCGCTCGTGATCGACGAGGACCGACAGATCATCCTGGGATACAACAAGGATGATTGCGTTTCGACGCTGAAGCTTCGCGACTGGCTGGAGACGTTGCGCGCCGAGGCGGAAGCACAGGGGATTCCCTGTCCCCGTCCGCCATTCGAGCCTGATGTCCCGCCGGAACGAGTGACCGAGAGGGACCTGGCGGTTCGCGCACTTCGAGCGGAGCTGCTCGACGGCGTGCCTGACGAGAATCGGAACGCGGAGCAGCAGGCGCTTTGGCTGCTGTCGTACCTGCTGGACTATCACCGTCGCGAGGACAAGGCGACCTGGTGGGAATACTTCAGGCTGAAGGAAATGTCGGACGATGAGCTGCTCGAGGAGCGGCAGGCGGTGGCCGGTCTGGAGTTCGTCGAGCGCGTGAACCCCGGAAGGGTCACGAGGGCGGGCAGGCCGATCGGACCGGTAGTGGATCGATACCGCTATCCCGAACAGGAGATGGACATCGATCGCGGCGCGAGCCTGATGCGAACAGACGGGAAGGATTTTGCCGCCGCGGTGGCAGTCGATCGCCTGACGCGAACCATCGACATCGAGAAGTCACGCCCAAGGGCGGAGATCCATCCCACGGCAGTCTTCAAGTTCGAGCACGTGAGAGTCAAGGAGATCGAGGACTCGTTGATGCGGCTGGGGCAGCGGGCAGCGGACGACGGACTCATCGCCCTCGCTCCTTCGGCGGCGGTCGATCTGCTGATGAGGAATCCACCTCGACTACGCTCCGGTTCATTTGCGCGCCTGCCTGACGAGGCTGAATTTGAATTCGCGGTGCGAGTCGTGCACAATCTCGATCACTCAGTGCTCGCGATTCAGGGCCCGCCCGGTGCGGGAAAGACATACACCGGCTCGCACATGATCGCGGCGCTCGTCAGGAACGGAAAACGTGTCGGCGTGACCGCCAACAGCCACAAGGTGATCCGGAAGCTGCTCGATGAGGCGGGCAAGGTGGCCCGCGAGGCAGGCACCGTGATCCGCGCCGCCCACAAGGACGGCGAAGGTGCCGACGAGGCACCTCCTGGTGACGTGCAGTCCGTGCCATCGAACGAAGCAGCATTCGAGGTGCTCCAAAACGGAACGGTCGACGTGCTCGGCGGCACCGCGTGGATGTGGTCACGAGAGGAGTTTGCTGACTCTATAGATGTGCTCTTCGTAGACGAGGCCGGCCAGATGGCGCTTGCCAACGTCCTGGCGGTATCGCCGGCGGCAAAGAGCATCGTGCTGTTAGGCGACCCGCAGCAACTGGACCAGCCGCAGCAGGGTAGTCACCCCGATGGGATCGCGCTCTCGGCGCTCCAGCACATACTCGGCGGTCACAAGACCATTCCGGAGGATCGCGGCATCTTCCTCCCCACGACCTGGCGGATGGCACCCTCGTTGAGCGGCTTATCGTCTGAGCTGTACTACGAGCGCCGCCTCTTCTCGAAGAAGGGCCTCGAACACCAGAAGCTCCAGAACGCTGGTGACCTCAGTGGCTCGGGACTCTGGTGCGTCAACGTGGACCACGACGGAAACCGGAATCAGTCGCCAGAAGAAGTCGACGCAGTCGCGTCTCTGGTCGACCGCCTGACGAGTCGCGGCGTTACCTGGACCGACGAGCACCAGGTCGAAAGACAAATTGGTATGAACGATATCCTGATCGTCGCGCCGTACAACTCGCAGGTGAACAGGCTGGTGGAGCGCCTTCCCGCAGGCGCTCGTG
>CAZSNV010000100.1:0-15221 GCA_964608035.1 uncultured Gemmatimonadaceae bacterium | reverse complement strand
GATTTCCTCCTCGACCACCGGCATTTGTGGCTCAGGAGCCCCAGGCAGGTCGCCATCCTCCGCGTGCGCCATGAGATCGAGCAGGCGATCCACGATTTCTTCTACGATCGCGGCTTCATCCGCGTCGACACGCCTATCCTGACGGCAGCGATCGGTGAGCGTAGCGGCCTGTTTCAGACCGAATATTTCGACGAAGGCTTTGCCTATCTCGCGCAGACGGGGCAACTGTACGGGGAGGCGGCCGCGGCGGCGCTGGGATGCATCTACACGTTTGGCCCGACCTTCCGCGCCGAGAAATCGAAGACCCGGCGCCACCTGACCGAGTTCTGGATGATCGAACCGGAGATGGCGTTCTACGATTCGAACGACAGCATGCGCCTGCAGGAGGACATGCTGATGCACATCGTGAGGCGGGTCATCGAACGCCGCGGCGCCGAACTGGTCGTGCTCGAGCGCGATGTCTCGAAGCTCGAGCGCATCACGGCTCCGTTCCCGCGAATCGAGTACTCGGACGCCGTGGCGACCCTGCAGAAGAAAGGCAGCTCGATCGCGTGGGGAGATGATCTCGGGGCCGAGGACGAGTCACTGCTGGTCGAGGATCACGAGACGCCCGTTTTCGTCTGCAACTATCCCAAGCAGGCCAAGGCGTTTTACATGAAGGAGAATCCGGCCGATCCGGGAACGGTGCTCTGCGATGACTGTCTCGCGCCCGAAGGTTACGGAGAGATCATCGGCGGGTCGCAGCGCGAGGATGACTATGACAAACTTGTGGAGCGCATTCGGGAGGAAGGCCTGCCGATGGACAGTTATGGTTGGTACCTCGACCTGCGGAAGTACGGCACCTTCGTGCACTCCGGATATGGGCTCGGGCTCGAGCGCACCGTCGCGTGGATGTGCGGGTTACCGCATATCCGGGAATCGGCCGCGTTCCCGAGGATGATGAATCGGTTGCGACCATAGAACAGATTGCTGCTTACTGCTTACTGCTTACTACGTGCTGCATGCAGCATGCAGGAAGAAGTAAGCAGCACTAGCTCAGGGGTTCACCAATGTCCATCGCAGCGTCCTTTCTGGACCGTTCCCATTACTACCTCTGCCGCGAGTATCCGACCAAGATCCGGGCGGCGGTGGAGGCAATGCCGGCCGATCGGCTCTGGTGGCGGCCTAACGAGCAGTCGAACAGTGCCGGCAACCTGTTGCTGCACCTGACGGGGAACGTGCGGCAGTGGATTGTTAGCGGCGTCGGCGGTCAGCCGGACATCCGCAAGCGGAACCTGGAATTCGCGGCGCGCGGCGATGCCGCCGCGTCAGACATGCTCGACGGCCTTGATGCCACGCTGCGGGAGACGGACGACGTCCTCCGCGGACTGCTGCCGAGCGAGCTGCTGGAGCGCCGGTCGATCCAGGGCCGGGACACGACCGTCATGGAGGCCGTATATCACGTCGTTGAGCATTTTGCCGGGCACACGGGCCAGATCATCTGGATCGCAAAAATGTCGATGCCTGGTGCGGTGCGTTTCTATGACGACGGCGATGGGACGGCGACGCCTCTCTTCCTGGACGAGGGTGAGTTTGAGATGGGCACCACGAGGCCAGAGGCCAGAGGCACGAGGCCAGAGGAGTAGCTCGGCAATCTGGAGTCTTGCCTTCAGCCTTCAGCCTTCAGCCTTCAGGCTTCAGTCTTCAGTCTTCAGCCTCGTTCCGTTTCACTTCATCCCACATCGCGTCGAGCGCTTCCAGCCCTGCGGTCGGGACGTCGATACCCCGTTCAACAGCCAGTCGCTCGATCGCGGTCCACCGCCTGACGAACTTTTCGTTCGCCTTGTCGAGCGCGATCGCGGCGTGGACGCCCGATTTCCGGCACAGGTTCACGACCGCAAACAGGAGATCACCCAGCTCGGCCTCGAGTTGTGCCTGACGAGTGTCATGGCCGGTTGCTGGCGGAAGATGCGCGCGGACTTCCGACAACTCTTCGGTCACCTTCTGCGCCGGCCCTTCGGTGTCCGGCCAATCGAACCCCACGCCGGCGGCGCGGTCCTGTAATCGGTGCGCGCGGTGCAGTGAGGGAAGTCCGGGTGGGAGTCCGTCCTCGATGGACGCGCGTTTGAGCGCCTTCATGCGCTCCCAGGGCTCGCGCTCACCGCCACCATACAAGTGCGGATGGCGCGCCCGCATCTTCGCGACGAGGCCGCCGGCCACATCTGACATGTCGAACGCGCCGCGCTGCTCCGCGATGACCGAATGAAAAAGGACCTGTAGGAGGACATCACCAAGTTCCTCACGGATCAGCGCGTCCTCGCCAAGTCGGATGGCGTCGTCCAGCTCCGCCGCTTCCTCAACCAGGTAGGGTCTCAGCGACTCGTGAGTCTGGGCCGCATCCCACTCGCAGCGGGCGCGGAGGTCGCGCATGAGCGCGAGCGTATCTTCAAGCGTAGCCTTGGGTTGCATAGCCTCCCCGGGTGAGCGTATACTACCCGCCCCCGAATCGCGACGTCAATGCGGCACGACCAGCAGCGGGCCTGGGTCGAGGTCGACCTCGGAGCGCTGAAAAGAAACGCGTCAATGCTCGCCCAGCGGGCGGGCGTGCCGCTCCTGCCGATGGTGAAAGCCGACGCCTACGGCCTGGGAGTCGAGGCGGTGGTCTGGGCGCTCGAACCGGATGACCCATGGGGTTATGGCGTCGCGACGATCGCCGAAGGCGCGCAGCTGCGTTCGATAGGCGTCGCACGCCCCATCCTCGTGTTCACGCCTCTCCTGATCGAGGAGTTCGACGAGGCGCGCGCGCATCAGCTCACGCCAACTCTGGGGGACTCGAAGCGCATCAGTGCCTGGCACTCGTCAGGCGGTGAGGCGTGGCACCTCAGTATCGATACAGGAATGAATCGCGCCGGCATGCCGTGGGAGCGGGTAACGGAATTGTCCACGGTGCTCCAGCTGTCGCCGCCTGAAGGCGCGTTTACGCACTTTCATTCCGCCGACGCGAACGATGGCTCGGTCAATGTCCAGCAGGACCGATTTGCAAAGGCTATTGCGGCGCTGCCGAGGCGTCCCAGGCTCCTGCACGCGGAAAACAGCCCGGCGATCGAGCGACAATCCCCGTCTCGCTGGAATCTCGCGCGGCCCGGTGTCGCGCTGTATGGCGTGGGGGGCGGTGCGGGGTCGTCCGTGGTACCGGAGGCTGTGGCGTCTCTTCACGCGCGAATTGTCGAACTGCGAGATGTGGAGGACGGCGGGACGGTGAGCTACGGCGCAGCGTGGCGCGCCAGTGGCTGGCGGCGGATCGCGACGGTCGCCGCCGGCTACGCCGATGGGATCCGGCGGTGTCTGAGCAACCGGGGTTGCGCGCTCGTCAACGGCGCGCGCGCGCCGATTGCCGGCGTCGTGACGATGGACATGACGATGCTCGATGTGACCGACATCGATTGCGCCATTGGTGACGTCGCCACATTCCTCGGGCGGCAGGGCGATCAGGAACTGACGATCGCAGATGTTGCAACGGCGGGAGAGTTGTCTCCCTACGAGTTGCTGGTGGGACTCGGCTTGCGAGCGCCAAGAGTCTATCCGGACGGCGCGACGTGAACCGGCGAGCCATCCTCATCATTCTCGATGGCGTGGGCGCGGGCGCAGCCGCCGACGCGCGCGACTATGGCGACGATGGCAGCAACACCCTCGCGAATGTCGCCGAGGCAGTTGGTGGCGTTGACCTGCCGGCGCTGGAGTCGCTCGGTCTGGGGCGTGCGATGCGACTGCGTGGCGTGCGAAACGATGTTCCCGCGACTGGTGCGTGGGGCATCATGCATCCCGCATCGCCAGGCAAGGACTCGACAACGGGACACTGGGAGCTTGCGGGTTTACATCTCGATCGCCCCTTCCCGACATATCCCGGCGGATTTCCCGCGAGCGTCATTGAGGAGTTCAGTCGGGCTACCGGCCGTCGCGTGATCGGCAACGTCGCTGGAAGTGGAACGGCGATGATCGATCGATACGCTGCCGAACATGTTGCCACGGGTGCGTGGATTGTCTACACATCGGCCGATTCGGTCTTTCAGGTCGCTGCGCACGAATCAGTCGTGCCACTGACCGAACTGTACTCGGCCTGCGCGGCGGCGAGAGCGCTCCTTGTGGCGCCGCATAACGTGTCGCGCGTCATCGCGCGGCCATTTATCGGCGAACCGGGTTCATATCGCCGCACTCCAAACCGCCGCGACTTCTCTCTCGAGCCGCTGGGCGAGACGCTCCTGGACGCGTTGGAGTCGGCGGGCATCGACAGGCAGGGTGTCGGTAAGGTCGACGATCTGTTTGCCGGGCGCGGCATCTCGTCACATCACACCACAGACAATCGAGACGGCATTGCGCGGATCGAGGCCTGGATCAGGGGGACCGGCAACCCAGATGTGTCTCACAGTGGGTTCCTCCTCGCCAACCTTGTAGATTTCGACCAGTTGTACGGGCACAGGAATGACGTCGCGGGGTTCTACGGGGCGCTCCGGCAATTCGATGCGGCTCTGCCGGGCCTTCTCGCTGGGCTCCGCGACGGTGATTTACTGGCCATTACGGCCGACCACGGCAACGATCCAACGACTCCATCGACAGATCATGCACGCGAGCGCGTGCCCCTGCTCGTGACGAGTGGAGGGCGTGGGGTCAAAGCAGTGAGTCTCGGCGAGCGAACGACGTTTTCGGACCTGGGCGCGACGATCGCGGAATGGTTCGGGATCGCGTTTCGCGGGCGCGGGACCTCGTTTCTCCGGGAGATCATGGCGTGACAGTATCGCGTGAAGCAGTGGATGCGGGGGCGGCCGCGTTGGCCGCACTGCAGCACGCGTACGCGCCGTACTCCCATTTCCGGGTCGGAGCAGCGTTGCGCGCGACGGACGGAACGGTGGTCGCCGGCTGCAACGTGGAAAACGCGGCGTTTCCCGCGGGGACCTGCGCGGAGCGCGGCGCGCTCGCGGCCGCTGTGGCCACTGGCCATCGCGACTTCGATCTCCTGGTCGTCGCGACGGACGCTGCCGAACCGACGCCGCCGTGCGGAATGTGTCGTCAGGCACTCGCTGAGTTCGCCCCAGCGCTCCGAGTGGTGGGCGTCACTACGGGTGGCAAGCGCGCCGAGTGGGCATTGAGCGAGCTTCTGCCGCAACCTTTTAGACCTGCGTCACTCTCGAATACATGATGCGTTGGACAGGAAGGTCGCTCTGATGGCGACGTCGCGTATTTCATCGCCGGGGCGGCGGTCGCCGTTCGTTGTGCTGGCGCTCGTCGTGGCAGGAGTCGTGGCCGCGTGCACCGAGGACTATCAGGGAGGGGCAGCGTGCCCCACGCTCTGTCCGGAGCAGAACGTTGTGGTGTTCGACACCACGTTCGATCCGGTGGAACTCGACACGACGGTCGGCCCGTTCCCGACCCACGGCACGGAAACAGAGCTGTTGCTCGCGCGCCGTGGCGACACCGTCGATACCCGGCCCGTGATCCGATTCGATTCGCTCCCGATCTATTTCAATTCGGGTTCGTCGACTGGTGACACGATCATTCAGGTCATCGACAGCCCGTACGTGAAGCTGCGGATCAATCGCGCCGCATCGAAGTTCACGCAGCCGGTGACATTCGAGGTGTTCGACGTCGACACGACGACGGGCGATTCAGCGTTCGCCCTGAATGACACATCGACGGCCCTCGAGCGGCTTCTCTTCCGTCCGGACAGACGGATCGGGATGATCACGTTCGACACCGCTCAGATCACGGACTCAATCCGCATTCCAATAGACAGCCTGACGCTGCTCAACAAGATCCTCGGGCAGCAGCGGTTGCGAATTGGTCTCCGCGCGACGAGCGCGGGACCGGTACAGATCCGGATCGTAGCCTATGAAGGCGGCGATCCGCCGTTACTGCGGTTCCTCCCCAGCGCCGACACGTCGTTGAACGCGATTACGGTGTTTCCCCGGTCGAAGGTGCCGCGCTCACAAATAACGCTGGCGGCGGACCTCACGGATTACGTGCACGTGATCAGCTTTCCGCCGGTGCCTGACGCGTCGTTCCTGACGGTGGGCGGTATGCCGGGGCGTCGCACGCTCATTCGGTTCAACATCCCGGCGCGGATCCTCGATTCCTCCAACGTCCTGCGCGCGACGCTCGAGCTGACGCAACGACCCGTGTCCAGCGTGGACGACACCACGAAGCTCTCGCTCTACCCGCTCATTATCACCGCGGGAAAAAACATCACCGACGTCGGTCGGTCGGCCTTCCTCACCAATGCGCCCGGCGCAGGCTTCGATTCGGTGCAGTTCGCTCCTGGTGACAGCGGGGTGAAGGAGATCGAGATGGTGAATGCGCTGCGGGCCTGGGCCCTTCCCGTGTCGAAATCCTCTCAGCGGGGGATCGTACTTCGGGCCGGTCCCGAGTCCGTCGATCCGCGGTTCGTGTCCTTCTTCTCCAGCCGGGCAGCGGCCAACCTGCGACCTCGCTTGCGCGTCAGCTACTCACCCGTACGGTCTTTCGGAATTCCATGATGCGCCGACTCCTGGCTTCAGTCGCCGTCCTGTTGGCGATCCCCGCGCTTTCGATGGCGCAGGGAAGCATCAGTACGCAGGGCTTCGGGTATCCGACCGGCGGACTGAGCACGCGCGCTGCGGCTGCTGGTGGAGGATTCGGCGAGTTTGACTTCTCGTCGCCAAGAAACCCTTCGTCCACCCTCGGCTGGGGACGCGGCGGCCTGTATTTCCAGTATGAGCCCGAGTTCCGGCGCGTTACCGCGGGGCCGTCGGCTGACAACACGATGACGGCGCGATTCCCGATCTGGATGGCGGGGATGCAGCTGGGTTCCCGCGCCATGGGAACGCTGACATCATCGACGCTGCTCGACCGGACGTGGGCGACGCGCGTTCGTGGCGGTCAGATTCTCGGTCCCGATTCCGTTGGATATGAGGAACGCGTCGAGTCGAGCGGTGCGATCAATGACATTCGTCTGGGCGTTTCCTACTCACTGCGCCAGAGCTTCTCGGTGGGCATCGGACTGCATGGCTATACCGGCGAGAACCGGATGAATCTGACGCGGCAGTTCGATGACAGCCTTCGTTACGGCACGCTGATCCGGAATCTGACCATCGGCTACCTCGGCAACGCGTTTTCCGCCGGCGCCACCTGGAGACCACTTCGGCAGCTTGCACTCGCGGCGTCCGTGAGAAGTGGTGGCAGCCTGGATGTGCGCATCGCGGACACGGTCGTGGCCAGCGGAAGCCTTCCCAACCGATTCGGCGCCGGGGTGCGTTTCGACGGACTGCCCGGCGCCAGCGTGGCTGTCTCAGTCGAACGCACGCAGTGGTCGAGCCTGGGCGAGCTGTCGCAGACCTCGCTGACGGCGAACGACACATGGGAAGTTGGTGCTGGCCTGGAATTGGCGGGACCAAAGTTCCGCGCGGTTCCCTCGCTCCTGTACCTGGGCTACCGTCAGCGTGACCTGCCGTTTTCGGTTGTCGGTGAAGTCGTCCCCGAGACGTTCTATTCGGGCGGCGCGGGGATTCCGCTTGCCGGGCCTAGAGTCATCCTCGACATGGCCATTCAGCATGCGACCCGCGGCCCCGTGGCTGGTATCACGGAGCGCGCCTGGATCATCAGCCTGGGGTTCACGGTCAGGCCCTGAACGATGGCCGACGGCGAGGCTCTCGCGTTCGAGCAGATGCTCGTCCACAACCTCAAAGCGCCGTTGACCGGGATGCTGGCGTCGTTGGAAATGCTGCACGACGGCGACCTCGGTGCGTTGAACGCCGCGCAGTTGGCAGCGGTGAACACCATTCAGGCGCAGGGTGCAGAGCTGGTCCGGATGATCGACGAACTGCTCGAACTTGGCCGCGCCGGATCGTCGGAGTTCAGCGTTCAGCGCGTGCCCGTGGACCCGTCGGCGTTTCTTCGCGACCTGCGCTCAGAGTGGCGCGCTCGACTTCCCCGCCTGACGAGCGACTCGACACTCGATGTTCCCGACGCCGTGGCGGATCCGGGCGTCCTGCGGCGCGTGTTCGACAACCTGCTCATGAACGTGCTGGTCCACGCCGGTGCGGACGTGGTAGTGACCTTGCGAGCCGAACGCGCCGGCGACGTGGTACGCATAACGGTTGCGGATGAAGGGCCGGGAGTTCCTGCCGCAGACGCCGCACGGATCTTCGATCCGTTCGTCACGCTTGGCGGGTCAGGGAATGTGCGAACGCACGGCCTCGGCCTGGCGTATTGCCGCACGGCGCTCGCCGCCATGGAAGGAACCATTCGACTCGTTCCCCGGGAGCGGGGCGCCACGTTCGTGGTGGAGCTGCCGGCCGCTGTCGTGCTGACTCGTCAGGCACTGGAGCAGGACCAGTGAGAGTCTACCTCCGCACCTTCGGCTGCCGCGCGAACCAGTATGACAGCGAGCAGGTGCGCGCGCTGGTGGAGGCCTCAGGCGGCACTATTGTCGATGACCCGGCGGACGCCGACACCGCGGTCTTCAACAGCTGCGCTGTCACGACGGCCGCCGAAGTCGAGCTGCGCAAGGGAATCCGGCGGGCGGCGCGCAGCAATGCGAGCCTGCGGACGGTGGTGATGGGTTGCGCGGCGGCACTGGATCGCGGACGACTGGCCGCGCTGCCGACCGTCACCGACGTTGTCCCCGGCGGTGACGCGCTCAGCGTCGCGACATCGCTGGGGCTTCCAGCCCTGCCAGGGAGCTTCGCAACCACGCAGCAGGGCACGCGGGCGTTGTTGCGCATTCAGGATGGGTGCGACGAGCACTGCACCTTTTGCGCGACGACGCTGGCACGAGGCGCCAATCGCTCACGCCCGGCGGATGCCCTGGTCGTGGAGGCCGCCAGCCTGGCCGAGCGTCATCCGGAAATCGTGCTGACGGGCATCCACATCGGCTCATGGGGACGGGACATCGGTCAGACGTTAGGTGGCCTGGTGCATCGGTTGGTTCGTGACGTGCCGGCGGTGCGATTCAGGCTCTCATCCGTCGAAGCCACCGAAGTCGATGAGAGTTTGCGGGAGCTGTTCAGTGAGCCGTCGAGATTGGCTCCGCATCTCCATGCGCCGCTCCAATCCGGATGCGATCGCATGCTCAGGCGCATGGGCCGGCACTGGTACACGGCGTCGAGCTACGCGCGGGCGGTGGAGCGCATTGTGCGAGATCAGCCGGTGTTCGGGCTGGGCGCCGACGTCATCGCCGGGTTCCCTGACGAAAGCGACGCCGATCATCATGAAACCATGGCGTTCGTTCAGTCGCTTCCATTCACCTATCTGCACGTCTTCCCGTATTCAGCGCGCCCAGGAACGGCGGCTACGCGGCTGCCTGGTCAGGTCGACGGTGCCGTCGCGAAAGGCCGCGCTGCGGAGCTTCGCGCGGCTGGCGAGGCACTGCTCGGGAGCCATCATCACCGGCGCAGTGGCGGGGCCGCCGACGTCGTCGTGGTCCGCGGCGACCGGCGCGAAGGCCTGACCGAGGACTATCTTCAGGTCGACCTCGACGGCCCGCGACTGCCGCGCGGGACTCGCTTCATTGCTCGCCTGGCCGAAGGGCCCGATCGCCTGGTGGCCACGCCTGTGACCCCCGTTCCCTCAGCCTGACACCGTGAACGACACGCCGATGACGAAGGGGAGCGTGTACGTGGAGACGTACGGCTGCCAGATGAACGTCAGCGATTCAGAGCTGATGCTCGGGCGGCTGGTCGCTGACGGTTACGTCGAGGCGCAGACGCCGCAGGATGCTGACGTGATTCTCCTGAACACCTGCGCGATTCGCGATCACGCCGAACAGCGCGTGCTGGGCCGTTTGGGGGAATTGAAGGGCATAACGAAAGCATCCGCTGTGTTTGGAGTGACAGGGTGCATGGCACAACGCCTTGGCCCGGCGCTGCTCGAGCGCGCACGCCACGTCAGTCTGGTGATAGGTCCCGACGGGTACCGCGCGCTGCCGGCGCTTCTCGAACGGGCGCGCGCGGGTGAACGCGCGATTGAAACGTCGTTCGACCTCGAGGAGCACTACGAGGATTTCACGCCGAGGCGCTTCGACCGCGTCAAGGCCTGGATCCCGGTGCAGCGCGGTTGTGACTATCGCTGCACGTACTGCATCGTGCCCATGACGCGCGGATCGGAACGCAGCCGCCGCCTCGCCGATGTCGTTCGCGAAGTGGAAACGGTCGCGTCCGAAGGCATGAGTGAAGTCGTGCTGCTCGGGCAAACCGTGAACTCGTATCACGATGGCGAGTCTGATTTCGCGGCGCTGCTGCGCGCCGTGGGCCGCGTCGATGGCATCCGTCGCGTTCGATTCACCAGTCCGCACCCGAACGACTTCTCGCCTGAGGTCGTGACGGCGATGGCCGAAGTGGACACGGTGTGCGAACACGTGCATCTGCCCATGCAATCGGGATCGAGCCGGGTGCTCAAGCGCATGCTGCGTCGCTACACGCGTGAGGGGTATTTCGATTGCGTCCGCCGCCTTCGCGACGCTATTTCGGGGCTGAGCCTGACGACAGATATCATCGTAGGATTCCCGGGCGAGACGGAAGCCGATTTCGAGGAAACCCTGTCAGCGGTGGAAGCGGTCGGTTTCGACGACGCGTTCACGTTCAAGTTCTCGCCGCGCGATGGCACCGCGGCCACGCGACTCCCCGAAGCGGACATGGTGCCTGACGAGGTTGCGACGGAACGCCTGGATCGGCTCATTGCGCTGGCGCGCACCGGCGCCCGGCGGCGGAACCTCGGCTTGCTGGGACAGCGTCGCGAAGTCCTCGTGGAGCGCACCGCGCGCCGCGGTGAGCTGCTCCAGTCCCGCAGTCGGGATTACAAGACGGTGCTGATCCCCGGCCCGGAGACGCTGATCGGGCGGTACCTCACCGTGGAGTTGACCGGGACGACCGGTTCGACCTTCACGGGAAGCCCGGTGCATGAGCGCCAGCTCCTGCCTGTTGCGAGCTAGAGGGCCAAACAGCGCAGGGCCCTGCGCCGTTCGGGCCCTGCGCAGTTTGGATTGTGAGACGCGTCACGTTCCGCGCCTGACGACGATTCCTCCGCCTTACCTCTTACCCGCCAGTGCGTCTTCAGAGTGAGCCCGTGGCACATCGCGGGCGGCCAGCCGTCGGGTCACAAATGCAAAACGTTCTCGAAGAATCGGTGCATGAAGTCTTCTTCCGCCTCCGCGACCTGGAGGCGGGATATTGCCACTGCACGAAATGCCAGGATGATGTGATTACGCACGCGCTGAACCATGCTCGGCCCCGGTACATCTCCGGCGCGGGTGTCGGGTCAGCGGTGACGCGAGTTGCACTGACACGGGATCAGGCCCAGGCGGAGGTGGCGGTGCTGGTGCTCGAGGCCATGCGCCGCGTACAACGGAATCCCCGGCACGGTCCCGAAGCCTTCGTCGCCCAGGGAGCCGCCGCGCCCTGACCGGGGGGGAGGGCGTGTGCAGTGCCGCTGGTGACCCTGGCGTATGTCGCCGTCGCCGCCGGGCTCCTCATGGGGTCTGGCGGCGCTCTGTTTCCGGCCCTGTCGGCTGCGCTGCTCGCGACGGCCATCGCCCTCTGGCGGCGGTCGGTCGAGGGCGCCTCGCTCGCCGCACTGGTCGCGGCGGCCACGGTGACCGGTTGGAGCACGTCCCGCGCCGACGCAACGTGCGCCTCGGCGATTGAAACGAATGGATACGCCACGGTCCGGCTTCGTGAGGACGCCAGGCCCGGCCGCAGCGCGCGTGGTTATGCGTTAGGCACCGGCTGCCGCGTGACTATCCGGGTCCGCGTCGTCAATGGGGTCGCCGCGGCCGGCTCGACGGTGCACGCACGAGGGGTCGCGCGGCGGGAAGGCGCGCGGATCTCGATGACTGAAACGCTTATCCGCGTCGAGCGGGGACCGGGTTTACTCGCTCGCTGGAGAACGAACGCAGGCGCGATCATCGATACCCTGTACGGTGACCACGCTCCACTGGCGCGCGCCCTCCTCATCGCCGATGAGCGCGACATCTCCCCGGAGATCCGGCGCCAGTTCGCCGATGCGAGTATGACGTGAGCAAACTAAGGGGAACGGTGCGAACGCCTAACCGTAATTCGCGCGTAGTCTTGTCGAACGTCGCCGAAGCGAGCCAGGGCGCGAGCACGTCGCGGAGTTGTGTCCCATTGGCGAGACTGGCCACCGTCTCGAAGTCGAGTGCGAGCCGTGAGAGCTGCTCACGCTGCGACCGAAGTGCGCCAATATCGCGCGGTGTGGACTCGCTGGCGTCGCTGGTGGCCTGCAGGCGGGCGATCGCCTGACGAGTAGTGTCCAGAGCCGTCCGGGCCTCCTCGCTGGTCATGGTGCCGTCAGCGACCGCCAGCACGAGGCGTTCCCGTCGCGCTTCCGCGCGTTGAATCTCGGCGAGGAGCGCCTTTCGCGCGGCCTTGTCGTCCTTCGGCGCTGTCACCGCCTCCGTCGCCTTGAGAATCGCGGCGCGCACGGTCGGATGCCGTAGCTCTTTCGCAATCGCCCCAATGAGCGCGGGCTCGAGCAGATGTTGCGACACCGAGGTAAGCCGGCCATCGCATCGGCGGTTGACGCTGCCGCGGCAGCGATAGAACCGGACTTTCTGGCCGTCGCGGTAGTGTCCGTTGGCGCCACCGCCTACCAGTGGTTGCCCGCACGTCGCACACATCACGAGCCCGGAGACGCGGTAATCAGTCCAGCCTGCCCGCGGTGTGACGTGGTACGACGCCAGCCGGCGCTGTGCCTGGTCGAACGTCTCACGGTCCACCAGCGCCGGGAAAGCGTCGGGCGATCGCTGCCACGTCGCCGGATCGGTGCGCCATTTTCCTTGTCGGTTCAGTTCTCCACGCCGGCGGCCGGTCACCATCGTCCCCGCGTAGATCTCGTTGGCCATGACCTGGCGCGTGGTGCTCCGTCCCCAACGCCGGTAAGGAATCTGCTGGGTGAGGTATGCCGCCACGCCAGCGAGCGAACGACGCCCATCGGCGAACGACGCGAACGCCTCACGGAGCGCGGCGACTTCAACGGCGGGGCCGAGGACCAGCGTCACTTTTTCGTCAGGCGCTTTCCGCTGGCCCGTCTCGAGGACTCGCTCCCGACCGGCGGGATGCACGACGGCACGGCGGAACCCGATCGGCTCACGGGTGGCCCAGAACCCCAACGCGGCCGCGCCCTGCCGCCCCCGTTGCGCGTTGCGGATAATTGCCTTCCTGTACTCAGAGGCTTGTGCCGAGCCTAACGCGCGGATGATGCTGCGGAACGTCGGATCTTCTACGTCATCGGACTCGCAGAGACGCACCAACCAGCCCGCCTTGCGGAGCTGCACGCGCACTGCCGCTGCCTCCTCCGGATCTTCCCAGCGACCTAGACGGCTGTCATTCAACGCCAGCACAAAGCCGGGGGCAACGCGCGGCTGGGGATGGCTCATGCAGTGCGCGAGCAGGGCAGTGAACCCTGGCCGCTTCTCCGTGGTGGCGCCGCTCACGCCTTCGTCGCGGAACGTCTCGACGATTGCCGCGCCTAACTTCGTGGCCAGCGCCGCAATTGCTTTCTGCTGATCTGCCAGCGACGTCACCTGTTCGCCGGCCTGGCGCTCTGTTGAGACGCGCAGATAAGTGAGCGCTGGCGGACGGTCAGCCGGCACGAGAGAGCCTCTCCCGTTCGAGCAAGTCACTCACCAGCGCGACGTACCGCCGCGCCCATTGCTGGACGTCGATCACGTCGGGGTCGTGCGTCACGGTCGTGCGCATCGGTGGCCGCGCCATTCTACCACGCCGGGAACGCGGAAGCAAAGGCGCGCCGTCCGTCCCTGGCGCTGGATCTGGCACGCGGTCCGCGGGTTTCCTCACGCCCCGATCCTCGCGTGCGACCAGTTGTGCGGGTCCAGATCGCGCGGCTTGGGCTCGTGTTCCCCAAGCCAGCACGCGACGGCGACCGCGAGCACCAAATCGTCATGCTCGCGGTCGCGAAAGGCTCCATACGAGTCGTGCGCCGTCAACTCGTTGATCTTCACCCTGAATTGGAGCAGCTCGCTCGTCAACGTCTGCGCATACGGCAACGCGCTGGCGATCTTGAAGCGGCCCGATTGCAGCAGGACCTGCATGACGGACACCAGATCCCGCTTTGGTACTCGATAGCCACCGTCGAAGGTCACCGCGTCGCCTCCCGTGATCGTAATCGCGATCGGCTCGAGCCCAGCCACGCGCAACATATCGACCACGGGCCTCCCAACCCCGGTTGCATCAACCACAAGCCGCGGCCTAACGACGATTTCTTCACGACGGCGCCGCATGCCGCCCCCCACTGCGGCCAGCAGCGAAACACTGTCGACGGTTCGTGAGAGCTGCGGCGCCAGTGCCAGTGCCTTCACCTGCTGAACGACGCTGGGGTAACTCGTGCCGAGGGCGAACCGGTCCAGGTGCCGGCACTGGTACGATGCCGGCGAGTCACCTTTGCTCAGGCGCTCGATAACCGCCGTCGCGGTGGGATCCTGAGCCTGACCCAAGTCCAGCCCAATCAGGAAGGACATCAGCGGGCGCCTGCGGCGGCGAACAGCGGCGTTACGTCATCGCTGAGCGCCCCCATGACGGACTCAAAGCCGAACACCTGGTCATCAGTCTCTACGAACTCGCACATGTACTCCTGTCGCCACCACCAGTCCCCAATGCGCCCGCGTTCCGCCTCGAGCCATGCCGGGTCTATCCTCGGGCATTCGCGCGCGGTCACGATTGCGCGCTCCCAATCGTTCCCCGGCTGGGTCGCCTCATGGTGAAAGAATCCGCGCTTCCCGAATGGCGTAGAGAGCAGCACGATCCGGCCACCTGATACCGCGAGCATCGGCCTAACAGCCTGATAAAGCGGGTCCGGAACGCGCGCGGCTTCGTCGACGATGAGCAGCGACACTGCGGAGAAACCGCGGATCGTCGCCTCCTTCCCCGGCAGGCAGACGATGCGTGAACCTGTCTCAAATTCCAGCGAGAGCGCCGACTCCTGCGCCACCCGTGGCACCAGATCCCCCAGCGCACCGAGGGTCGCCCTCACCTTGCGGAACAGCTCGGAGCTTTGCCGCAACGCAGGCGCGAGCAGCAACGTGAGCGTTCCCGCCTGCCTTATCGCCTCGTCGACGCCAAGCACCGCGGACAACGTGCTCTTACCACTCTGCCGGCTGCAAAGCATGAGGATCTGACGGGCCACGCTCCGCAGTAACTTCGCTTGCCACAGATCCGGGGCGAGTCCCGCACGGCGAGCCA
>CAZSNV010000099.1:0-15595 GCA_964608035.1 uncultured Gemmatimonadaceae bacterium | reverse complement strand
GGCGGACGAGGCGGGGGTGGCGGTGGCGGCGGTGGCGGTGGCGGTGGCGGCGGTGCACCGCAGGGCGTCGCGAGAATGGCGATGCCTGGATCGTACTCCGTCACGCTGACCGTGAACGGGCGGGACTACTCGCGAAGCATCAGCGTACTGGACGACGTTTGGATGGAACAACGATAGACGAGGGGTGCTGCTTACTTCTTACTGCTTGCTAAGTGCTGCGCTGATTACTGAGTCCTGAGCGCAGCATGAAGCAAGAAGTAAGCAGCAAGAAGCACCTCATCTCCAACGCTCCCGCGTGACGAGTACACCACTTCCTGGAGCACCGCTCACGGTCGTGCCCGTCGCCACTACCTCACCCCGGCGAATCGTCATGACCGGCCAGCCGGTGACCTGTCGCCCTTCGAACACTGAGTAGTCCGCGTTCGAGAGATCGTCCTCTCCTCGAACCACGCCCCGCTGCTCGGGATCCCAGATCACGATATCCGCATCGCTGCCCTCGGCGATCACGCCCTTGCGCGGATGAAGTCCGAAGCGACGCGCGGCATTGGTGGACGTCGTGGCGACAAATCGCTCCAGCGGTATGCGGCGCGTACGCACTCCCTCCGAGTAGTACATGGGGAGCATGTGCTGCAGGTTGCTCACACCCGGACGAAGCCTGGTGATCGTCAGTTCGGGATCGAGTTTCTGCGCGCGCGTCCACGGCGCGTGATCGGTGGCGAGGAAATCGATGCTGCCGTCGAGCAGACCGGACCACAACGCCTCGACGTCGTCACGCGAGCGGAGCGGCGGCTGGCCGACATATAACGGAGCATCCGGACCGCGCATCGCCTCGTCCGTCAGGTGCAGGTACAACGGCCGCGTCTCGACGGTGAACGGGAGACCCGCGCGCCGCGCGGCGCGGCAGGCCTCGAGCGCCCGTGCGCTGGACAAGTGCACCACGTGCATCGGTGCTTTCGTGCTTTCGCAGAGCGCGGCGGCTTGCTGTGTCGCCACGACTTCGGCAATTACGGGCCGGCTTTCGGCATAGTTGCCGAGCGAGGTTCGCCCCTGTGCTACCAGCCGGCGCACCGCGGCCGCTAGGAGCGCTCCGTCCTCGCAGTGCACCAGCGTCACGACACCCGCCTCACGCGCCGCCTCGAGCAGCTGAACGAAGACGCCCAGGTGTGCGCCGAAATCCGCGCTCACCATGAAGACCTTGATGCTGGGCTGCCCGCGAGCCACGAGCGCGCCGAGCGAAGGAATGAACTCGGCGCGGGGCGTTCCGGCCTGAGTATGCAGGAAGAAATCGGCGATGGCTTGCTGCTGCACCAGGGTCGCCATGCGATCGAGCGCGGCTTCGGGCGATTCGTCGCGGCGCGGTGCCGAAAACGTGCCCACCGTCGTGATGCCGCCGGCAAGCGCAGCGCGCGAACCGGAGGTCAGGTCATCCACGAACGATGGTTGCAGGTGCGTGTGGGGATCGATGCCGCCCGGGATCACGAGTTTGCCACGCGCGTCAATGACACGGACACCAGACGACGCGGCGATCGACCCCGAAACATTGACAATGCGCTCTCCTTCGACGAGCACATCCGCTTGTCGCATCCCGTCCGCATTCACCACGCGCCCGCCCCGGATCAGGAGGCGGGTGGTGGCACCCTGCTGGTTCACCGGTGACCCCTGGGTCACCGGCCAGCCCGCGGATCGCGCCCCGTGAGCGCCTAACGTCAACGCCGTTATGCGTTCGGCGAGGGTCCGGAAAGCAACGCGCCGGGAAATGAACTCGCTGCGATTGTGGCCCATGCAGCAAGGTAGCGGTCCCGGCTGGCGGCGGTGAGGCGGCGCCTCTGGCGCGTAAGCGCGGCGCGAGTACGATGGAGTCGCCCCAATCCTTCCTGATTTGACCGACGAGAACGCTCCGACCTATCGCGTCAGGGCCATCCTGCTGGTTGCCATGGTGGCCGCGTTGGTCGTATTGGCGTGGTCCGACCCCGTGCACCGCGCCGTGCTGCAAGTCTTCGAAGCGGCGAAGACGATCATGGTGGCGCATCCGGTGCTCGGACCCGTGCTCTTCATGGTGCTCTCGGCGCTGGCGGCCATGTTCGCGTTCTTCACGAGCGCAGTACTGGTGCCCCCCGCTGTCTATGCGTGGGGGCCAGTCGCCTGCGCCGCCCTGCTCTGGTCGGGATGGATGCTGGGGGGACTCGCCTCGTACGGGCTCGCCTGGCGATTCGGGCGTCCGGTCATGCGATGGCTTGCGCCCGGGCGGTCGATCACGCGCTACCAACGCCGGCTCCGGCGTGAGGCGTCCTTCGGCTTCATCCTGTTGTTCCAGCTCGCATTGCCGTCAGAGATCCCGGGCCTGGTGCTGGGGTTGGTTCGCTTTCCGCTCCGGCGGTATCTCGCCGCGCTCGCGGTAGCCGAGCTGCCGTATGCCATCGGCACGACGCTGCTGGGGGCCAGCTTCGTCTCGCGGCGGTTCGGCCTGCTCCTGTCGTTAGGTGCCGTGGCGGCGCTGACCGCCTTCTTCCTGGGACGCGCCTTTCGCAAGCGCCTCGGGAGCGCATCCAGAAGAACGGCGTAAGCCGATCCCGCGGCGTGGAAAGCGGCGGTCACAGCGAGTAGAATAGCCGGGCTCCGGAACTCCTTCGATCCCGCGTCATGGGCACACTGCGCCTCGCTCCCGCCACTGTATCGGATTACCGCCGGATCGCGGAAGCACGGCTCCCGCGCCAGTTGTTCGATTACATCGATGGCGGTGCGGGCGACGAGCGAACGCTCGTCGCCAATCGCGCGGACTTTGCGCGCTTCCACCTGCGGCAGCGCGTGCTGCGGGACGTCTCCAACGTGAGCACGGACGCCGAGATCGCGGGCCAGCCCGTGTCGATGCCGGTAGTTCTTGCTCCGGTCGGCCTGGCGGGACTCATGCGCCGCCGCGGCGAAGTGCAGGCCGCCAGAGCCGCGGAGGCGATACGTGTCCCGTTCTGCCTGTCCACCGTCGGACTCTGTTCGCTGGAGGAAGTGCGCGCCGCGACCAAGGCGAAGTTCTGGTTCCAGCTGTACATGATGCGCGATCGCGGGTACGTGCGCGAGCTGCTGCAACGCGCGCGCGCTGTGGGCGTGGACACGCTCGTCTTCACGGTGGACCTGGCGGTCGTCGGCTCGCGCTATCGCGACACGCGCAACGGCATGGGCGGCCTCTCCGGCTGGGCCTCGCTGCGCAGCGCGCTGAACTTTGCCGCGCACCCGCGCTGGCTCGCCGACGTGGCGTTAGGCGGCCGGCCGCTCGTCTTCGGCAACCTGGCGTCGTACGTGTCCAGCGCCAGGAACATCCAGCAGTTCCGTTCCTGGATCGATTCGCAGTTCGATCCGTCGGTGACGTGGAAGGATATCGAGTGGCTCCGGAAGGAATGGCCCGGAACGCTCATCATCAAAGGCATCCTCGAACCAGAGGACGCGGTCGCGGCGGCCAACGCCGGCGCGCAGGGCATCGTGGTGTCCAACCACGGCGGCCGACAACTCGACTCGGCGCCGTCATCGATCTCGGCACTCCCCCGAATTGTCGACGGCGTCGCTGGCCGCGCGGAGGTCATGATGGATGGTGGCGTGCATACCGGTCAGGACGTGGTGAAGGCTTTGGCGCTTGGCGCGCGGTCGGTCATGATCGGTCGAGCGTGGGTCTACGCGCTCGCCGCCCGTGGTGAGGCCGGTGTTCGCCACATCCTGTCGCAGATTCAGCGCGAGATCGCGGTGACTCTCGCCCTGACTGGGCTCACCGGGACGAGCGCCATTACCGAGGACATCCTGTTGAGGCAAACTGACGCAGCGGTCAGCGAATAAGGACCTTCCCAGGCATTTGTCCTGTAAGCTTCGTACCGTCCACAACGGCCACGCCGTTGACGAAGACGTAGTCGATACCTTCGGAATGCTGATGTGGCTCGAAGAAGGTCGCCTTGTCGCGAATGGTGTTCAAGTCGAAGACCACGAGGTCGGCCGCCATTCCTTCCCGGATCTGCCCGCGATCCTTGAGTCGCATGATCTGCGCGGGAAGCGACGTCGACGACCGGATCGCCGCTTCGAGTGAGATCACGCCGCGGTCGAGTGCGTAGTGCCTGATCTTGCGCGTGAAACTCCCGTAAAAGCGCGCATGTGTCGAGGGGCCTTCGGAGGGGAGCGCGATGCCGCCGTCGGTGGATGTCGCGACCCACGGTTGCTTCGCGATCAGCTCCATGTCGATCTCGGACATGGAGAATCCGCGCATGCGCGCGCCGCCGGCTCGATTCGGCAATCCTTCGAGCTGGATCCTGATCGTGGCGTCCAACGGATCCAGCTTCCACAGGGCCGCGATGTCGGCGAGCGACTTTCCGTAGAGAGCCTGGTCCGTGTAGTCGAACACGATCACGTTAGGCGCGCCACCGCGCCGGGCAATCTCGTGGGCGATGTCCGACCGGAGCTGGCGGTTGAGCGCGGAGTCGGCGAGTGTCCGGCGCAGGGCCGCGGCCCGAGCACCCTCCGGAGCGGTGCCTTCCGGCGGGCGCGTCGCCCATGCGGGAATGAGTACGGTCGACCCGTCGGTGCCGCTCGTCGGATACGGATACTGATCGGCCCAGACGTCCACGCCGCGCTCACGGGCGCGTTCGATGAGGCTGATCGCCGCCGCGCTCGACCCCCAGTAGTTCGCTCCCTTCGCCTTCAGGTGCGACGCCACCACGCGGGCGCCACTGCGTTCCCCGATCTCGATCGTCTCACGCACGGCATCGAGCAGTGTCACCGGTCCGGGGCCGTCCTGGCTCGGAACATACCAGAGCGGGTCGCTTCCCTCGCTGCGTTCGTGGGAGATGTAGACGCCGCCGACGGCGGGAAGCTCTCGGGCGAGTTCGACCACTTCCGCGGTAGTGCTCCAGCGCCCGGGCGCGTACTCGAGTCCAGCCGACAGGCCGACCGCACCTTCCGCCAGTCCCTGTCGCACGAGCGCGCGCATCCGCGTGATCTCGTCAGGCGTGGCCGGACGGCGGACATCCTGCCCCATCACCCGTGACCGGACCGTTCCATGTCCGACCATCAGCATCGCGTTCGTGCCGATTCCGTTTTTCTCGAGCAGCGAGCGCTGGTCCGCGATGGGGAGCGGTGACCGGCCGTCGTGATTCACGACCACCGTCGTGATTCCCTGCGACACCAGGTTCGGGGCCGAGCGGATCCTCGGGTCGGCGTCCCGGAAACCGCCGCGCGGACTCGAACCGTCATCGGCGTGCGAGTGAATGTCGATGAAGCCTGGCGTTACGTACTTCCCGCTGGCGTCGACCACGCGCGTGGCTGTCGCACCGGCAAGCGATCCAACCGTCACGATGCGCCCATCGCGAACGCCGATGTCAGCGGGAAACCACGGATTCCCGGTGCCGTCGAGCACCCGCCCGTTCCGGATGATGAGATCGTATGGCGCGGTACGCGGCTGCTGCGCATTCGCCTGGAACGCCAGCAGCGCCGTGCCCGCCCATAACGCGATCGCACAAACTGTTCTTACACGCATCTCAATCTGATTGGGGGTTCTTGCTTTGCGCTCGTCAGCACGTCCGCCGCCGACACCTGCCTGAACCAGGATGTCCAGCGCTTCCATATACTTGACGTCATGCTTTGGGGACTGGTTGCGTCACTATGCTGTGGCATCGCTCGCGCCTGAGCAACCCTCGCAACATCCAGTGCTCCCCGCTGGCCCGCGCACCGTCCCGACTGATACCTTCGCCCGGCCGAACTTCCCTTCTGCAGACCTCAGCCCGCTCCTCTCGATGCGACCACTGTCTGGTGCCCTTCCCATCCTGGCCCTCCTCCTTGCCGGCTGCGCGGGGCGCGCCGGAGTCACGGCCTCGCCAGCCGCCGGCGACGCCTTCGACGTGGTCATCGAGAATGGACGCGTCGTGGACGGCACCGGAGCCGCCTGGTACTACGGTGACCTCGCGCTTCGCGGTGACCGAATCGCGGCGATGGGTCCGCGCGGAAGCTTTCGGAGCGCACGGGCGTCGACCCGGATAGATGCGACCGGCCACGTCGTGGCGCCGGGCTTCATCGATATCCAGGCGCACTCCATCGGTCACTACATGGCGGGCGATGGCAAGGCGCTGTCCATGATCACGCAGGGCATCACGACTGCCATTCATGGTGAAGGCTCATCCCTTGGTCCGATCAACGACAAGTTGCTCGCGGCCGAGTCGGATACCGCGGCGCGGCGCGTGCTGTCTGGCTTCACCGGACCAAATGGGTTCTCGAAGTGGCTGGAGTTCATGGTCGGCCGTGGCGCTGCGCAGAACGTCGGCTCGTTCCTCGGCGACGGCACGGTGCGCGTCTACGCCAAGGGCGAAGAGGAAGGACCACTCACCAGCGCCGAGCGCGACACCATGCGCGCCATGGTCGTGCGCGGAATGCGGGACGGCGCGTTTGGCATCGCGAGCGCGCTCATCTATCCGCCTAACACGTACGCGAGCACGGAGGAGCTGGTCGAAGCCGCGAAGGCGATGGCCCCTTACGGTGGCGTCTACATCACCCACATGCGCAGCGAGGGCGACAAGTTCCTGGAGGCTATTGATGAAGCAATGCGGATTGGACGTGAGGGAGGGGTGCCGGTCGAGATATTCCACCTGAAAGCCAGCGGCCCGCGGAACTGGCCCAAGATGCCGGTGGCAATCGCGAAGATCGACTCGGCGCGCGCCGCCGGACAGGACGTGCAGGCGAACATGTACCTGTATCCGGCCGGCGGGAATTCGTTCGCGTCCTGCATTCCGCCGAAGTACGCCGCGGGTGGACGGCTGCTGGAAAACCTGAAGAATCCGGCGCTGCGCGCGACGATGGTCGCCGAGATGCACGCGATGGATGCCGGCTACGAGAATCTCTGTGAGATCGCTACGCCGGCGAACGTCATGGTCATGGGCTTCCGCAAGGAGGCGAACAAGCAGTTCGAGGGGAAGCGGCTTTCGGAGATCGCCGCCGCGTTAGGCAAGGACTGGGCCGAAGTGATCATCGACCTCAACGTCGATGAAGAGCTCCGGCTCGGCGAGATCCTGTTCCTGATGAGCGAGGAGAACATCCGCCTCCAGCTCCGGCAACCATGGTTGAAGTTCGGGACGGACGCCGGTTCGCAGGATCCGGCGACCGCGCGGGGCCTGACTCACCCGCGCGCGTACGGCAACTTTCCGCGGATCTTCGCGCGTTATGTGCGCGAGCAGCAGGTGATCCCGCTCGAGGACGCCGTGCGTAAGGCGAGTTCCGCCGTCGCGACGCGCTTGTCGATTACCGACCGCGGCGTGCTCAAGGCGGGGCTCAAGGCCGACGTGATCGTTTTCGATCCGGCCACGATCACCGATCACGCGACGTTCGAGCGCCCGCACCAGCTCTCGACCGGTGTGCGTGAGGTCTTCGTGAATGGCGTAGCGGTGCTACTGAATGGCCAGCACACGGGGGCCAAGCCTGGTGTTGTCGTGCGTGGACCGGGGTACGGGCGTTAGCTCTGAGCTCTGAGCTCTGAGCTCTGAGCTCTGAGCTCAAGGTACTAGTCACTAATCACTAATCACTGTGTCACCATGGCCATCAAGCAGCTGAACGAGGACCAGATCGCGACCTGGTCCCGGCTTCAGAAGGACACGTGGTGGTTCGAGAATGTGTACCGCGGTGACATGCCGCAGCTCACCATCCGCGCCGCGATCACCGGATTCCTGCTCGGCGGTGTCCTGTCAGCCACGGCGCTCTACATCGCGGGGAAGACCGGGATTACCATCGGCGTCGGCCTCACGTCGGTCATCCTCGCCTTCGCGCTGTTCCGGATCATGTCGCGTTCGGGGATGATCGACGACTTCACGATCCTCGAGAACAACTGTACGCAGTCGATTGCGACGGCCTCGGGCTACATGGTCACACCGATCGTTTCGGGGCTGGCGGCGTACATGATGGTCACGGGAACCATCGTGCCGTGGTGGAAGTTGATGATCTTCAACGTCGTCATCTCCAGCATCGGTGTGCTGGTGGCGTTTCCGATGAAGCGGCGCTTCATCAACGAGGACCAACTCCCGTTCCCGGAAGGTCGCGCCGCCGGCGTGGTGCTCGACGCGCTATACACCGGTGAGGCAGCCGCCGGCATGTTCAGAGCGAAGCTCCTCGGGGTCACCGCCGGCTTTACGGCCCTGTACCAGTTAATCGCCAGCGACGGCTGGATGCGGTTGCTGCAGTTCAAGATCCTGCGCATGGATAAGTGGGCCGGGATGACCGAGCCGTGGCACTGGCAGGAACGCTTCGACCAGTACTACTACGACGCTGCCGCGCGCCTGAACCTGTGGATCCCGAGAATCCTCGGCACCGATATCCGGCAGCTCGGGCTGCGCCTGACGCTCGACGCCGCCATGCTGGGAGTTGGCGGCCTGATGGGAATCCGTGTTGCGACCAGCGTCCTCCTCGGCGCACTCGTGAACTTCGCGGTCCTGGCGCCGATCATGATTCAACGAGGCGATATTCGTTCGTACACCGCACCTAGCGGTGCGGTAATCGCGATCTCGCGCCCCGAGATCGTGAACCAGTGGTCGCTCTGGTGGGGCGTGACGATGATGGTGGTGGGCGCGCTCGTCGGGCTCTTCGCCAAGCCGGAGATCTTCACCAATGCGTTCAAGTCACTCGGCAAGAAGGCGGCACCGGCCGGATCGGATCCACTGCGGCACATCGAAGTCCCGCTCTGGGTCTCGTTCGTCGGAGTTCCGATCCTGAGTGTTGTGGGCGCCTGGATCACGCACCAGTTCTTCGGTATAAGCTGGTTCCTCGCGCTCATTTCGCTGCCGTTGATTTTCCTGCTGACGGTCATCTCGACGAACTCAATGGCGCTGACGTCGTGGACGCCCACGGGCGCGCTCTCGAAGATCACGCAGTTCACCATGGGTGCGATCGACCGCGTCAATCCTGCGGCGAACATCATTCCGGCCACGATGACCGCCGAGATTTCGTCGAACGCGTCGAACCTGCTGTCGGACATCAAGCCCGGGTACATGCTGGGCGCCAAGCCACGGCAGCAGGCGATCGGTCACGTGATCGGCATCTTTGCCGGAACGCTGGCAACCGTTCCGCTGTTCTTCCTGCTCTTCCTTCCACCGAATGCAGAAGGCGTTCGATCGGTCACGACGATCATCTCCGAGCAGTTCCCGATGCCGGCGGCCGTGCAATGGAAGGGTGTGGCGGACCTGATCACGAATGGACTGAGCCAGCTCGCACCGTCCGCAGTGATCTCGATGATCGTGGCGGCCATTCTCGCGCTGGTGTTCGAGGTGCTCCGGATCCGGACCAAGGGCGCCTTCCCGCTCTCCGCGGTATCGATCGGGCTCGGCGTCATCCTGCCGCCTGAATCGTGCATCGCGATGTGGGTGGGCGCGATGATCTTCTGGTGGCAGGGGCGCAAGAAGCCCGCGGCCGGCACACGTGCCCACGCGATCTGGGTCGACGGTTACGAGTCGATCTGCGCGGGGCTGATCTCGGGGGCGGCGCTTGTAGGCATCGGAAATGCGATAGTGAACGTGTTGATTGGATAGCGATCAGCGATCAGCGATCAGCGATCAGCGATCAGCG
Organism: uncultured Gemmatimonadaceae bacterium; assembly: GCA_964608035.1. Classification (GTDB taxonomy): domain Bacteria; phylum Gemmatimonadota; class Gemmatimonadetes; order Gemmatimonadales; family Gemmatimonadaceae; genus JABWBJ01. The sequence continues at coordinate 6,028 of CAZSNV010000099.1, read as the reverse complement.
ATCGGTAATCGTCAACAAGTCGGCGGGTGTTGCTGATCGCTTGTCGCTAGAGGTATCTCCGCGGCGGCACCAGCACGCTCCCGAACAAGAGTCCAGCCATCAGCGCCACCAGCGCGCTGAGCACTGCAACGCCGGTATCCATGCCTAACGTGTAGTCGCGCTCCATCAGCAACGCGAGGCCGCGGAAGCCGACGCTCCCCGGGACGAGCAGCATGATCGACGGCAGTCGAACGAGCGTTCCCGGACGTCGGGCGACGCGTCCGTAGAGATTCGCCAGAGCCGCCATGACGAGACTGGAGAAGAAGACTGCGCCCGCGAAGGTGACGCCCTGTGACGGGGCGAACCAACCGCTCGCGAATCGGGTCAGCACATAGCCCGTCACTGCGCTCAGCATCACCAGCGGGATATCGCGTCGTGACGCGCGAAACAGGATCGCGAACGAGAACGCGGCCGCAATCATCGCGATGCCTTCAACGAGTGGTGGCAGTGGCGCCGCCTGGGCGCTGCGCGGCACCCAGCCCAGCGCGTTCACGATCTGGGCGCCGGCCACGCTGCCGAACGTGAGCTTGAGCAGCACGACCATCGCACCGGCAAAGCGCGCGGTGCCGGTGACCAGCTGACCCGACGCCAATTCGGTCACCGCGGTGGTGAGCGTCAAGCCGGGCATGAGGACGATCAGCGCAGCGATCACCACGGTCTGAACCGAAAGGGGCGCAATGAAATGCGCGAAGCCCGCGGCAAGCACCGTGGCAACCATCGCCGCGATCGCCTCCGAGGCCGCCGCCAGGTGCGGCCTCGTGCGCGAGGCAACGGCAATGGCGCCGATGATCAGGCCTAACGCGCCGGCCACGGCGATGTCGGTCCAGCTCGTGCGGAGCAAACCGGCAACCGCTGCCGCGGCCAGACCGAAAGCCACCGTGGTCCACGCGCGTTGCCTTTGCTCTGGCGGGCGATCCAAAGCCCGCAGTCGCGCTGACGCTTCGACGATATCCAGGCGTGCTGCGATCACCAGCTCGGCGATTTCGTCAAGTGCGACGAGGTCGGACAGGTTGGGTTCCGCGGGGTCCAAACGGAGCACACGCGTCTGCTGACCGGCGCCTGGATCAGCGCGGTCTCCTAACGACAACAGGATCCCGGTCGGACTCGACCAGATCTCACAGTCCACGCCGATCGACTTTGACGTTGATTGGACCGCGCCCTCGAGTCGGGCCGCCGATACCCCGGCCAGGTGCAAGCGCCGCGCGAAGTCCGTGATGAACTGGGCGCGTTGGCCCAGGCTCGTCATGGTGCCGGACAATTCCGTCGACGGTGGCATGGTGAGTCCGGTGCCATCTGCATTGCAAGCCGAATGCGATCGGACGGCAGTTCGATCACCGCTCCGCACTCGCAACCGCTGCGCGAACCTGGTCCGCCCATTTCGGCACGACGCGAATAAAGCTGGAGGTCGTCCGGCCCGAGCCCTGCACGTAGACCAACTCGCCGCTCGGCGTGATCGCGTTGGAGCGGAGGTTGGTGTCCACAAAACGCGGATCCGAGAACCAGCGCTGGGGCCGCGACGTGGGTGATGCTTCGGCGTTGAGTCGCACACGGGACCAGACTCCGAGTCCCGCGCGGATAACCAGTGTTCGTGCGTCCAGCCAGAGAGGGTCGATCCCGCGCCCGACAATACTCCGCCCACCGCCACCCACCACCTCTACTGCGATCTCGTCGGCGGCGACGTACGCGAAAAGGCGTCCATCAGGCGAGACGACACCACGTTGCTCTGCGCGCGTGCTGCGCACGGTGTCGGCACGCACCGTTCCCGTGTCGGTCAGTTCCACCCACACAAGCTGCGGTACGGCGTTCGGGTCGGTACTCGCCAGGATCCTGCGTTCGTTGAACCAGTGACTCGGATTGACGACGACCCCGTGCAACGTGTCCGGAGCACCCACGCGCTCCTGTGAGATGACAATCGTGGCAGGTGGTCCAGGCGGATCGAGCGTACCCACCACGATTCGCCGACTGTCCGGGCTCCAGCGTGGATCGGCGAGCACTGCGGCGCGCGCCCATTGGAATCCCTCCCCCGTCAGCATGTCGTGGACCCAGAGTTCGTTCCCATCGACAGCGACCTTGACGACCGCGAGACGCCGCCCGTCGGGGCTGACATCGAACTGGGCGGCTGTCATCGGCTCGATCGGAAGTTGGGTCGGCCGCGTTCCGTCGTTCCGCACGAAGTGACCGGAACCATTGAACGATCCGGGCACGTAGGCGAGGGCGCCCGACGTCGAAATGGCGGCCTGACGGTACCCGTAGACTCCCTCGACGCGTATGCCGCTGTGTATGACCGTGCGCTGCCTGACGATTCCCGTTTCTGGCGACCACCGCGCGCCGATCACCGAGCCGTCCGGCGCCGAATAGATCACGTGCTCCCGGTCGATCATTTCGGAGGACCTGCCGCTCAAGGCGATCCGGGAATCGGTCGATCTTCCTGAACCGGCCACGGTCAGGCTGATCACGCTGTCCGCCTCGAGGTCGACGAGTCGATTATCGCACAGGACCGCCCGCTCCGAGACCACCCACGTTGACGGGCAATCGCCCTCGTCGAGTTGGGCGGATTGTCCGCCGAGCCGGTCGAACTCCATCAGCCCGAGGTCGGAATCGCCGACGAGCACACGATCGTTCGTGCGCCACGTGATTCCCTCAGGCCGACGAACCGTTCCCAGCTCCCGCACGGCCTCGCCGGCGAGCGATGCCAGCCGCACGCGATTCTCGGCTATGAAGGCGACCGACCCGCCATCGGGACTGAGCGCCAGATAGAGCGCTCCTTTCGTGCCTGGGAGCGGGCGCGCGATGGTGTCCACCAGACTGCGATACCAGAGCTCGTTCGTTTCGCCGCGGCGGGCGATGTACACCACATACTCCCCACCGGGTGCAATGGCCAGCGCGGTGGAACCGTCCAGCGCGATCGGCGCGCTGTCAGGAAGTACGACATCGTATTGCTTCAGCGACATCGTTAGGTGCGCCGCGCGGGTCGCGCGCACGGCAACGACGCTCGAGACAATCGCCAGCAGCAACATCGCGGTCGCGATGCCAGGCCACCATCGTTCGGAGCGTTTGGTCGCGGCGCTGGAACGACCGGGGTGAGCGGAGCCCGGTGCAACGAATCCTTCGGCTGTCGGCTTGGTGAGGGCCTCGGCGAACTGCGCCGCGCCCGGAAACCGATCTGCCGGGATTTTGGCCAACGCCTTGAGGACGGCCGCTTCGACGTGGAGCGGCACCGTCTTTCGCAGCATCGTCGGTCGCGCCGGTTCCGACGACAGCACCTTCGCAACGATTGCCTGCACCGTTGCGCCGGTGAACGGTGGTTCCCCGGTCAGCATTTCGTACGTGACCGCGCCGAGCGCGTAGAGATCCGCTGCCGGACCGACCGTCTTCTCTCCCATGGCCTGCTCGGGACTCATGTACTGCGGCGTCCCGAGGCTCAGCCCCGTCTGGGTGAGCCGCGTCCCCCCAGCGTGTTGCACCGCCAGGGCGATCCCGAAGTCCGCCACCAGTGCGTGCCCTCCTTGCAGCAGGATGTTCTCCGGCTTGATGTCCCGGTGCACGATGCCATGTCCGTGCGCATGGCCCAGGGCATCCGCCACCTCCCGCGCAATCCGCACCGCGTCCTCGATCGGCAACTGCGTATCGCGCATGAGGCGCGCGCGGAGGGTCTCTCCCTCGACGAATGGCATCACGTAGTACAGCAACCCGCCGGCCGCGCCGGAGTCCAGCAGCGGCAGGATGTGCGGATGCTGGAGCCGCGCCGTCGTCTTGATCTCCGCCAGGAACCGCTCGGGGCCTAACGTGGCACCGAGGTCCTCGTGCAGGACCTTGATGGCGACGTGGCGGTCGTGGCGTTCGTCACGGGCCAGGTACACGGTCGCCATGCCACCTGAACCCAGTTCGCGTTCGATCGCGTAGCGACCGGACAAGGCGTGCCGAAGCTGGGTTTGGTTCATGAGTCCAGGAGGGTGAGGCAACGCAATGGACAACGCGGCCGGACCTAACGTACCGTTCGCCGTCGATGGGGGCCAGCAAGTGAGCGCGAGCCCGACGCCCTACCCAGTGCGGACGGCCCGGCCAGTGAGTCGATCGGTGCGCTGGCCATCGCGCAAGGCGACCACGCCGTTCACCACCACGACCTTCACACCTACCGGATACTGAAACGGCTCTTCGAACGTGGCCTTGTCGGCGACCGTAGCCGGATCAAACACAACGACATCGGCGGCCAGTCCGGGGGCGAGGCGACCGCGATCGTTGAATCGAACGCGGGACGCTGGCAGCGCCGTCATCTTGTTGATCGCCTGCTCGAGCTTCAGCGCCTTGCGCTCGCGCACATAACGACCCAGAACCCGCGGAAACGTGCCCAGCCCGCGCGGATGCGGACTGCCGCGGCGCGTGGGTCCTTCGATCGCAAACGAGCCGCCATCGCTCGCCACCATGCCTCGTGGATGCGCAAGAATGCGGTCGACGTTCTCCTCGCTCATCGCGAAGCCGACCATGCCGATACTCCCCCGATTGCGCCCGAGCATGGCAACGGTGAGCTGGTACGGGTCCGCGCTGATCGACTTGGCGTATGTGCCGAGTCGCTTCCCTTCGGCGGCACGATCCACGGAATCGCGTACCGATGAGATGTGCACGTTCTCCCAGCCGCCGATCAGGTCAACCTTGGCGAGTGTCTCGGCACGAATACGCGGCGCCACGGTCGAATCGGCGAGGCGGGCGAGGAACGCTTCGGTGCCGCCGTCGCGGCTCCAGACCGGAAAGAGGTTGGTGAGTCCGGTCGCGTATGCAATGTACGGGTAGCGATCGAATGCAACGTCGAGGCCAGCCGCGGCTGCGCCATCGACACGCGCGAAGACCATGTCGAGTTTGGACCAGTTGCGCGGGCCCTGGGTCTTCAGGTGGGAGATCTGCAGTGGACATCCAGAGCCTCGTGCCACGGCGATCGATTCATCGATCGAGTCGAGCAAACGGTCATCCTCATTCCGCATGTGCGTTGCGTACGGAAGCCGCCGGGAAGCGAGCGGCTTGCACAGGGCAATGAGCTCTTCGGTCGACGCAAAGGCACCAGGCGTGTACTCGAGTCCCGACGACGCACCGCACGCTCCATCGGCCAGTGCGGCCTCAACCATCGCGACCATTGTCCGCAACTCGTCAGGCGTGGCCGGCCGGTCGGTGTTGCCAACAACGCGGCCACGGACGGACCCAAGTCCGATCATGGAGGCGACATTGACAGCAGGCCGCAACGCGTCAATCGAAGTGAACAGACCGGAGAACCTTGCAGAATCTCCCGCTGCCCGCTGCCCGCTGCCCCCTGCCCGCGATGACCCATCCTGCCCCACTACTATCGTAGTGATTCCCTGGCGCACGACCGATTCCATGCGCGGGTCTTCATCCATCGACCCGTCTCCGTGCGAATGCAGGTCCACAAACCCCGGCGACACCGCCAGCCCCCGGGCATCAATCTCCTCGGTGCCGCTGCCCGTCAGGCGGCGACCAACCTGTGTGATCTTGCCGCCGCTGATGGCCACATCCGCTTCAACGCCGGCCGAGCCTGTGCCGTCGAAGACGGTTCCATTGCGAATGACGAGATCATGGGCGCCCTGTTGCCGGACGAGTGCAGGCACGCCGGCCAACGCGAGGAGCGATCCCGCTCCCGCGACGACAAAGTCACGACGTTCCAGGTTCATTTCTCTCTTCCCGTTGCAAGGCGGCTCATCAGAATCGCCGCGCGCTTCGCCTGCACGGCGAGCATGGTGAGGTCCGCGGTCTCGTTCACCGTGTGATCGGCGCGCCCCTTGAGTCCCAACCCGTCCAGCGCCGCTTCCACGCGCCCGGCGACGAAGGAGATGTCGGCCGCGCCGGCGCGAGCCGGATCAACCGCTCCCACCGGCGGCAGTCCCGCGTCGCGGCTGCCCTGGTCGAGCACTGACAACAATCGCCGGTTGCCATCGGTGGGCGCGAACGGCGGGTAGCCGTCATCGATCGTGAGCGTGGCGTTCGT
>CAZSNV010000098.1:0-15884 GCA_964608035.1 uncultured Gemmatimonadaceae bacterium | reverse complement strand
CTGATCGATCGGCCCATTCTCATCGATGGTGGTTTGCGTGAGGTGCCGTTGACGTCGGACAAGGAACGCTTCAGCGGATCGCGGCTCCGTTTCATCGGCCAGACGCAGGCTGCGTTGGCGAAGCGGGTCCGTCCCAAGGAGCGTCGAGCCGTGATTCTCGGGCTCGAAGGCGCCCTGGTTGACACCCGCGAGGCATCAACCTTGTCCTGGCTGGTCGCCCTGCACGATGGCGGTCATGACGTTTCGATCGACCTGCTTCGTCACCTCAGCGGCGTTGCCGCTGGTGAGTTGCTCCGTATCGTCGCAGGCGTGTCGGCGGCCTCGCCCGAAGGCCGTGAGATCGTTCGTCACCAGGAGAAGATCTTCCGGACCTGGTACCTGCCGCGGATCCTGCCCTTTGTGGGCGCCAGGCGCCTTTTGCAGCGCATGAAGGCCGATGGCCTGCGTGTCGTAGCCTTCTCAGGCGGCAGCGCCGACGGCGCCCCCGACCTGGTTCGTGCGTCCGGTGTGGCAGACCTGCTCGATGACATCATCGCTGCCGACGGAGAACCGCGTGATGTCGTTCTCTCCGAGACGGTTTCCTCGCTGATTCTCTCGTGCGAATGCACTCGCGAGGGGATCGTGATGGTTGGAGATTCGCCGTACGACGTGGCCAGCGGCGAGAAAGCCGGCATTGACGTCATCGCCATGCGTTGTGGTGGCTGGACGGAGGCGACGCTGCAGGGCGCCGTCGCGGTCTACGAGGACCACGTTCACCTGCTGTCCCAGTTCCAGACATCGCCGCTGGGGTCACTCGGATACAGGTCGCCAATGCCCGAATTCCGGCTGGCTCGCGTGCAGTAAGCGACCGCGCTGCAAGAAAAGGCCGCCACCACTCGTGGCGGCCTTTGTCTATCGCGACGCTTCTCTGGGCGTACCGCCTCGCGAGGGGATTGCCATGCGCTGGCAGAACTCATTGCTGAAGCGCTCGGCCACTCGCACTGCCCAGACCGCACAACCCGCACCCAGCAATTGGTCAGGAAACAGCGGGTCGGCTTCGCTGGCCAGCGCATTGTGGGCAAACTTTGCACGTAACCGGCGCTCGAGATTCTGGCGCCGCCCATGCTGATCCCGCCACTCAACGCGCCCATGCACGAAGGCGTCACGGAGAGCGATCAGGCTATCGGCGTCTCGGAATGGAGCCCTGCTTTCGTCAAACGGTTCGGCGTCGGCGACGACCAGCGCGAGCTGGTATTTGTGAAGGATTGGTGGGCGCGCGACAGCCGACCAGAAATGCGCGGGGAGTGCAAGAACCCGCCTGCGGCCACCAGCCGTGCCGTTCACCACGTGATCCTGTACCTCGAGGTACAGCTCGTTGATCGATGCCTCGAGGAACGCCGCCGACGCGAGCACCGCACCGATCACGTAGGCGCGGTGGCGTCGGATAACGTCCGCATCCCTGCTGCCGGCATTCTCCTTCTCGATTTCGCACGCCAGTTCGGACAAGTGCCGGGCGGCATACAAGTGATGACGATACAGGCTGGCCGCGACCTCGGAGGCGCCGTCATCCGTCTCCGGCGCTATGGCAACCGGTTTCTCGGCCTCGAGCGCTACGGCAGGCCGCGTCTCGCCTTCCGGCCTGTTGGCCACCGGCGTCTCCTCGCTCAGTGACACTTGCCCGCCCCGCGATCCCAGATGCGTCCCTGCGTGTCGAGAAATGCGTGCTGCCACTCCTCGCCGCCTAACGTGAGTTTCAGGACACCGTGGTGCCCCTGGATGCGACTGGCTGAATTCGCCGCCACGGGCACGCGGATTCCCGTCAGGCCGGCGCCGCCGGTCCCTACGATAATCTGGGTGATTCCCTTCACCGTGTCGCGAAGACCGGCAGGCGTCTGCGGTTCGAAGCGTTCGTAGTGGTGCTCGTGGCCATTCAGGACCAGGTCGACGTTTCCTTCGTACAGGATGTTCCAGAGCCCGGTCATGCGAAGATCACCCTCGTGGCCACCCGAGCTGAAGCGAGGTCGGTGGAAATACGCGACTGTGCACTTCTTCGTGTTACCGGCCAGTTCCTTCTTGAGCCAATCCTCTTGTGCTCGGCGCGAGTCGACCGAAAACGCCGGATTCACCATCATCTCGCTGTTGAGGACGATCACCTTCCAGGCGCCGAGATCGTAGCCGTAGTAGCCCTTTCCCTTCTCTCCGGCGTTCTTGCCGAAGACCTGGTAGTAGGCCTCGCCAAATCCATTGTCGAGGTCGTGGTTGCCAATCGCGGGACGCAGCCGTCGCATGATGCGTTTCGCGGTGTCCCCCCACGATTGACTCCAGCAACGGTCCCAGTAGGTCTTCGCGCCGTTTGGGTAGACATGGTCGCCGAGCGTAAAAATGGCGTCCTCTACCTTCGCGACGCTGTCCGCAGTAGAGATGCTGTCGACGAGCTTCGCGGTCGCCTCGTCGTAGCTGGTGCCGCAGACGGCGATATCACCAGCGCCCACCAACACGGCGGCCCCCGCGAGCGCCAACAGCGCTGCGGGTGCGTCAGCAGGCGGCGGCGAGATCTCAACCGGTGGAAAGCAATTGGCGGCAAGCAGCGTCGCGCCAAAACAAATCGCCGCGCGCTTCGATGCGCTATAGCGGCCACTGCCGCGTTGCAATCTAAAGTCCATTGTTCGAATTCTCAGAAAACGAATCCCGTGCCGACCAACACCTTCCGGTCCCGATTGTCGGTGAAGGTCACGCTGATGCTGGTGGATGGCTTCAAGACGCCAAGCCAGATCCCAACCCCCCGGCCCGTGTGCCAGCCGCCGGGGGACTTCCCATCGACATACACGCGACCGGCGTCGGTAAACCCGAAGATTCCGGTGTTCAGCGGAAGGATGAGCGGGAAGTTCGCGATCGGAATTCGGAGCTCGGCGGAGCCGTACAACATGGCATCGCCGGCATACGCATTCCGCCGTAAAGTGCGCACGGATCTGCGCCCGCCCAGAAACGCCGCCTCGAAATATGGCGCCTCGCCGATATTCTGCTGTCCGCCGGCGCGCACCGCAAAGACCGGGCTCAGTGGTACCGGCAGCGTCACAAACGACGTAGCCACCGCGGCCACCGTGCCAAAGGTCGATTTCGTATCCCAGACCGCCGGATAAACAGCCGCGCTTGCGTCGAGGGTCATTCCAACTTTGGGATCGTCCGAGAGAAATTCCTCGCCCGTTCTTCCCTGGACGACCATCTCTTTCGTTGTCTCGTGGAGCAAGCGCACGCCGAAGCCGACCTGTCCGAAGCGGCGGAATCCATAGGGTCGCGCTTCGGAGATGAATCGATCAGGCAGACTGTCGGTCGTTGTGTATTTGACCTGTGGTCCCATGGTGAGTTCGGTTCCGAGGCCAAGCGCCCATCCAACCGCGGGTCGGAAGTACATCTGATTCTGGTTCACAAGGAGTTGCGCGCGGTCCACCACCTGCTCCACGTCATTGCCAAAGCCGCCGAAGTGGCCCGTCATGAGTTGGGTAATGCCCGTCTCAGTGGCGATGAACATCCGAGAGCTCTCGATCCGGTTGTCCGTCTCGAGCTCGACTTCCCAGGCCTTCAAGCCGGTCGCATATGCAATCTCGAGTTGCGTCTTGCTGGCGTAAGGGAACTGTCGGAAGCCGTACTGCTTGCGCGTGATCCTGAGGGTCGGCGTTAGGCCGACATCACGGCCCGTGGATATGGTGAGCATTGGCCTGATGCTCGATCCTCGATCGCGGAATGGCGGTACGTCGTAGCCATGCAGCTGCAAGGCAGGTCGTCGGCTCCAGGAAGTGTCGGGGTCGTACAGGGCCTTCGTCTTTTCCTTCTCGTCTTCAGCCTTCTTGCCGGTGCTATCGGCCTTCTTCTCTTTCTCGGCGGCCGGTTTGGCTTCGATCGTCACATCGCCGGTTTTCCCGATCATGTTGGCGTTAGGCGGGCCACCATTGTCGTAGATCCGCGTGGGTCGCTGGCGGTTGCCGATCGTGGATGAGTCGACCAGGGCATTTCGTCCGGGCCCGCCCACGATCCAGAGAGGGATGCTGCGGGGCGCCGTGCCGCGGACGATAGCGGTGTCGGCTCCGTCATGCAGGTACAGGCGGATGTCCTTGGACTCGCTCGGCGCGAACCGGCGATCGAGGTACGGCACGCCGCCTGATTCGAGGCGGACATCGACACTTCCATCCTCCTGACGAGTGATCGTGGCGCGATCGGGAGCGTCGGTCCCGTGGAGATCGACAGTCTCAAACAGACTGCGATAGTAGTCGGCGGTTGACCGTGCCAGATGGTCCCGCCGCGCGCGCATTCGAGTCCCCAGGTCCGGCTGGAGCCGCTGATACTCTTTGGGCATCGATCGGATGGCCGCGTCGATGACCGAGTCGGTGATGACACGCTGCAGGAAGCGCGCTGTCGAATCGAAATCGGCTCGGTCGAGCGATACCAGCAAGCGACGGTCGAAATCGCCTGCATTGAAGCCCCCGTGCTCCGCGACATTGTCGAAGCTGACCAGTCGTGGCAGCGCGAGCCGGGCCGGCTTCAGCAGCACGCCTTCGTATGCCTCGAACGCCTTGTCGCGATCCCGTGGAATCGGGATCCAACGAGCGTTCGGCCCTGCTTGCATCCGTGCCCACTTCCATTGACCGGGATGCCGATCGCTGTCGCCGATGAGCAGGTCGATGAGACGGGCCGTCAGAAGCGCATTGGCATCAATCACGTTGGAAGCATCTTCGTTGATGCGCTTCAGCAAGTCCTCGCTGTCGATGATGTCGACCGCACCGCCGAACCCCGGCGCATCCTTCGGATCCTCCGGGAACTCCTCGATGGTGCCAAGCCTCCCCGCGAAATCCTTGCGAAACTCGCCGAGGTGCTCGTCGTCAGGCATGACGAAGAGGTGCGGACTTGCGTGAAGCACACCAGCAGCCTTCAGGAGGGCACTCGGTAGTACCGTCGCAGCCGGATGCGACGCGCTCAGGCCGTCATTAATGAGGTTGGACACCACCGTCCCTGCCAGCACGCCATCAAGTTTGACCAATTCCTTGGCGACGGGACGGAACACGTACTCCTTTCCGTCAGCTCCGCGCAGGTGGAGGTTGCGCGTCTGCGCGTTGCCACCCTCCTCGAGAGGCTTGAGACCACCAGCATATTTGCCCAGGTCCAGTACCGCCACGGTGATCGGTTGGGCCCATAGGTCGCGATAGTTGTCGCCCAGCAGGTACCGATGGACCCCGCTCGCGCCATACTTGTTGCTCGCCTTGACGACCACGCTGTCAGTACCTGGTCGTGCAGTGGCCCCATTGCTCTGGCTTTGCGCCTGAGTAGTCACCGGGAGTGCCGCCACCGCGGCACAGACGCATGCGACAACGCGCGAAGCGAACGTCATACGGATTCTCCGGATATCGGACTCAGCCAGCTGGACAGCAACTGGCATTGGCGGGTTCCCCTGTGCCTCTGTAACAACGAGGTGTCGGTGCTTACACCGCCAAGTCCATCAGGTGTCGCACGTTAGGCAGGCGCGACCGTGGAGGAGTCGCGATATCCGGTGATGGCGGTCACGGCCGCGCCGGCCTCTGCCGCTAGTAGATGTGTACTGGCGTGCCCGGCGGCACCTGTCGATACAGCCAGGAGATATCGGCGTCGCCGAGCCTGATGCAGCCATGGGTCACTGCTTGGCCGATGCTTCCCGGATCGGACGTACCATGAATGAGGTACCCGTCGCCAAGATCGAGGGCATACCGTCCGAGTTCGCCCGCGACGCGACGGTTCTGGGTCGTCAGTGGCGGTATGTACAACGTGTCCTTGAACACGATGTGCTCATCTGTCGGGAGCGGTGAGAAGACCTGCGTCGATTCCCTGAGCAGCCCCACCAGACCGCCGCGGACAACAAGCAGTTCATCGTCGCCCACGCGAACCGGTCGCTCGGGTCGCAATTGCGCGAGCCCAAGATTGTGCTCCAACGCCACTTCGGCATACAACCAATCCGGCGGACGCCACACTGGATTTGAGATTCTCGCTATGACGGTGTGCCGGCCCCGCGGCGTGCGAAACGTCCATGATCGTCCGGCAAACGCGATGGTCATGCCCGACGCGACGGCGGCTTCGGCGCTTCGCAGCGTGTCGGCCCCCATCAACACCCAAACGCGGCGTTCGCGCAGCGACACGACCACCCTCAGCCCGGACCCTTTGCCCGCCAGCAGGCGAGCGCGCGCCCAGTCCAGACTGTCGGCGACGGACTTGAACGGGACCGTCCCACTCTCATTCATCCGATTCGAGTATGCCACCGGCACACGCTCTTCGCTTTGCGCCGAGCTGGTTGTCGTCAGGCACAACCCGCCGATCAGCGCCGCGGCCAGGGTGTTCGTCACCCGCCGTACGAGACCACCGGACGCGGCAAGGCCCGCCGCGCCAAACGACGCGACGGGCCGCTCGCTGCGATCAGCTATCGAATTGTGAAACCGAGAATGAGTGGCACCCACCGTACTGATGTCCCCCTTTCGCCAAAGACGCTGCCGAAGTTTGGCTCGTCATCGCGACCCGCGAAGACATTCACGATTCGCGACTCTACGAAGATTGCCGACGTCCCGATGCCGAACTCCAGACCGGCGCCTCCATTGACGCCCCATTTGTTGATCGTCGATTCGTTCGCGCTGTCATTGGGATCCAGCACGTCATTCCCCAGATAACCCGCGAGCGCCGAACCTGTACCAAAGTTCCGGAACATGTACACGCCGCCACCGCCCGATAAATACACGCTGGAGGTGCGACGCTCATTGAACGGGAACCTCATGTTGAGGTCCAGCTCAGCTGAGTACACCTTGGGATCCGGATTGGACAGCACGACCGGCGAGGTGCCACCAGTAGTGAACGACGCTCCACTGAGCGGTTGTAGCCAAGCATCAGCCGGAAGCCGAAGAGATTGCTTGGATTGTGCCATCCAATGGGAATCGAGACGTTCAGCCCGCTGTCGTATCCCAGATTCTCCAGATCACCCATGGGTGAGTTCGATCCCACGGCCAGACCCATGTAAAACGAGCCCGGCAGTCGGCGGGTTCGAGTCACCGGCATGTTCTGCTCGGAAACAATGGCCGCGCCCGCAATGGAACGACTCTGTTGATGGAATCTGTGCGCATCGCCTCCGCCCTGGAGATCGCATCGGTGCGCGCCTGTTCAATCCTGGCTAGCGAGTCCTCGGCGGGTCTGTGAAACATGCCTTCGCGCCTCGAGCCGATGGTCCTGGTCCCGGGACCCGAGCCCCTGAGTGATTCGTGTACCCGGCAGTCGCACCGACGCACCCTGCATCGCGCTGCTTTTCGCAGCATAGATACGATCCCGTCATGCGGAAACGTCTCAGGAGGTTCCGCTCGCTGTTACACGTTAGGCGTACGGGACGGCGTGGGAACAGCCACGAGCGTGGCTCGCATGCGGGCTCGGGTGACTGGCCTACGGGCCCGTGCGTTCATATTCTTGGTCCCACGACGAAGTCCGATCTCTCGCCCCACGTTCATGACCACTCCAGCACCGGTCCGCACCCATGGGCTCACGCACTTCGCCATTGCCGTGCGCGACCCGCAGCGATCACTGCGATTCTATCGTGAAGTGCTCGGCGTCGTCGCGGTCTACGAGGACGACGCATTCGTCCAGGCGCAGACACCAGGCAGCCGAGACGTCCTGGTGTTCGAGCGCAATCCACGCGCGGCGGGAAAGAGCGGCGGTGTCGCGCATTTCGGGTTCCGCCTCACACGTGCCGCTGACATCGAGCGCGCCCGCGCCGCGGTCCGCTCTGCCGGCGGGACGATCACCGACACGGGAGAGTTCATCCCGGGCGAGCCCTACGTCTTCTTCCAGGATCCCGACGGCTACGAGGTCGAAATCTGATACGAGATTCCCACGACGGTCGACCCGCCCAGGACAACTCGTGCCGCTCAACGGCCCGGCAAGCGGACTCGAACCTGACGTTGCCCCCCGCGCTTCCGCCGGTCGCACGAGCGGCTGATATTCGGTATTACTGAGGGCAGAGGCTCGAGGCTCGAGGCTCGAGGCTCGAGGGAATTTGTCAGTTTTTCGGGGGCAGCGACAAGTACCCGAAGACCTCTACCCTGCACGCTTCCCTCGAGCCTCAAGCCTCGACCCCAGGTTCAAACATGCAGATCATCATCTCGGCGATTTGCACCAACGGCGGGAGCCTCCGCGAAGCCATCGGGACTGATCTCCGCCTGGAGAAGTTCGGGTTGCGTCTCGACAAGATGCAGACGCCGGGACGCCATCCCGGTTGGCTCAAGTTGCACAGCGCCAAGGAAGCACGCGGCGCCATCAACGTCGTGTGGGATGCGCAGTCACATATCCTGACCGCCCGCGTCGTTACCCGCCGCACCAGCAAGCCGAGCCCGATCGTCGGCGACTTCATTACATACCTGCTGGCACGCCATCGCACGCGCATTCGCGCCATTACGACGGCAGTAAAGGACTAGAGGAGAGAGGAAACAGGAAACAGGGAAACAGGAAACAGGGAAGGATTCGAAACGTCCAAATCTTGAGGGCCCGCAGGCGCCAGCCGCGGGCCCTCAGTCACTCCCTGTTACCTGTTTCCTGTTTCCCTGTTTCCTGTCCTCTCCGTCTCATAAACCCTGAGGCCACCTGCCGGTGTCCTATTGACATTCTATACGTCGACCGCGTTCTCTCCGTCTTCCCCCGACGCGAGCATCTCCGTGGCACCGCAACCGGCCAACCTGCTTCAGGGCACGCTCGACCTGCTCATTCTCAAGGCCCTCACCCTGGGCGAGCTGCATGGCCTCGGCGTGTCGAGGCGGATCGAACAGATCACGAAAGGCACGTTCAACGTGAAGCCCGGATCACTCTTCCCCGCTCTGCACCGCATGGAGGACGCCGGATGGCTCACTGCCATGTGGGGAGCCTCGGAGAACAATCGTAAGGCGAAGTACTATCGGCTGACCGCGAAGGGTCGCCGGCAGCTCGACACCGAGATCGGCCAATGGAAGCGCATCGCTCTCGCCATCACTTTCGCACTGCAGGCAACCTGACCATGGCATTCCTCCGCAACCTCTTCGCCAAGGGCGCCGTCGAGCGCGATCTCGACCAGGAAGTGCGCTCTTATGTGGATCTCCTGACCGAGGAGAAGATCAAGGCAGGCATGTCTCCCGACGATGCCCGTCGCGCCGCGCGCCTCGAAGCCGGGAGCGTCGAGCACATCAAGGAGCAGGTCCGCGACGTGCGAAAGGGTTCTCTGCTCGACTCGGGCCTGCAGGATTTCAAGTACGGCGTGCGTCTGCTCCGGCGGTCGCCGGGCTTCACCACGCTCGCCGTCCTGACGATTGGACTCGGTATCGGCGCCAACAGCGCGATCTTCAGCGTGATCAACGGCGTCGTGCGAAAGCCACTGGCCTATCCGGACGCCGAACGGCTGATGTTCATCACCAGTCAGTTCCCGACGCTCAACTTCAACAAGTTCTGGATCTCACCACCGGAGTACTTCGACTTCAAGGAACACACCCGCGCCTTCTCACATGTTGGTGCCTATACCACGGGCGCCATGAACTTGAGCGAGGGAGACCGGCCGGAGCGGGTGAATGCCGCGTTCGTCACCGCCAACATGTTCGACGTCCTCGGCGTTCGTCCCGAGCGAGGGGGCGTCTTTACGCCCGAACAGGACAAACCGGGTGCGGATCCGGTCGTCGTCATCTCGCACGAGATCTGGCAGCGCGCGTTCGGCGCCGATCCGTCGATCGTCGGCAAGGCGGTTCAGATCCAGGGTCGCGCGCGTACGGTCCTGGGCGTGATGCCGCCCGGATTCGATCTCCATGACTCCAAGTCACAACTCTGGATTCCCCTTGGACTTGACCCGGCGAACCGGCAGAATCGCGGTTCACACTTCACCTACGTAGTCGGCCGGCTGGCGCCCAACATGACGGCGGGACAGGCGAACGCCGAACTCCAGGGCATGCTCCGGCAATGGAGCGAGTGGGCGCCGAACACGCACGTCCCTAACGACTCGACGCATCGCGTCCAGATGGCGCCGCTGCGCGACGAAGTGGTCGGCAACGTCCGGAAGGCATTATGGGTCCTGCAGGGCGCGGTGGCCCTGGTGCTGCTGATCGCGTGCGCGAATGTAGCCAACCTGCTGCTGGCGCGCGCCGAATCACGGCACAAGGAGTTCGCGGTTCGCACGGCGCTCGGCGCGAGCAAGACGCGGATCCTTCGCCAGTTCATGACCGAGGGCACGGTGCTGTCGCTGCTGGGTGCCGCTCTCGGATTGGCGCTGGCATACTGGGGACTGAAGGCGTTGCTGGCCGCGAACCCTGACAGCGTGCCGCGGGCATCCGAGATCACGCTCGATCCAGTTGTTCTCGCGTTCACGGTGGGCGTGGCGCTACTGACCGGCCTTGTATTCGGCCTCGCCCCGCTGCTGCACATGGGTGACCAGGCCGTCAGTCTGGCCATCAAGGAAGGGGGAGTTCGCGCTACGTCAGGCGCGGGACGAAACCGCGTGCGCCGCGGGCTCGTGGTGGCTGAAATCGCCTTGGCGGTGATGCTGGTGATCGGCGCCGGATTGCTCATCAAGACGTTTCGCAACCTGACGAGTGTCGACGCCGGCTTCGACGTGGAGAACCGCGTGACCTTTGGCCTCGTCCTTCCGCAGGCGACGTATCCCGACTCGCAGCGTGTGGTGCAGGTGGTGACCGATCTCTCGAGCCGCCTCAACGCCGTGCCGGGCGTTGAGCGTGTTGCGGCGATGCAGGGGTTGCCGCCCCAGCGACCAGTCAACGCTAATGACACGAATTTCGAAGGCTACGTCCCTGGCCCGGGCGACCCGCCCGCAAATGTCGATTATTACCAGACGGTAACGACCGGCTACTTCGAGACCATGGGAATCGACATCATTGCCGGGCGCGGGTTCGAGGACCGTGACGCGATTGGCGGTCCCGTGGTCATCATCAACGAGTCGCTCGCGAAGCGGTTCTACAAGGACACCGATGTGCTCGGGCGGCGGCTGAATCCGTTTTTCGGTCCGAACACCCCGCTGTTCACAATCATTGGTGTCGCAAGGGACGTGAAACAGGGCGGACTCGAAGCGCCCGCCGGCACTGAGCTTTACTTCAACTTCGAACAGTTGCCGCGGCTGGTGGGATTTGCGCCTCGCCAGATGAACCTGGTGCTCGAGGTGTCACGTCCACTCTCGACGCTGACGCCCGCGATTCGTCAGGCAGTGTCCGCGATCGATCCTGGACTGCCGATCGTGCAATTGCGCACGATGGAGGATGTCGTTGGCGCGTCGCTGGCCAGGCAGAAGTTTCTCTCGCTCCTGCTCGGCATTTTCGCCGGCGTCGCGCTGCTGCTTGCCGCGATCGGCACGTACGGAGTGTTGTCCTACATGGTGTCGGAGCGTCATCGCGAGATCGGCATTCGCATGGCGCTGGGCGCCGGCAACAGCCAGGTCGTTGGCCTGGTGCTCAGACAGGGCATCAGCATCGCGGCGATTGGCATCGTCGTCGGCGTTGCGGGCGCCCTGGCGCTGTCGCGCATAACGCAATCGTTGCTGTACGGCGTGGATCCCGCGGACCCCGCGACGTTTGGCGCCGTGGTCGCCGTCATCGCGGTGGTCGCGACAGCTGCCTGCCTCATCCCGATGCTCCGGGCCACGCGGGTGGACCCGCTGACCGCGATCCGCGCCGACTGAAACGCCGGCGGGGCGCCGCGGCAAGGCGCTTGACGAACGATCCGTCAGTATGCTACTCTGGTAGCACTATGCTACCAGAGTAGCATAGTCGTCAACGCCGCGCATAACGCCCTCCGGGGACAGCCGAGCCCGTTTTCTGCTCGTCACGACGTGTTGGAATACCAACGCAACCAAACGGCAACATCACCTGTCCAACTCGGCGTTTCAGACCAACGCCTGGACTCAATCACATGCCCAGCCTCGTCATTCTCTCGGTTGCTGCGCTCGTCGCCGTTCCCCAGGACGCAGCCTCACCCACCGGCCGTCCCAACAACGCGACCACAACGGTCGCCGCGACGGCCAGCGCCGTGCGCGCCGAGCAACCGCCGCGCATCGACGGCCGAACTGATGATGCCGCGTGGCAGAATGCCCCCAGGTTCTCGGAGTTCCGCCAGTTCGAACCGCGCGCGGACGTCGACCCGACCTTCAAGACGGAATTTCAGGTCGTCTACGACGATAAGAATCTCTACGTCCTGGTCCGCATGTTCGATCCGCATCCCGACAGCATCATGCATGCGCTGTCGCGCCGCGACCAGCGCGGGCCGTCGGATCAGATCAAGCTCCTCATCGATTCCTATGACGACAAGCGGAGTGGCTTCGAGTTCGCCGTTAACCCGGACGGCGTGAAGCGCGATTTCGCGATGAGCAACGACGGTGAAGAGGATGGCTCGTGGAATGGCGTCTGGGACGTCGCGACCGTCGTCGACTCGCTCGGCTGGGTTGCCGAATTCCGGATCCCCCTGTCGCAGCTGCGTTATGCACCCGCCGGCAGCCACACCTTCGGCTTCGGAATCTGGCGTGACATCGAGCGGTTCAGGGAGCGCAGTTCGTGGCCGCTGTGGTCGCCCACGCGGAGCGGCATCTCGTCGCAGCTTGGCCGCCTCACGGGCCTGGAAGGTATCAGCAGCGACCGCCGGCTCGAGGTGACGCCATACGTGGTGACCAAGAACGTCCAGCGCAACCTGCCCTCCAGCGGATACGGGCGTGAGCAGCAGATCTCGATGGGCGGTGACCTGAAGCTCGGCATCACGCCTAACGTTACGCTCGATGCCACTGTTAACCCGGACTTCGGGCAGGTGGAAGCCGATCCAGCCGTCGTGAACCTCACAGCCTTTGAATCGTTCTTCTCCGAACGGCGGCCGTTCTTTGTCGAAGGCACGGGTCTCTACCGGTTCGAGCTGAACTGCTACATCGTCGTCGATTGCAGCACCAACGAAGGACTCTTCTACTCGCGGCGTATCGGCCGGTCGCCGACGTTACGAGGACAGTACGGCGATGCAACGACGGCAACGTCGACTCCGATTGCGGCGGCAGCCAAGCTCACGGGTCGTACGCGCAGTGGCTTGTCCTTCGGCCTTCTCGAGGCACTGACCCCTGAAGTCGAAGGCACGCAGGACCGGACCGTCGAGCCATTGAGCAACTACGTGGTTCTGCGGGCGCAGCAGGATCTCCGGGGCGGCGAGTCCGGCATCAGTGTCATTGCCACGGGCGTGAATCGCGCGCTGAATGCGCTCACCGATCCCTTCATGCACGACGGCGCCTACGCCACCGGCGCAACCTTCAGGCACCGCTTCAACAACAAGCAGTATGAATTCGCTGGTCAGTTCGCCGCGTCGCGTGTCACCGGAACGCCGTCGGCGTTGCTGCGCACCCAGCAAAGCGGCGTCCATTATTTCCAGCAGCCTGGTGACGAGCTCGAAGTCGATTCGTCGGCGACGTCGCTCACGGGCCACGCCGAACAGCTCAAGTTCGGGAAGTACAGCGGCGGCATCACGCGCTTCGAGACCAGCATCGTTCGTCAATCCGCCAGCTTCGACGTGAACGACCTCGGCTTCCTGCGGCGCGCGGATCGTGTCGACTGGAGCACGTGGGGGGCGCTCAGCTGGCGCACGGCGCGCTGGATCTATCGCTGGGCGCAGCTGAACGGAAACCACTGGGAGACGTGGAACACGTCGGGTACGCGCCTCGAGAACGCCTGGAACATGAACGGGCACCTGGGCCTCAACAACAACTGGGACGTGCACCTCGGCGGCACGATGTCCGGCGTGACGCCGAGCTACTGTGACCGCTGCACGCGCGGCGGTCCGGTGCTGCGGTCGTCGCGAGGCTTCTTCCCGTGGGGCGGCGTGAACACCGACAGCCGCAAGACGATTGCGGGCGGCACGTGGGTGAATCTTTCCTTCAGCGACGAGGGGAATTCGCGCGGCACGTCGCTCAGCCCGTACATGAACTTCCGGCTCTCGACGAGCCTTCAGGCGAACCTCAGCCTGGGCGTGGAGAAGGACAAGAACGACGCGCAGTGGTACGGCAACTTCGATGACCAGGCGGGCGTGAGGCATTACAGCTTCGCGCATCTCGATCAGCGGACGGTGTCGATGAGCCTGCGGTTGAACTACACCGCGACGCCGGACCTGACATTGGAGTTTTATGGGGCCCCGTTCGTCTCTTCGGGAACGTATTCCAGCTTCCGCGAGGTCAGCGCCACACCGGGCGCGGATGATTATGACGACCGGTTCCGGCCCTACACACCTCCGCCGAACTCAGAGACGGCGTTCAAGTTCACGCAGCTGCGCACCAACGCCGTTGTGCGCTGGGAGTATCGCCCAGGCTCGACGATGTTCCTGGTCTGGACGCATGGTCGCCAGGAATCGGACGACGGCAGCGTGCGCCAGTCATGGTCGCGCGACTACCGTGACCTGTTCGCGCTGCATCCGGAGAACACGTTCCTCATCAAGATCGCGCATTGGCTCAACCGATAGACGGGAGACGGGAGACGGGAGACGGGGGACGGGGGACGGGAGAGAACTGCGTATCCATTACTGCGCGGAATTCGGTACGCATTCCTACTGAATCAGATTGGATCACTGCACGCGGGTGATCTCCCGTCACCCGTCCCCCGTCACCCGTCCCCCGTCCCCCGTCTAGTATTATTCCCTCCTCAGCGTCGCATTCGGATCGACACGGGTCGCCCGCCACGCCGGAATCGCGCAGGCAAGCATCGCGGTCACAGCCAGCAGCAGCGGCGCGGTCATGAAGGTAACCGGGTCGTTAGGTGCGACTTCGAAGAGCAGGCCGCGCATGAAGCCTGACAGCGCGAACGCCCCGCCGACTCCGATGACCACTCCCGCCGCCGCCAGCCGGGCTCCGTCGCGGAGGACGAGGCGCATGACGCTCGCGGCGCGCGCACCGACGGCAATCCGCACGGCAAACTCCCGCTGTCTCGCTTCGACGCCGTACGCCACGAGTCCATAGGTCCCGATACTGCCAAGCAGGAGCGCCAGCACGCCGAATCCAAGGAGCAGCACCGCGGCCGCGCGGGCGCCCAGCATGGAATCATCGACGAGGGCCGCCATCGTGCGCTCACGGCTCAGCGGCGTGTCGCTCGCCAGCTCGAGCATCACGCTCCGGATCAGCGAAATGGTGGCAGCAGGATCCGCGCTCGTGCGAACGGTGAGCGCGAAGGGTACTTCCGGCGACTGATCGAACGGCACGTACACCGCCGGCAGCTCCGCCTCCTTCAGGTCGTTGTTTCGGACGTCAGCGACGACCCCCACGACCGACATCCAGCCCGGCCAGGGGAAACGAATCTGCCCACCTACGGGGTTCTTGCCTAGCCAGAATCGTTTCGCGGCCGTCTCGCTCACGATGGCAACCGGTGCGCCATCGGCGCGATCGGCGGCCGTGAAGGCGCGGCCCTGCCGCATCGGGATTCCCATCGCCCGGAAGAACTCCGGCGTCACTTTCCGTAGCTCGAACAGTTCCAGCTTGTTCGGGTCCGTGGTCCATCCATCGATCCACATCGCCATGCCGTGGCTCGTCTGATCGAACGGAAGCTGGGTCGTTACCGCCGCCGCGCTCACCCCGGGCGCCGCCGTAAGTCGCTCAACCGCCTGCCTGACGAGTGTGCGCTGGCGCTCCCCGTCCGCATACCGCGCACGGGGCGGGTTCACCTGCGCCGTGACCACCTGCTCGGTGGCGAAGCCGGGATCGATGTCCATGATCCGCGCCAGGCTGCGCACCAGGAGGCCGGCGCCAATCGCGAGCATCACGCCGATGGCGATCTGCGCGCTCACCAGCGCGCCGGCCAATTCTCTGCCGACGCCCTGGAAGCCGGGCACGCAATGGAGGGCGTGGCTGGCGCTGTCGGCGCCTGTCATGTGGCGTCCCTCGAACATCG
>CAZSNV010000097.1:0-15890 GCA_964608035.1 uncultured Gemmatimonadaceae bacterium | reverse complement strand
GTCCTCCCGAGGGTGATCCGGGAAGGTGCCCCCTGCG
This sequence comes from uncultured Gemmatimonadaceae bacterium, assembly GCA_964608035.1. Lineage (GTDB taxonomy): Bacteria > Gemmatimonadota > Gemmatimonadetes > Gemmatimonadales > Gemmatimonadaceae > JABWBJ01. Next base: position 15,853 of record CAZSNV010000097.1, on the reverse strand, counting down.
TCGCGGTCACGCGACGCACCAGGCTCTCATAAGGTCGTGTTAGGTGGCGGATCGACGGTGCGCCAACAAGGACGGTATTAGTCGGCGCAGAGAACGCCACTCCGAACCAAGAATCAGGTCCAATGCCACCCCATCACGCGGTCACCTAAGTCCGGCATAGCGGGCATGGCAGTCCGGGCGCCGATCTGCCGCCGAGCAACCCAATCCCGGCGCGCTCGCTCGTAAGCGGCTATCGCACCCCACACCGTAGCCTCAGAACGCTCGTGCGCCACGGGCCAGCAGCGGCGACAGTATCGATCAATCGTGCGTGGCGCGCTTCCATGTGCGATCCATGCCCACGTGCCAACTCGTCCACACGCCGCGCACCGCGCCTTCGGATCGCGAGCAGTCACGGCATCGACCTTTAGTATTCGGATCCTATTGCTCATGTGCGGCACCTTCTTCCGCCACCTAACTTGGTTTTCTGCTGCTCTAATATGCTATGCCATCCGGCGTATCGCTGCAATTCGATCATGCCTTTCCAGGACCCACGCGTTCGCATTCGCACACATTGCAGGTGCGGAATACCTTGCCCCGTCGCCATGTATTGCTGCGCTGCCCGCACCAAATACACGGCCGGTTCCACGATGTATCACTGCGCGGTGCGCGGAATCGCAATTCGCGTTGCCTGAACGAGAGATCAATGCCATGCTCGTCGCAACGGCGTGATCCCCAACGCAGGCAGCCGCACGTGAGCTAGGCGAGCAGCATCGCCACCAGGCCAACGGGCACGAGCAGCAGCGCACCCACCGCCGCGAACCGGACCCATCGCGAGAACGGCACATCCGCGGCCAGGAGCAGCGCCATCAACGCTCCGTTCGTCGGCGTGAGCAATTCCATCAGGCCGGCGCCCGTCTGGTAGGCAAGTACCACCGCCTGACGAGAGAGACCCACCAGGTCGCCTAACGGCACGAAGATCGGCATGGTGAGCGCCGCCTGCCCGCTCACGCTCGACACGGGAATGTGAATGAGGGCGTGCACGGGAATCATCAGCACGCCCGTCGCCACCGGCGGTACCTGCGCCAGCGGCGTCGCCAAGGCATGCAGGATGGTGTCGATCACGCGCCCGTCGGCGAGCACGAGCGAGATGCTGCGCGCCAGCGCGACCATCGACGCCGCCGGTAACAGCGCCTGCATTCCCTCGAGGAACGTGCGCACGGTCCCCGTCGTGCCCAGACCCCCGATAAGGCCCGCCGCGACTCCACCAATGAGAAACGCGGCTGACAGCTCATCGAATCCCCAGTTGAGGCGCATGACGCCGTAGAGGTACGCGGCGAACGGCAGCAGTACGCAGGAGATGATTGCCAGGTCGCGACTCGTCAGGCTTCGGCCGTCAGACGCTACGACCTCCACCGGCTGCGGATGGCGCTTGGCGTACTGCATCGTCCACGCCACCCAAATCAGGAATCCGATGACCAACGTGACCAAACGGATGCCGCCACCGGCGAGCGGAGGCAGCTCGGCCAGCTTGAGTGCGATGCCGGCCTGGAATGGATTCGTCGGGCCGAACGCCGAACCCACCATCGCCGCACCCGCGCTCATCGCAACGACCGTCAGCGCATCCACGCCAACGCCGCGCCCCAGCAACAGCAGCACCGGAATGAGCGGGATGATCTCTTCCTGCATGTTCTCCAGCGCACCGCCCATCGTGAAGAACAGCGCGACGAGCGGAATCGCCATGAGGCCGCGGCCGGTGAAGCGCCTGACGAGTGCGCCCACGAGAACGCGAAGGGTTCCGAGCTTGTCGACGACGACCCAGGCGGCGCCCACGAGAAGAATCGTCATCACCACATCGATGCCGGCCGCGAATCCGCGGGGCACGGCCATCACAGCGCGGAACGGTCCGACCGGCGCCGCCTCCACGCGATGGTACGTCCCGGCTACCGCCACCCGCCGCCCGGTCGCCGGATCGTCGCGTCGTTCGTATTCGCCGGCGGGAAGCACCCACGTCAGAGCCGCGGCGAGGCCGATGGCGACAAGGAGCAGGATGATCGGATGCGGGAGTCGCACGGAGCGGGGTCGGAGGAGGCCAGAGCCGAAGCGCCCTAAGCTCCGCCGCCACACCACAACTCACAAGACTTGCAGGCTGCGCTGCTCGCTCCAGAAACAAGCTGGGTTGTTAGTGCTGTTTGCTGGGAGTGGTTGCTGGATCTGGAGCTGGGCGCTGGTGGTGCTGGAATCACCAGCTCCAGTTCCAGCACCAGGCCCTAGCAAACAGCACTAACAACCCAGCTTGGTCCCTTTTTGTCACCCTTGCCGCCCTTTGCGCACCGGCTGATGATGTACTCAACCCTCACCGGTCTCAGACATGCGGCGGTTCATCCTGTCCCTCTTGATCCTCATAGCTGTTTCGCCGACGGATGCTCCGGCCCAGGCCTCGCAGCGTCCCGATTCGGTGCTCGCTCGTGGCCTCGTATTCCGCGGAATCGGACCAGCGCTCATGGGTGGGCGCATCAGCGAAATCGCGGTGGCCGAGCGTGGACGATTGGGCACGGTGATTTATATCGCCGCTGCGACTGGCGGCGTCTGGCGCTCGACGAATGCGGGTGTGTCGTGGACATCGCTGTTCGATTCGGTGCGCGCGCCGTCAATTGGCGCGGTAGCGGTCGCGCCGTCGAACCCTGACGTCGTGTGGGTGGGCGCTGGCGAGCCGCAAAACATGCGGAGTTCGTCCTGGGGGAACGGCGTCTACAAGTCACTCGACGGTGGCCGCACCTGGTCGGCGGCCATGCTGCCCAGGTCGCAGCACATCGGACGGATCGTGATCGATCCGCGCGACCCTAACGTGGTGTACGTCGCCGCGGTGGGTCCGCTGTGGGCGCCCGGCGGAGAACGTGGCTTGTTCAAGACGTCGGATGGCGGTCTGACCTGGACCAACACAAAGGAAATCAGCCAGTACACGGGATTCACCGAAGTCGTCATGGACCCGCTGAACCCCGATGTGCTGTACGCGGCGTCTTATCAACGCGAGCGCCGGGCGTACAGCTTCCTGCCCGCGGGACCCGAGACGGCGATCTGGAAGACCACGGACGGCGCGAAGACCTGGACGAAGCTGACGCAGGGCCTGCCGACGGGTGAACTGGGCCGCATTGGACTGAGCGTCTGTCGCTCACGTCCGAACACGGTCTACGCGGTCATCCACGCGCGAGGCAGCACGGGCGGTACGTTCCGCAGCGACGATGCCGGCGCGACGTGGCGCCAAACGAACAGCGTCAACAGCACAGCGTGGTTCTATGGCCAGATCCGCTGCGATCCGACCGATCCTGATCACGTAGTTCGGCTGGCACCCAGCTCGCAGCAAAGCTGGGACGGCGGTCGGACGTATGTTGGTTTCGGAGCCGGGCAGACGCACGCCGATCACCATGCCCTCTGGATCAACCCGCAGTCACCGGAGCAGATGATCCTCGGCACGGACGGCGGGTTGTACCTGTCGTGGGATCGCGGCCAGACGTGGGATCACGTCGAGAGCATTCCGCTGGCGCAGTTCTATGCGATCTCGGTCGATGACGCGCGACCGTTCTACAACGTGTACGGTGGCCTGCAGGACAACGCGGCCTGGGGAGCGCCTAACCAGACGCGGAAGACGTTCGGCACCTCGAACGCCGACTGGTCCAGGTTCGTTGGCGGCGACGGGTTCTATTCGGTCGCTGATCCGTCAGACCACAACTTCGTTTATTCCGAATCACAGGGCGGCGTCATCGCGCGTTACGACGCCCGAACAGGACAGGCGAAAAGCATCCGGCCGGTGGCCAAGCCGGGTGACACGCATCGGTACAACTGGAGCGCGCCGATCCTTCCGTCGCGACACGTCACGCGTCAGCTGTACTTCGCCGCGAACTACGTCTTCCGGAGCAACGACCGCGGCGACAGCTGGCAGGCGATCAGTCCCGATCTCACGCGCGCCATCAACCGCAACACGCTTCCGATGCGCGGCGCTCAGGTTGACTCCAACGCGCTCGGCAGGCACGAAGGCACAGCGGATTTCGGGAACATCAGCACGCTCGATGAGTCGCCGATGCGAGCTGGCTTGCTCGCGAGTGGAAGCGACGACGGAGTCGTCGCGATTACAACAGACGGCGGGCAGACGTGGTCGCGGACCGAGAAGTTTCCCACGGTTCCCGAGACGACGTACGTGAGCCGAGTCGCGTTTTCACGCTTTAGTGAAGGAACGATTTACGCATCGCTCGACGGTCATCGAAGCAATGATTTCAAACCGTACGTCATGAAAAGCACTGACTTCGGACGCACGTGGGCCTCCATCGGCGGCGACCTGCCGGCCGAAGGATCAGTGCAGGTGGTGCGCGAGCATCATCGCGAGCGCAACCTCCTCTTTGCCGGCACCGAGTATGGCGTCTTCTTCACGACCGACGGAGGTGGGCACTGGACGCCGATCCGAAGCGGCATGCCCACCGTGCCAGTGCATGACCTCGCGATTCAGGAACGCGAGAACGACCTCGTCGTCGGCACGCATGGGCGCGGCATCTTCATCCTCGACGACCTGGCGCCGCTGGAACACCTCGCGCGCGCGCGGTCCACTGCCGTCGCGCATCTCTTTCCCGTGCAGGATGCGCCGCTGCTTCTGCCGGATGGCTCGCGCAACTCGGGAATGGGGAGCAGCGGTTACACGGGACAGAATCCTGCCAGCGGCGCCATGATCGCCTACCTGGTGAACACGATCGCCGCGGACGCCAGCGCGAAGCTGGAGGTCCTTGACGGCGCAGGCACAGTCGTCAGGCAGTTGTCAGTCAACCGCAACCCGGGCCTCTACCGCCAGGTATGGGACATGCGCGCGGGCCCGCCGCTGACCGGACCGGTTTCGGCGCCCTCGGCGCCACCTGCAGGTCGCGGAGCTGGAGGCGGTGCGGGGGGAGGCGGGGGCGGACGCGCGGGCGCCGGCGGTGACATCACGTTTGTCGTTATGCCCGGTGCCTATCGGGCCCGCCTGACGATCACTCCGGCCGCCGGCACGCCGTTGGTCATGGAGCAGCCGTTCTCGCTCGTGCGCGATGGCGCCGTCATCCTGACCGACGCTGAATTGCGCCAATTGAATACGATGCGCCTGACGATTGCGCGGCTGCAGGCCGGCCTTCGCGCAACCCAAGCCAGGCTGGACACGGTGCAGCGGCAACTGGCCGATGCCCGTCGCGCCGCAGACTCTTCCTCGGCGACACCCGCTGCCGCAAAGGAACAGATCGGCGCGCTCGAGGCGGAAGTGTCGGCCATCGCCGGTCAGCTTGGTGGTGGAACGGGTCGTGGTGGTGGAGGTGCTGCTGGTCGCGCCGGCGGTGGCGGCGCAGGAGCCGGGCGCGGTGGGATCGAGGTCGACGAGCAGCAGGGTCCACCACCCACACCTCCGACGCAAACCATCCAGGCGCGGTTAGGCACGATGGGCGAGCTGATGACGGGGCAATACAACCCAAGCCCGGATCAGCGGCGCGTTGCTGCGGAGCTCCCTGCCCTTCTGCGCCAGCAGGATGAGCGGCTGCAGCGCATCCTTCGCGACCGGCTCCCGGTAGTGCAACAGGCGTTGCGGTCGGCCGGAGTGATGAAGCAATAGACGAAGTCCATGTCCATGGCTCAGAACTTCATTACCGACAGCGAAAAGCAGGTCGAGCCCTCGTTATGGGGCCCGCACGAGTGGTTGAGCCGTCCGGGCCTCACCGCGGCCGAACAGTTGCTGATGGTTCGCGTGCTCATGCCGCCCGGGCGCGCGCATCAATTCCATCGTCACCCGACGATGGAGGAAATCATCTATGTGGTTTCCGGAACGGCCGAACAGTGGGTCGATAGAGAAAAACGAATCCTTGGCACCGGCGATGCGGCCCACATTCCCATGGACGTGGTGCACGGGACGTACAATGCGGGCAATGACACGCTCGTTTTCCTGGCGATCCTGTCACCAGCCCGTTTCAAAGGGCCTGCGCTGATCGACGTGTTTCTCGACGAACCGTGGCGCACGCTCAGGTCACCCATGACATTCACTGACGCCGACGCCACTGGCGTGAGATGAAGACGGTCCTCCTCATCGGCACACTGGACACAAAGGGAGCTGCATACGCGTTTGTCCGCGACCTCATCCAGGCACGTGGCGTTGAAACTCTTGTCATGGATCTGGGAATCGCAGGCGAGCCCGCATTCAAGGCCGATATTGCCGCGGAGGAGGTTGCGACGCGCGGTGGATCATCGCTCCGTTCGATTCGCAAGCGCGGCGATCGCGGTGAAGCCGTGGAGGTCATGCTCGCCGGCGCGCAGGCCCTGACTCGTGAGGCATTCGCCGCCGGCCGCTTTCACGGCGTGCTTGGTCTGGGCGGAGGAGGAGGCACGGCGATGATCACGGCCGCGATGCGCGAGCTGCCGGTCGGCGTTCCGAAGGTCATGGTGTCGACGATGGCGTCCGGCAACACAGCGCCGTACGTGGACGTGAAGGACATCACGATGATGTATTCTGTTGTTGATATTTCGGGGCTCAATCCGGTGTCGCGCCGGATCCTGGCCAACGCCGCCGGGGCCATCGTCGGCATGGTGGAACAGGACCTGAAGCCGTCGACTGACCGGCCCCTCATAGCGGCGACGATGTTCGGGGTGACCACGCCGTGTGTGACCGAGGCGCGAGTGCGACTCGAGTCAGCCGGATACGAGGTACTGGTCTTTCACGCGACCGGGAGCGGCGGCCGGGCGATGGAAGGCTTGATCGATGACGGTTGGTTCGCGGGCGTCCTCGACGTAACCACGACGGAGTGGGCCGACGAGGTCGTAGGAGGTGTGCTGACCGCTGGTCCGGATCGTCTCGCCGCCGCCGGCCGAAAGGGCGTGCCGCAGGTGGTCAGCGTTGGGGCGCTCGACATGGTGAACTTTGGTGCGCCGGAGAGCATGCCGGCACAGTTCCGCGAGCGACGGCTCTATCGGCACAATCCGAGCGTGACGCTCATGCGGACGACGCCTGACGAGTCTCGTGAGATCGGCAGCCGGATCGCTGCGCAGTTGAATCGCGCGACTGGACCCGTGGTCGTTCTGCTGCCGATGCGCGGGGTCAGCATGATCGACCGAGAGGGGCAGCCGTTTCATGATCCGGCGGCCGACGCAGCGCTCTTTGGTGCGTTGAGAGAAGGACTACGTAAGGGAATTCGCGTCCGCGAGCTTGACGCTCACGTCAACGATCCTGAGTTTGCTCACGCGCTTGCCGATGAGCTCCTGGCTCTTCTCCCCCGGAATGCTTCGAAATGAACGTTTCCTCCCCTGCTTCCGGTTTCCTGTTTCCTGCTTCCTCTCAGTTTTGAATGCCATTCATTTCTCGCAGTGAGTCCCTGAAGCGGTTGCGCGCGCAGATCGCGGCCGGCGCGCCCATCATCGGCGCCGGCGCGGGCACGGGTATCTCCGCCAAGTTCGCCGAACGCGGCGGTGTGGACCTTATCATCATCTACAACTCCGGCCGCTTTCGCATGGCCGGGCGCGGCAGCGCGTCGGGCATGATGCCCTATGGCGACGCCAATGCCATCGTCGTCGACATGGCGCGCGAGGTTCTGCCAGTGGTGAAGGACACGCCGGTCCTGGCCGGAGTCTGCGGCACCGATCCGTTTCGATTGATGCGTGTATTCCTGCCGGAGCTTCAACGCATCGGATTCGACGGCGTGCAGAACTTCCCGACGGTCGGTCTCATCGATGGCCAGTTCCGCCAGATCCTCGAGGAAACGGGGATGAGCATTCAGCTCGAGGTGGACATGATCGCGGCGGCCCATCAGCTCGGGATGCTTACCTGTCCTTACGTCTTTGACGAAGAGACGGCCGAACGATTTACACGTGCCGGCGCGGACGTGGTGGTGGCACATGTGAACACGACGGTGGCCGGTTCGATCGGCGTGAAGACGGCGGCGATGTCACTCGACGAGGCGGTCGAACGCGTGCAGGCGATGCACGACGCGGCAAAGCGCGTGAATCCCGAAGTGATCGTACTGTGTCACGGAGGCCCGATCGCCACGCCCGAGGATGCGCAGTACGTCCTCGAGCGCACGCGCGGAGTCGCCGGATTCTTTGGCGCGTCGAGCATTGAGCGCCTCGCTACCGAGTCGGCTATCGAAACGCAGGCGCGGCGCTTCAAGTCGATCAGGATCAAGGCGTGAGACTGGTGCGCGTCGTGCTGTTGCTCGCGGTCGCCGCGGCAGCGCTTCGAGCGCAGGAGGTCCCACCCACGCTCGGCGCAATCGTCGTGGTCGCGGAGCGCGCTGCGACTTCCATGAACCGGTCGACCGCCGCTATCACGCGCCTCACGGCCGCCGACCTGGCTCGGCTTCCTCACGCGACGGTGGCCGACGTTTTGCGTCGAGTGCCCGGATTCGCGGTCGTCGATTTCGACGGCCTTGGTCGCGATCCGCAGTTGATGGTTCGCGGATTCTATGGTGGCGGTGAAGCGGACTACATGCGAGTCATGGTCGATGGCCGCCCCGTAAACCTCGTGCATAACGGGACGATCGCCTGGGAGACTTTGCCACCGCTGTCGTCGATCGAGTCGATCGAAATCGTGAGAGGAAGCGCGTCGGCACTGCACGGCGACGCGGCAGTGGCCGGCGTCATCAACATCGTGACGCGACGATCGTCGGATCGGCTGGCACAATGGCGCGGGCAGTCCGAGACTTCCACGGGTGTTTCCGCGTCCGTCGACCTGGCGAATGTCCTCAGCGATCGGAAGGCCGCGGCATCGCTCGCCTTCGACTGGACGGATGGATTCCGCCGGCACTCAGCACGCACATCCGCCACGGCGCGGGGGACAATGCAGCTCTCCCGGACATTGGACGCGTCGCTGCGAGGATCATGGCGGGACTTCGACGAACCCGGGCCGCTGCTGGAAAGCCGTTTCGTCGCTGGATCCGGGAGCGATTCGCGGTTTCACTCCGACGGAGGCGATGATTTCGAATGGGGAGCGACCGTCGATTACGGCGGTTCACTGGGCGCAGGCGGCGATGCACAGACCTCATTTCGAGTCGGTGGCCGTCGCGGTACGCTCGTGCGAACACTTCCACTTGCGCCGGACTATGGTGATACCAGGGAACGCAGGCTCGAGACCTTCGATGCCGGCGTGACAACGCAGGCGAACCTGAACCCCACGATTCTCCCTTTTGGTGAGCGCCTGTCCGTTGGTGCGTCGGTCGATATCGGGTCGATCGATTCGCGATACTACTCCGGGGAAACGCTGGACGCCGACGGCAGCGGCGGAAGGCTGGCCATCGGTGCCTTCGCTCACTTCGTCAACAGTCCACGTGACTGGTTGCGCTGGACGCTCGGTCTTCGCCTGGATCGCCTCGCGGATTCGTTTTCGCCCGGACCGAGCGACTCGGACGCGGCGCACTTTGCGTTCAGCCCGAAGGCGGGTGTCAATATTCATTATGCGAGCCGTGGCCGCGCGACGGGCCATGCGTGGGTTTCGGCATCCCGCACATTCAAGGCGCCGACGCTCGACCAGTTGTTCGATCAGCGCCCGATCCCTATTCCCTTCCCGCCGTTTTCGGTGACGACGTCGAATCCGGACCTCAACCCGCAACGGGGAACGAGCCTCGAGGCGGGGATCTACCACGACGTTGCCGTAGGTCGTGCGCAATTGGGAGCGACACTCACCCTGTACCAGATCGCGATGCGGGACGAGTTAGACTTCGATCTGCAGACCTTCAAGTACGTCAACATCGGCCGAAGCCGGCATCGCGGGGCGGAAGCCGGATTGACTGTCGCCGGAGGAATCGCGTCAGGCTTCGCGTCGCTGACTCTGCAGAGCGCCGTTTCGCGATCCGGGGCCAATACTGGCAAGCAGCTCAAGGCAATCCCGGGGCAGCTCTATTCGACCGGTGCTACGGTATCGCCGCCCGGGCGCGGAACGCTGTCGCTGTCGCTCGCGCGCACAGCCGACATGTTCATCGATGACGGCAACACGCGCCGCATCCCGTCGTGGACGCGTGTAGACGCGCAGTTCTCGTGGCGTTTCTTAGCAACAGTCGATGCCTTCCTTGGCGCACGCAACCTCTTCGACTCGCGGTTCTACACCACGGCATTCCCCGATCCGAGCGGGTCGGGCGAAGCTTACGTCTATCCCGCCGCGGGTCGCGTGCTCACGATCGGGGCCCGGCATGGGCGCTGACTGAGCGATGAGTGACGGGCGAGAAAGCGCGGTCTGGAAAGTTGCGGACGCTCTCTTTCTCCTGATGTTCGCTTTCGCCGTGGTCGTCCAGGTCAATGACCCTGACCCGCTGGCGTGGATGGCGATCTATGGCGCTGCGGGTGTCGCCAGCGCGCTGTCGCTCGCTGGAAGACTGCCTTGGCGGTTTGCCGCGATCACAGGCCTCATCGCGTTGGCGTGGGCCGCGACGATCGCGCCTCGGGTGATCGGTCAGGTGCCCTTCCTCGACATGTTCGCCGAGTTCGAGATGAAGGACATCGGCCTGGAGGAGTCGCGCGAGATGTATGGCCTGCTGCTGATTGGCGGGTGGATGAGTGTTCTCGCGCATCGAGCGTTCTGGAACAAGGCGAGCCGTTAGATCCGCCGAGTCACGAGTCACGAGTCACTACTTCAGCGCGCGCAGGGTCCCGAGCATCGAGTTTGAGTGGCCGGGAAAGAGGCAGACGTACGTGTATTCGCCGGCCGCGGGCACTACGAATGTCACTTCCACGGATTCGCCGGGCGAGGCGAGCGTGGTCCATCCCACGAGCTTCGCCTTCATCCCCAGCGGGACATAGCTGGTCTCGCCGGCCTGGTATGCGGCGAGTGCGAGCGCGTCGATATCGTCGTCGTCTTTCGGCACGACGAGGTTGTGCGGGAGCGTGCCATCGTTGACGAATCGCACGCGGAGTCGCGTGCCGGCCTTCGCCGACACCCGCGTCGGCGTGAACTCCAGCGTGCTTCCCGAGGCGCGGATTGTAATCGTGATATCCGCACCCTGCGTCGCCGACAACGAGGCGCTCCTGGTCGGCGCCGCGGTGCTGGCTGCAATGGCGGTCAGCATCCCTGCACCCAGCCTTCTCAGCATGTCTACGGGACCCTGAATACGTTAGGCAGCGTCCAACGCGCCGCCACCTTGTCGTACGACGGCCCGAGTTCCGCCGCCGAACTCCGCGCCGCTTCCACCAGCGCCGCGCGCTGCTCAGGGCTCAATTGCGGCGGCCGTTCTTCCGGCCAGCCGACGGCAATTCCTTCCAGCAGCGCCGTGCCCAAACCGGGGTGGGCGCGTGGAACCGCATTGATCAGCGTCACGAGGGGCCCGATCTCCGCCTTGGTTGAATGCAACCGCCCCAACCGGTGGACGACTCGTTTCAGGCCGGCCACGGTGATCGAATCGGTGTTCGGCGGCACCCGCTGCAGGAGCAAGTCGCCGAGGAAGGCCGGACCGTGGCCCGCGGCGGCGATGGCGATCGCGTCAGGCATCCACGGGTCCCGGGCATTGTCGAACGAGGCAAAGAGTTCGCGCACGATATTCTTGCCCCGATCGGACGGTGGAAGTTCCGAGAGGGCGAGCGTCGCCTCGAGCCGGACGTGCGCGTCCGCGTCCGACAGCAACGCGTTCCCGACGGTGTACTCCACCGGCCACGGCGATCCCCGGTCGGGCAGGATGCCTGACGAGAGGATGTCCGTCAGCAGCTGAGAGTCCCGCGGCAGCATCATGAGCGCTGCCCGGCGTACCGACGCCGCCGGGTGCCGCAGGGCGTTGCGGGCCGCGGTCGTCGCGTCCGGGCTGCTCGTCAAAGCGCCGAGCCCATGAAGTGTCCAGAGGGCGTGCAGCGCCGCGGGATTGAGGCCCAGCGAATCGACGGTGTGGTCGCTTGCGCGCCGGATCAGCGCCGGGACGGCGTCCATCGCCTTGCGCTCCACCAGCAGCCGCTGCGCGGTCTGGCGCCAGAACATGTTGTCGTCGGCCAGCGCGTCCACGAGTTGTTGCGAGGTCGAAGTATCCAGCCGGCGCGGCGCCGCCTGACGAGCGGCAGCGCTGTCGTACACGATTCGATAAATCCGGCCGTGAAGCTTGTCGCGGTTCGGCGTTTCGTACGCCTGGCCGGGGCCCGTCTGGCAGCAGCCCATCATGTTACGCGGCGTCGGATTGTGCTGCGCGACCAGCGTGTAGAAGTCGGACACCCAGAGCGCGCCGTCGGGCCCCACCTTCACCTGCACCGGCGCCACCCACGCGTCGCGCGCGGACATGAAGCTCCAGCGATTCCGGGCGCGAAACCCGCTGCCGTTGTCGCTCAGCTCGAATTGTCCGATCACGTGTGCCGTTGGTTCCGCGACGAACGCGGCACGATTCCAGTACTCCTTCGGAAACGCTCGCGCGGTGTAGATCTCGTGCGCAGCACCGGCCGTGTAGCGGCCGAACTGGTCGACCTGCAGGATGTCGATCTGCGGAAAGACATCGAGCCGGTCGGCGATGTCCGGCAGCACGGGCTCTCGATCGCCGATGCCGCGATAGTAACGAATGGGAATGTGGACGAAATTGCTCGGCCGGCTGTTGGCGGTTGACCCGAAGACAAATCCGTCCTCAGTGAACGCGACGCCCCAGGTGTTGTTGCTGGTACGCGCGACATAGTCCAGCGAACTCGCGTCGGCCGGAAAGCGGAAGTAGCCGGCGCCGAACTGGCCGCGGTCGTACGTCGTCGACCCCACCGTGCCACGGAAGCCGTTGTAGCCCACCGATCCCCAGATCTGGTTGTCAAAACCGTATCGCAGGTTGCTGATGGCGCCGTGTGTGTCGGTGCGCGGCCAACCGGTGAACAGGATCTTCCGCTCGTCCGCCTTGTCGTCTCCATTCGTATCACGGAAGAACAACATGTGCGGAGCCTGTCCAACGACCAGTCCACCATTCGCAAAGGTCAGGCTTGTTGCCAGGTTCAGTCCTTCGGCAAACACCTTCACGCGATCGGCCCGGCCGTCGCGGTTCGCATCCTCGATGATCAGGATGCGATCGTTTCCCGGTACTGAATCGGGCAGGACGGTATTCGGATAATCATTGGTCTCGACCGCCCACATCCGGCCGCGCGCGTCCCACGTGAAGTCGATGATGTTGCCGATCATCGGCTCGGTGGCGAACGGTTCGGCGCGAAAGTGCGGGCGCAGCGTCATCATGCGGAGCGATTCGATTGTCGGGAGCGCGGCCTGCGCCACCGTGATCGCGGTATCCAGCACGTTCCACGGCGCCGGGGGCCGCTTGTATGTCGGCAGCGGCACCTCGAGCTTTATTTCCCGGGTTTCCGGATCGCGCGCGATCTGCGTCAGCGCCCAGTCGCCGATGCTCCAGCGAATCCCCTGCCCCACCAGCTGCTGGAACGCGGCATTGCCCCACGTGCGCTGGTCATGTCCCCACGCCGTGTAGAAGACACGCCCCTTCCCGTAGGTGCGCACCCAGGTCCATGGCTCGTCGTGACCGTTCTCGCGCCGCACCTCGAGCACGGTGCGATTCACGGGATTGTGCTTGGTGTGCAGGTAGGTCTCGTCCCAACTCGTTGTGGAAGGAACACCGGCTATCGCAGCATGAAAACTATCGACGCGAATTGTGCTGAACGTTCCCGTGCCGTGGCTCTTGAACGCGGCGCCCACGAGCCGGATGAACTCCTCCGAGTTCTGGAACGACGCGGACGCGCAATGCAGAACGACCAGTCCACCGCCGTCGCTGACAAACCGCATCAGCGAAGCGAGCTGCGCGTCGCCGACGTTCAGGTGGTTGTTGTACAGGACGAGCGCCTGATAGCGATCGAGCTCCGTGTCGTTCAGGTCGTCGAGCTGGTCGGTGTAAAACAGGTCGATGCCATTTCGAGCCAGAGCGGGAAGAAGCTGCTGCGCGCGTTGTGTCGGGCGATGATGACCGTTGTCGCCGAGGAAGAGGACGCGAAGTCTTTGGGGAGCTCCTTGCTGCAGTGACTCGTGACTCGTGAGTCGTGAATCGTGAACAGCGCTCTCTCCCGTCCCCCGTCCCCCATCGCCCGTCCCGTCAGGGTTCGCCACCGCAGGTCTCGCTGCAACGAGGCCAAAGACAAGGGCGAGCGCGGCAGCGCGCTCGAGCTTCACCGCCTTGTACCCACCCCTGGCCCGGTCTCTCGTATACATGACTCCGAAGACAAGTATCAACAGCAGCGCCCCCGGCGCCACATAGCGGAACGACTGCTTCCCGCCTAACGCTTCTGCCGGCTGCAGGATCGCATTGGCCTCGCCGACCAGGGACTCCCCTGGAATGGCCGTCGCCACGATGGCCCGCAGCGCGTTCGCCGTCGCGTCGTTGTTGATGTTGCCCGTGCTCTGCTGCGTGGCGAGCGCCGAGCGCGTCGCCGCCACCGCATCCTCGACCTCGCGGACGCGGAAACCGAGTGCCGCCAGGTCCGATGTGCCCTGGGCGCGGATCACGTGCGCCGGAAACTGCTGATCGACACGCTGCAACAGGCCTAACGTCGATGCCGGCAGCGACTCGGCAAGGTACCGGTCCGCCAGGCGGCCCATGAGGGGAACGCCGACGGCGCCCGCCATGCCCAACCCGATGCCGGCCGTCAGCACGATACCCAGCGACCCGGTTTTCGGGACCCGCTCGCTCACGACGCCAACCATCGTGGGGAAAAAGAACGCGACCCCCCAGGCAAAGACCGTCGCCGCCGCGAACGCCGCCAGTGTTCCCTGCGCAAAGCTCAGCAGGAAAAGACCGGTGCCCGTCAGCGTGGCGGCGACCAGCAGCATCCCCGTCGGCGCAAGACGTTCGACGAAGTGGCCGGCCAGTGCACGAAGCACCACCATCCACCCACTGATCCAGACGAGAACAAGGATTCCGTGCAGTCCGCCGGCCTGCAGCACCGCCGGCACCCAGCGCATCGGTCCGAGTTCCAGCGAGGTGGTGATCGCCATCATGGTGATCATCAGCAGGAAGAACGGACTGGTGAGGGTGTACCGGAACATCTCCCGAATCGGTATGCCCACGGCGGCATTCTCGGTGCGCGGAAATTTCTGCGGCAGCACCATGATGCCGTACACGATGATCGGCACGTAGATCACCGCGAGCTGCCAGGACCAGTGGCTGAAGCGGCCGCCATATGTCGAGAGCAACCACCCCGCGATCCCGCCCAGCACAATCCCGATCGGGAAGAACGCGTGGAACCAGTTCAGGCGCTTGGTTTTTTCGTCCGGGTAGAGCGCCGCGACCAGCGGGTTGCCGGTGACTTCGATCATGCCATTTCCCGCCGCGAGAATCGCGGCGCCACCCATCAGCATCCAGAACGCTGATGGATCACCAACCCGGGTCACCGCGGCGATCATGAGGGAGATCCCGATGAGGTGCCCCGCGAACGCCAGTCGCGCGCCGTTCTTCAGCCCGAATGCCTCGAGCAACGGTCCCATGACGAGCAGCGAGATGGCCATGCCCCACAGCGCCGCTCCGCCGATCAGTCCCACCTGGTAGTTGGTGAGGATGAATTCCTGCTTGAGCGGGACGAGGATGTTGCTCACCAGCGCGAACGAAGCGCCGGTCGGGATCAGCGCCAGGCAGATGCCAAAGAACAGCCGGCTGCGGTGGACACCGGTGTCCTCGGATGGAACAGCCATCGGTCAGCTCCCCAGAGTGGAGAATCGCAGCAAGTATACCGGGCCGGTAGGGACCGCGAAACGGCTCAGCCCGAGGCATCAGGCATCAGACCCGGGCATCAGTCATCAGTCACCAGTCCGACCGCTGACGATTGAGTGTCTTCCCCAGCGCGTTCACGGTCAGGACTGCAATGAGAATCGCCACGCCAGGAAACAGCGCGAGCCAGGGCTCGGTCGCCATCGTGGCCTGCGCCTGATACAGCATGTTGCCCCAGCTCGCGGTGGGCGGCT
>CAZSNV010000096.1:0-15988 GCA_964608035.1 uncultured Gemmatimonadaceae bacterium | reverse complement strand
GATCATCCCGCCGAAGAGGACGTACGCCAGCATCGCCGCGCCGACGATCATGATCGCGGCCTCGTACGTGAGGCCGAACATGAGCCGGATCAATCCTCCCGCGCCCACCATCTGCGCGATGAGGTAGAAGGTGACAGTGGCCAGCGTGCCGATCGCCGCAGCGATCCGCACGGGCGCCTGCTTCAGTCGCGCTGCAACAACATCAGCGAACGTATATCGACCCAGATTCCGCAGCGGCTCGGCGATCAGGAACAGCACGACCGGCCAACCGACCAACCAGCCGGTCGAGTAGATCAATCCGTCAAAGCCGGTGGTGGATACCAGGCCGGCGATGCCGAGGAAGCTCGCCGCGCTCATGTAGTCGCCGGCAAGCGCGAATCCGTTCTGGCCGGCGGTGATCGTGCGACCGGCTGCGTAGAACTCCTCGGTGGTTCGCGTGCGCCGCGCCGCCCAGAACGTGATACCGAGCGTGACAGCGATGAAACCGAAGAAGAACGCCATCGAAACCGCGTTCGGTTCCCCGATGCGAGTGGCCTGATCGGCAGCGGTCTGCGACAGGATCATTGCGGCGATCCCGAGCGCAGTTCATGCAGCGCCTTGTCGTAATACCTGTTCGCCCATCGCACATAGATCCACGTCAGGATCCACGAGAGCACGATCACCAGCGCGCCGAACAACACGCCGACGCTGAGACCGGGAGAAATCAGGCGGCCAAGGAATGGTTTGTTAAACGCGACCAGCAGGATGAACCCGAAGTAGATCGCAACCATCGCCAGGGTGAGCACGATGGCGATGCGCCAGCGTCGGCGCGCGAGGTCGTGAAAGGCGGCATCCGGGTCGGTCATTGCCAAGCGTCTGACTCACAGGCTGGGACGCGGACCAACCTGCCTTGCCGCACATCATCAGGCAACCGGCCCGCGTTCTTTCGCGAGCTGAATCGGATCAGGAGTGGAGCCCGGATGGTAGAGGGGTGTCATCTCCCATCTCCCATCTCCCATTCAGAGCGCGGCGGGAATTTCCTTCATCGCTTCGGACTCTCCCGCGACCGCGGCAGCCAGAGCGTCGATCGCGTCAGTGTCCAGTCGGATTCCAGCGTGCGCGCGCAGGATCTGCATCGCCTCCGCGGGGGAGAGTCCGACGCGGTATGCCCGCGACTCAGTCACCGCTTCGTAGACGTCAGCCACGACGAGGACCCGCGCCGGCATGTCCAGCTCGTCGGCGTTGCGCCCCCACGGGTACCCCGAGCCGTCGAGCTTCTCGTGGTGCAGCGACGCCATCATGGCGAAACTCTCGAACGCGCGCACATGGCGCAGGATCTCCCACGTGTAACGCGGGTGCTCTTTCATTTCAGCGCGTTCGCGCTTGTCAAGCGGACCGGGTTTGTCGAGAATGCGGCTCGAGACGCCCAGCTTCCCGATGTCGTGCAACAGTCCGGCGCGATACATCTGGCGGACACCGTCGTGGTCAAACCCCATTTGCTGCGCGATGGCCCGCGCGTACGCCGCGACCATCGAAGAATGCCGATAGGTGAACGGCGACTTGGCATCGATGATGTCGGCGAACGCCTCGGCAATCTGGTCCAGGCCCGCATCGTCTACCTCTCGCGTGTGCCCGGCGGGTTCGAGCTGGAGCACTCGGCTGTCAGCTTCCGTTGAGTAGACGATCTCCCACCACTCATCGTCGAGCAGCACGTCGCGCGCGATATCAGTCAGCGCCGGATCGAACCACCGCCCACGGCGCGCCCGCAGTGCGTCGTCGGCCGTCTTCTTGTCTCCCTTCGCGACGAACACCTCGATGGTCTGTGCGAGGTTCATGATGCGCGAGAGCTGCGGGATCGCTTCTCCATCCAGCCCCTGCGGATGGCCCTTCCCATTCCAGTGCTCGTCCAGGGACTGGATCGCCAACGCAGTTCCTTCGGGGAACCCGAGCCGCCGCGCGATGTTGCCGCCGCGTTCGCATCGCGACGCAATCAACTCCCGCGTCACGGCCGATTGTTGCGCGACGCCGAGGAAGTGGCGCATGCGCGACCAGACCGTCCCGCCCCGGGACATCGCCTGCCACGTTTCCACTGCGAGTCGGCGGCGATCGTCCCCGTCCACCGTCTTGAGGCGCGGCTTCACGAACTGGTCGTCGCTGCCGAACAGCGCCGCCGTGCGTGACGCGTTCGAGGAACACCCGGCGTCCTTGAGCAGCAGCGCGTAGTACAGCTCGACGAGTGCATCCGGCCCCAGTCCTGCCGCCTCCCCCAACCGCATTCCGATCATGCATGCGCGGACCGAGTGGCCCTTGGGCTGTCCCTCGGTCAGGTCGAGCGCGTAGGAGAGCGCGGCCAGCACCTCGGACATGGGCACGCTCAGGCTCGCCGCCATCCCGGTTGGGGCGGGCCTTTTCTTTTTTCGCCTCGAGTTGGTCGCCGACATGAGGTTCCAGCTGGTGGTTTGGAGGAGCTGCCTCCAGCTATGGACGACCCGTGGGCACCAGAGGTCGCGTCCCAGGACTGTGGCCCCGGCCCGGGCTACGTTGCCGGGCAGAAAAGCGCCCCGGAGTCGTGAGACCCCGGGGCGACAACTCTCAGCGTCGAACCGAGTTGCGTACTACTGGACCGCGCGGGGCGGCGCCTTTCGCGGAAGTTTCTCGTCCCTGTTCGCAGCCAGGTAGACGAACGCAGCAACCACGGTCGCATTGTGCTTCATGTCGTCGGCGACCAGCCTGTCGAAGACGTCCATGTTGGAATGGTGCGTCCGCGACCCGTATTCCACTTCGTCCTGGATGAACTGCCAGCCGGGAAGTCCGGCGGCGTCGAAGGACCCGTGGTCGGTACCACCGGTGTTCCGGATGGTGACCGTGCCGGTCCCCATGCTGTTGAAGGGCTTCATCCAGTCGGTGAAGATCGGACCGACCGCCGCGTTGCCCTGCAGGTAAACGCCGCGGATCTTCCCGGTCCCGTTGTCGACGTTGAAGTAGCCGGAAAACTTCTCGTGCGCCGGCTTGACGGGCGCCGTCCCCGTCGTGTCCGCGGGGTTGCCGAACGTGTTGCGCACATAGGCCCGGCTGCCTAACAAGCCGTTCTCTTCGCCGGTCCAGAGGCCGATGCGCACCGTGCGCTTCATGGGGAGGCCGGTCGCCTTGAGGATGCGCAGCGCTTCCATCATGACCGCGGAACCGGCGGCATTGTCGGTCGCGCCCGTGCCGGCGTGCCACGAGTCGAAGTGCGCGCCCAGCATGACGAGTTCGTCCTTGAGTCGCGGGTCGGTGCCCGGAATCTCGCCGACGATATTGAACGCGTTCAGGTCCTGGTCGTAGAACGTGTTCTTCACGTTCGCTTCCATGCGCACGGACGTTCCCTTCTCGATCACTCGCGCGATGCGGTTGTAGTGCTCCGGCGCCAGAATCAGCGTCAGCGTACGTGTCGGGTTCTTCGGGTCGCGCGAGCCAGCGCCGCCGGTGAAGACGGTACCGGTCGCGCTGTTGCCACTGCCAGGCTGGATGATCGCTGCCACGCCCTCAGCAGCAAGGAACTCGGCACGCACCTGGGTGAACGGTCCTCCGCCACGGCCACCGCGTCCAGCTCCACCAGCTCGCGCGGCTGGCGGCGCTTCCAGGCTGTCCAGCCCAGCCTCGGTGTATCGCTCGGCGTCAGGCGCGAAGCGCGGGTTCAGATCCCGTTTCGGCACGAGCATCACGAACGCGTTCCGCAGCTTGCCGCGATACTTCGTGAGATCCGGACTGCTGTCCGCATCGACGCGCACGACCTCACCGGTGACCGTGCCGTTCGTGCCCGGAGTCCACGCCCCCGCGTAGGCGATGACAGGCCACGGGGTCGGTGCGATCACGTGGAGGCTCAGGCGATCGTTGGTCCAGCCTCGGCCGAAGTAACCCCACGGGTCGAGCTTCGCGTTCACCATGCCCCACTCGGTGAGTTTCTTTGCCGCCCACTCGCCGGCGGCCTTGATGTTGGGGGAACCCGTGAGCCGGGCGCCGAATACGTCGGTCAACCAGCTTGCCGTTTCCATGACTTGGGACCGCTGCAGGCCCTCGGCCTTGATCTTGTCGATAGCGGCTACATCGACCTTCTCCTGCGCGTCGACCGGAGCGGTCGACAGGGCCAGCATCGTTCCAATAGAAAGCAGGCGGGAAGCCATGCTTCTCATGCTCTGGGGCATTTCAACTCTCCTCGGGGAATCCGGAAACGGGGCCAGGAACAACCAGCTCTGGCGTTCATAAAGGTACGGGTCCCCCTACCCTGCATGTTGAACCCCGCCAAGGAACGAGGCGTGCCGTCTGAGCTCGCTTGGGGTGTTCCGGCCCGCCGAGCTAAACGCGAAGATACCCGCGAGCGTAGAAAACCGGGGGGTTTCTCCCCAGATTTCCGTTCCTGTTCCTGTTTCCTGGTTCTGAGGAGGCCCGATGCTGCTCTCTCTCGCGATTCTCACGGCGGCCGCGCTGCCGACCCAAGGCCTGGATTCGGTCAAGATCCAGGAATGGAAGGTGCCATGGGAGAACACTCGCCCCCGTGATCCTTCGGTGGACAAACAGGGGAATGTCTGGTTCGTCGGCCAGACCGGGCACTACATCGGCAAGCTCG
Organism: uncultured Gemmatimonadaceae bacterium; assembly: GCA_964608035.1. Classification (GTDB taxonomy): domain Bacteria; phylum Gemmatimonadota; class Gemmatimonadetes; order Gemmatimonadales; family Gemmatimonadaceae; genus JABWBJ01. The sequence goes on along the minus strand of CAZSNV010000096.1, from coordinate 11,403 downwards.
ACCCCAAGTCCGGTGAGTTCAAGAAGTTCGAACTCGATCCAGGCACAGGCCCGCATAGCCAGATCGTCGGCAGCGACGGGAACATCTGGTACACGGGCAACCGGGCGAACCACATCGGCAAGCTCGATCCGAAGACCGGCCAGATCACCAAGTACCCCACGCCCGAAGGTGTGCGCGATCCGCACACGATGGTCGAGGACAAGAACGGCAACTTCTGGTTCACCGCGCAGGGTTCCCAGGTGGTCGGCCGCTTCAATCCCAAGAGCGGGAAGATGGACATCGTAAAGCTCGACGGGACGAAAAACCCGTACGGCATCGCCATCGACTCGAAGGGGAACGTGTGGTTCAACGAGTTCCGTACGAATGCGATCGGCAAGCTCGATCCGAACACGATGGAGCTGACCGAGTACCCGCTCCCTAACGAGCGCACCCGGGACCGCCGCATCGCCATCACGTCCGATGACAAGATCTGGTACACGGACTTCTCCCGCGGCTACGTGGGCCGTCTCGATCCGAAGACGAGAAAGGTCGACGAATGGGCATTGCCCGGCGGCCCGCTGTCGCAGCCATACGGGATGACCGTCGATGACAAGGACCGGATCTGGATCGCCGAGATCGGCAAGCAGCCGGCCAACGGTGAGGGAGCCAAGGTTCGCATGGTCGGGTTCGACGCCAAGAACTGCGAGGTCATGAGCACCACCTGGGTCCCGTCAGGCGGCGGAACGGTCCGCTATATGATCTTCGACAAGGGCTCTCGTGAGGTTTGGTTCGGCGCCGATGCAAACACGATCGGCCGGTTCAAGGTCCCGAACTAGCTCAGAGTCTGGAATTGCGACGGGGGCGCCTGACCAGCGCCCCCGTTTTCATTTTCACGCTCTGACCTCTGACCTCTGAGCTCTGAGCTCTGAGCTCTGAGCTAGCAGTTCTCCCTTTGTCTCGTATCAGCAAGTTCGATGATCTTCCACACCGCCCCTTCCTTCACGAGAAGGAAGTGGTCCACGCCGCAGTGATTGAGCGTCGTCCCGCGATAGAACTTGTAGTCCGCCCAGACCGAAGCCAGTGATCCGTCGATCATTGTCTTCACGTTGGAGAGGCGCTCGTCAGATGCCTCGGTCCGCGGCTGGCCGATCGACCGGATGAAGCCTTCCACCGATTCTTCGACCCGGGGCCCGGGACTTCTCGAATCCATCGTGATCATCCGCGCCTTGGCGTGAAAGAGCGGCCGGACCATGGCGCTGTCCGCTCGACGCATTCCCTCGAACAGCGCGTTCACTACCGCCATGACCTCGTCCTCCGCGGTCGGACCTGACTGCGCGGAGATTGGTGCCGCCCAGGTGAGTGCCATCACCGCAAAGAGAGCCGTGAGTTTCATCGTCGACGTGCCGAGTCACGAGTCACGCCTAACGAGCTACCCGGGACGCCTCGAACTCGGGGCGGACCGGCGCGTCCGACCCCTGGTGGAACGACGGCGTCACCGCGGCGATGACCGTCCGCGCCGCCAGGGCCGCCATGGGCACGCCCAACCCCGTCCCGAGCAGCAGGAGGTTGGCGGCGAGGAAGTGGGGAGTCCATCGATTCACGAGCCCGCGATCGCGTGTCGACAACACGGCAGCAATCGCGATCCCGTTGAGTGCGACGAACGCCAGAGCCGAAACGATGAACGCCGTCGACCCCACATTCTCCAGCCACGAGATGATCGTGTCAGGCATGTCGGCCTCCTCGAAACCGGCAGCGTACGGCGCGCGGGGCAGTGAGGGATGGGGGCACCGCGAACGACGACTGCCTTGATTTGGCTCTACCATATGTCCGGTCGATCATTTGCGCGAGCCGGAGACTGACGCAGCGAGCGTTGGGGGTGTCATCCCACATCCCACATCCCACATCTCACATCCGTTCTTCGGCACTCATCGCCGGCGACAAAAGCCAGGCAACCACGCGATCGATGGCATCGGCCGACGGAGCGGAACCCTGAGCCAGCCGCGCCGAACCGCCACCGCGGCCGCCGATTCGTTCGAGCATGGGACGCAGCACCTTGCCGGCCTCCACACCGGAGTCGGCCGAGGTGGCCAGCAGTACCGAAGGCGGCGAGTGCGAGACGGCGATGAATACGGCGCGCTCGAGGGGCATAAAGGAAAGCGCGATTGATCGCATGGTGTCCGCGCCGGCCGGGACGCGCTCAACGACGACCTTCAGTCCGTCAGCGCGCGGCGGCGCCGCCGCATGAAGCTCCGCGGCACGGTACGTCGCCAGCGACTCGTTCAGCCGCCGATTCTCGCTTTGCAGGTCGGCCAGTTGCGCCGCCTGCCCTTCCACGAGCCGGGCCACTTCGTCTATCGATCCTGAGTACGCGCGGGCAATGCGCGCCAGTGTTTCCAGGTCCTTGCGCACACGCCGAATCGCGCGCTGGCCGCAGATGAATTCGATCCGCAGTCCCTGGCGCACCTTTTCCTGACGCCGCAACAACACGGGCCCGATGGCCGCCGTCGTGTCCACGTGCGTTCCCCCACACGCGCTCCGATCGACGCCTTCGATCGTCACGACGCGCAATACGCCGTCGCGGTCGCTCTGCTTGCGCAACCCGCTGACGGTGGCCGCATCCTCGAACGTCACGACCACACGGCGCGACTCGGCAACTACTTCGTTGACGCGTTCTTCGAGCGACGCCAGCACCTCCGGTTCGAGCACCGCACCGCCGCCGGCGGCATCGGCGACATCCAGGGTCGAGGCCTCGGGACCGAAGTGCACACTCACCGTCTTTAGCTGGAGAACGTCGTCCAGAACGGCGGATAGCAGGTGCTGACCCGTGTGCTGCTGCATGTGGTCGTGTCGCCGGCTCCAGTCGATCTCGCCACGAAGGTCGGCTTCGGATCCGGGCACGGCGTGCAGCGGCGCATCGAGCACGTGAGCGACGCGATCCCCTTCGTCGATGACGTCGACAACGCGAACGCCGCCCAGCGTTCCCAGATCGTGGGGTTGTCCACCCGAGGTCGGGTAGAACGCGGTGCGATCCAGGTACGCTTTCCGTCCTGCCTCCGCGAGCTCGGACAGCCGGCCGGTAAACGATCGCAGCGTTGCGTCGACGTAGTAGAGCCGCTCGGTCATGCGGGATCGGGGTCTCGTCCGGTTCGGCACGAGACGCAGACGTAGGGAGTGCCCAGCGCTATCGCGATTCGGCGCACGAACGAGCCATGAAGGTGCGCATTGCAGAGTATGCGGCGGCAGCGATCACACACGCCGCCGGTATTGACGGGAAACGGCTTGCCACACTCGTCGCACTCGGTGCGGAACATCGACCGGCGAAACAGTTCCATGTCGTCATCCTCCTCCTTGTTCCAATCTACCGGTCGGGGCTTTTTGCTTTCCGCGCATCACAGTTCCCGGATGAACCAGGCGACGGCGCCGGCAAAGTCCATCGCGAGCACGTCACCCGGTCCGAACCAGAACCGGGTCGCCCGGGCGTGCGGTGCGGAGGGATTGTCAGTGTAGAGGAGGTCCCCGTCGACGCGGTAGATGAGCATGAGCGATTGCGGGCTTTCGCCGGCATGGAACACGTACCGGAGGCGACCGCCCTCGAGGAACTCCATGCTCACGTTGGGCGCGAAGTCCAGGCCCTGGTCGGCCCGGAACAATCGCCAGCGACCGATCAGGCGGGGATCCGGAGGCTCACTCACCCGGATTTCGGATTGGAGCGGGCGGACGTGGTGTGCAACAGCCGTCGGCCTCGGCCCTTGAGGGCCAGAAGGTGGAGGCGCGCGTCCGGGATATCAGCGCACCACCGCCTCTGGTCCTGCCGCGCTGCGGGCCACACATCGTGAGGTGCGGGCCCGGCAGCGCGCACTCCCTACTTCTTCGACACGCCCTTCAGCCATTTCACCGCGGCCTTCAGCGCCTTGGCCTTGCCACCGTGACCGGCATCGCCGAAGAACGACCGGTGCTTCGGCCGCCACGCGCCTTCACGCGTGCGATGGTAGCCCACGCGGACAAAGAAGCCGTGCGTGCGCGTCGACGCCTGGTCGATGCGGCTGATGCCGGCCGGCAGGTTGCTCTTCTTCCGCGTCGTGCGCTTCTTCTTTGCCTTGGCCTTCGCCATGTGGTGCTCCGGTATAGGGGGCCGCATCCGCCTGACGAGCGAATGGCAGCGGAGAGGTGATGCGCGGTCCGGCCTGCCGACCCAGGCCGGCCGCGCGGGACCCAAACATACTCCCGCCCCGGCTGGCCCGCGAGGGCGGTCGGGCACTCGTGAGGCACCCGACGTTAGGTCCGCGGCCTTGGTCGCCTGACGATGCCTGACGGGACCCTCCCGGCCCCGCATTCTTGCCTGCTTTCACGGATGCGCGGTGCCTGACGAATGCCTGACGAACGCCTGACGATGGAGGCTGGTGCACCCGTCAGCCGTCCCCGGAATCCCGCCCGGTCCACCCGACCACGATGAGCCAGATCACCCCCAGGCCCACCACCACCACCCCGCCCCAGAAGGACACCGGCAGCAGATACGAGGCGTTCGATCCGTCGGTCGCGATCAGGTACACCACCTCGTCGAGCGCCAGCGCCAGGCCGGCACCGAACACCACGCAGGCGACGTCGAGCGCGCGGGAGCGGCCCGGCCGGAGCGCGAGTGGAATCCCGGCGGCCGCCGCCAGCAGCACGCCGGTGAACAGGTGATGGATGTTGTACCCGGCGATGTCGAAGTCCGAGTCGGGGGATCGCGACAGCGCCAGCCGAACCACGACGAACGTCAGCAGCAGGCTGCCCAGAATGAGCCTGGCGCGACGACGGTCGCTCATCGAGCGACCGTCAGGGGTGATGCGGTTCCGGGGGACCGTGCCCGGGGCTTTTCAATCAATCGATCGCAACGCTTACCGGCGGGGCCGCTTGCGCTCCGGTGGTTACGCGAGCGACGGCGCGGATGTGATAGAGCCCGGGGCCCAACAGCGCTCCATTGGAGTTGCTGCCATTCCAGATGAAGACCTGGACCTTGTCCTGACCCGGAGAGAGTTCCTCCGTTACGGACGCTCCGACGCAGCCGCCGTTGGAGGTCCAGACAATGATCCCATTGCTGTCCAACACATCGACGAATAAGAGGCAATCACTCGGCCCTGTCAGGGTCAGCGCGTTGTTCCCGACATTCCGCGCCGTCACCGTGATGGTCATGGACCCCTGGCCAACCGTCAGCTGGATGGGGTTGACCTCGACATAGAGGTTGATCGAGCCCGCGTCCGAGGTGTCCCCCAGGCTGCACGACGCCGCCGACAGCGTCAGCGCACACGCTCCAATGACGTGTCGAAACCGCACGAGGGATTCCTCCTGAGGGTCGGCGATGCCGCCGGTTCACAACGATTACGCGACAATACCGCGCGCCGCTCAATTGATCAGGACACCGGCCGGGCTCCTACCCCGCACCTCAACCTTCGATCGGCCGGGCGCTGGACAGCTCAGTCGGAGACACCGCACCCACACCGGTTACGTCTCCGGTCACGATCCGACGGTGAAAATCAATCTGGCCAGCGTGGTACGCCAGATGCACAGCCAGGTGGCCCATGAACTCGCCCGTGTTGAGCCGACGGTTCGCAATGGGGAGCGGGTACGGTTCCTCCAATCTCGCCGAGTTCAGTTTCCCCAGCGTTTCCTGCACGACCCTATCCGCGCGTCGCAGCTCCTCGATCAATTCCACCCGGGGGACGCCACGCCGCTGGAACTCCGCATCGCGGTCACGGACGTAGGAAGAGCCGCCGAGCACCGCGCCCACGAAGTGCTGCAGGTTCCCGGCGGCGTGGAGGATCAGTGTCCCCCCGCTGTTGGGCAGGCCGGCCGGTAGAAGCCACACCTGTTCCTCCGACTGGTACGCATTGAGCTCGCGCTCGAGCGTGCGCAGCTCGCGGCAGATCACGGCGGCGAGCATGGGTCCGGTCATGCGGGCACCTCGTTAGGCTTCGGGTTCGGTACAGTGGACGGCGCATCGGCCACCGATCTGCGCGACGACCGGTGGACCGCCAGCGACAGGCAATCCGGCCGGCTGTAGTGGCCGGAGACGTCGAGCGTCATGCTCTCCTGTCGCACACGATCGAGGTTGAGGTCAGCGACCAGGACGCCGGGCCGATCCCAGAGTGGAGGCACGACATATTCGCCATCGGGTCCTATGATCGCACTGCCGCCGCGCAGGATGAGTGGCGAACCTGGCGCAATGCGCGTCGGTTCGACGTCGAGTTCCGGCGGAAGCAATGAGGCTCGCATGACCGACCCCACCGCCAGCACGAAGCACCGCCCCTCGAACGCGTAGTGACGGCTGGCCAGCTGGTGCCGTTCGTGCACGGTGGGCCAGACCGCGACATGAATGTCTTCGCCCGCGTCGTGCAGGGCCTGTCGCGCCAGGGGCATCCAGTGTTCCCAGCAGACCAGGCCACCAACACGGCCCGACGGCGTATCGACCGCGATCAATCCCTCGGCATCGCCATTGCCCCAGATCATTCGCTCCGTGTACGTCGGCACGAGCTTCCGGTGATGATTAAGCAACCGACCGTCGGGCCCGATCGTGATCAGGCTGTTGAAGAGGGTTCCCCGGCCCGGACCACCGGCGACACGCTCGCTGATGCCGACGATCATCGTCACCCCGTGCCGCTCGGCGACGCTGCGCAGGAATCGTCCGCTCTCGCCCGATACGTCGACGCTGGCGCTCGCGTACCGCGCGAACACTGCCTTCACGGGCTCGTGGTCCCACAGCGCGACATCTCGACAGACATCGAGCCAGGCGGGATAACCGGGAAGCCATGTCTCGGGAAAAGCCACCAGCGACGCGCCGCTCCGCGCCGCCTCGCGCACCAGCGCATCCGTGCGCTGCAACCCCTCGTCGAGGGTAGGCGCCGGCTCCGATTGCACGATCGCAACGCGAACAGACGTCATGCGTCGCGGATGAAGTCAGCTCGTTGAGCGAAGCCGGTCGAGTTCCGACTCGACCAGCGCCACCAGCTCGCCCATGTCACGCGCATTGAAGATGAGTTTCGCTCCAGCCGTGCGGTACATGTCCGGAAGCGAGGCGGTCCCGCCGAGTGCGAGTGCGTCGCGATACCGGCGAACGGTGCCGGCCGGATCGGACAGGCTCGCGTGCCAGAGCTGGAGCGCCCCAAGCTGCGCGATCCCGTACTCGATGTAATAGAAGGGATACTCGAAGATGTGGAGTTGCTTGTACCAGCGCGAAACCCGCTCGGGTTCGAGGCCGCTCCAGTCGACGCCACGCTCGAATCGGGAGCGCATGTCGAGCCACGCCGCGTCGCGTGCTTCCGCGCTGTCGCCCTGGCCGCTCGTGTAGATCCAGGCCTGGAAGGCGTCGACGCTGGCAATGTGAGCCAGCGTGACCAGGACATCCTCGAAATGCTCGGCCCGCGCCGTGCGCGCCTCGTCAGGCGGATAGTAGCCGGTCGGCAGCTCCAGGTACGGCGCCGCCAGCAGTTCCATGCTCATCGAGGCCAGTTCGGCCGCTTCGTGCGTGACGTTTCGCTGCCAGATGTACGGCTGCCGGTGCGACGCGAAGTCATGGAACGAATGCCCCGCTTCGTGCACCAGCGTGCTCACGTCGTCAGGGACGCCCACCGCGTTCATGAAGATGAACGGCATGCCGCGCCAAGCGAGCTTCGTGCAGTATCCACCGGGCGCTTTCCCCGGCCGGCTCTCGAGGTCGAGCAGGTCCTCGTCCGCCATTCGATTGAACTGGGCGCCGAGCTCCGGATCGAGTGACGTGAACACGCGCCGCGCCGGCGCGATGAGTCCGGCGACGTCTGAAAACGGCTTGAGCGGCCGCGCGCCTTCCAGTTCCACCTGCGTGTCCCAGGGCCGCACGACATCGACGCCGAGTCGTTGCCGGCGGTGCACCATCAACCGCTCGACCGCCGGGGCAACCGTCGCCTCGACCGCGCGATGGAATGCCGCGCAATCATCCGGCGTGTAGTCGAACCGGTGCTTCGAGCGGAATGCGTACGCCTGGAAATCGGGGAATCCAGCATGACGGGCGACGCGCTGCCGCTTTTCATACATCTGGTCGAAGAGCGCGGCCATCGCGTCGCGCTGGTCCATGTACGCCTGCGCACCCAGCCGGAAAGCCTTCTCGCGCACGTCACGATCCCGATCCTTCAGGAACGGCTGGAGCTGTGGAACGGTCTTCGTTTCTCCGTTCCATTTAACCGTCAGGCCACCGGTGATTTTCTGGTACGCCGCGACGAGTGTCTCGAGCTCCGAAAACAGCGGAACGTTCTCTTCGCGGAAGATCTCGATGTCGGACCTGAAACCGCGCAGCACGGTCTCGAGCCCGGGCTCGTTGTAACCAAGCTCCACCAGCCGGCGAGCCAGGCGCACCTGCATCTCGATTGCGTTCGGGAAGATCTCCGAAGACCAGCGAAGGTTTGCGGCTTCCTTCGCCGGATCCGACGTGTCGCATGTGTACGCGATCATCGCCAGCGTCCCCGCCTCCTCGATGACCTCCTCGAGCTTCGACCACTCGAGCAACCACGCCTTCGGATCATCGATTGGCGCCGTGGCGAGCGCCTCATACAGCGGCTCGAGATCTGACCAGGTGGCGTCGGCAATGGCCTGCGGCGATTCGGGGAGCGAGACGATCACGGGGGCCCTGATGAATCGGTGGAGGGAACTGGCAACCTACCGCGCGCCACACCGGACTTCATCCCCGTCAAGCCGGCGGAACAGCATGAGGTTTCCGCACCTGCTTTTGTTCGCCCGCTACGCGGAATGCGTGTCAGTCGCCGGACGTGATTCCTGGCCCGTCGCAGCGACCGGGTCCGTCTCGTCAGTCACGACATCAGTCGCGATGTTCTGCAGATGGCCGCGCAATCGGGCCAGCGCGCGTGGTATCTGTTCGAGCAGCGCGCTCACACCAACCGCTGCCCCTGCCGCGCGGGCGTCGTGCGCCGCTCCGGCAGTCGATTCGGCCAGCGGGTCATCCGCGCCAAGCGACGGCAACAGACGTTCATACTGCCGCAGCACATGATCGAGGTCGCGGAACCCTTCGCTGAGGACACGCAATTCCTCGCGCACCGCCGAGAGGCGTTGACTGTCGGTACCGGCGGGTTCGAACGCGCGGACACCGTACAGGAGATCGCGCACTTCCTGCTCGATGGCCCGATCCTGCGCGACTTCGCGGAACGACTCGGCGAATGCAACGATGCGCGCGCGCGCGTCGCGAATGGCCATCACGCGAACCTGACACAACTTCATTCCGCCGTCGGGCTGCCTTGCCCAGCCTTCGCCTACCCAGACCGAGTGTTCCGCTGCCAAACGGTACGGTTCGGTCTGATCGAGACCGTCGAATCTCCGGAGCGCGGTCGCGTATTGATCCTCGACTTCGCCGCGATGTCGGTCGAAGAGTGTCAGCGAGGAACTGTTGCAGTCCTTAACGCGACCCTCTCGATCGGCAATCAGGACGGCCTCGGCGAGTGAATCGAGCGCCGACGCTCGAAGCGTTGCGCGATCATCGACCGCGGGCGGAGAGCTACCGGTGGCTGTCGGTTGCGGCTCCGGCTTCGTGTTGCGCCGGCCCAGAATCCAGCCCAGCGCAACACCGGCCGCGAGCACCACGGCCGCGACAACCCAGGTTATAGGCTGCTGGAAAGCGTTCACTCAGCGATCGTCCGGAGCTCGTTGAATTGAAAACGAAAGCGTGCCGCCTCGACCGGACGGGCCGTTTTTGGAAAGCGATGAAAACCTTGTTATCTGGGACGACGCCTGCTGAGAACTCGGCGTAACACTTTTGACGGAAAGAACTTGCGATGCACTTGGTCCGCGGACAAGGGGGGAGAACCGACCGGCGGCGTCAGCGGGGCGGATAAATATGGAATGGGGACAACTTGAGTTCGAACTCACGCGACTCCCGATCCAGCTCCGGGATGAGTGCGCCTGTTCTTTCGAGTTCAATGGCTTCGCGGACCCGCGACGACCCTGAAAGACGGTCGATCGAACCAATTCGCCACTGAAATTCACCTTTATGCCGGCGATAGATGGCCTGGAGCATCTCGAGTCCCACTCGGTACGGCACAACCGCGTCCCGATCCGACACCATTACCGAAATCATTGGAATCTGTTGGCCACCCCATTTCTGGCCCATCTCAACGGTCACCAAAGTGGAATCGAAGACCACTCCAGGGATGTGACGTGCGTTGAGTTCCCTTGCGATTTCCCCCGCATCCTTGAGCCACCCCGCGCCAATGAGCTGGAAGGGTGTCGGTGTGCCGCGTCCTTCGCTCAGGTTGGTGCCTTCGAAGAACACCGTTCCTGTATACAGCAGCGCGGCATCGACCGACCGGATGTTCGGCGAAGGATTTCGCCACGGCAGGCCGGTTGCTTCCCACCACATGCTCCGACGCCACCCCGCCATCGGAACGACTTTGACTTCCGCCTTCACCTGTCCCGTGCCGACGAGGTAGCGGAGCAATTCCCCCGGCGTCAATCCGTATCGCAACGCGACCGGGAATTGTCCGACGAAGGAGCGGAACTGCACATCGAGCACTCCTCCCTCCACGCGGTCGCCCCGGATGGGGTTCGGGCGGTCGAGCACGATGAATGTGCGACCGTGCGCCGTGACGGCCTCCGCCGACAGCGCCATCGTCCACTGATAGGTGTACGTGCGAGCGCCAACATCCTGGATGTCGTACAGGACCACATCGACATCCTTCAGCATGTCGGCCGTAGGGACGCGGGTGTCTCCGTAGAGCGAATGGACCGGTACCCCGGTGGCGGAATCGATACTGTTGTCGATCTTTTCGCCCGCTGCTGCCTGGCCGCGAATGCCATGCTCAGGAGCAAACAGCGCAGTCAGGCGAACACCGCGCGCGCGATGCAGCAGGTCGATGGAACTGCGCCCATCCGGTGTGACTCCGGTGTGATTGGTGATGAGGCCCACGCGCTTTCCGCTCACCAGGTGCATCGAATCGCTGAGGAGGACCTCAATACCCAGCCGCACGCGACCCTGGGCCGGCAGCGGTGACAGAATCGCGCTGAGCAGCAGCGCGCCGGTCGGCGCCGCGACCGACCACTTCGACTTCAGTTTCACACTGAGACAGGACACAAGAACCTCGAGGATGCGCGTAGTGAGATGATACATACACCAGCAGTGGCCGAGAACGGCTGTAAGTCCGGGTCTCGGGTCGTCTCTCCCGTCGCCCGTCACCCGTCACCCATCTTCAGTTGATGCGGGTCCCCTGGAAGCGTGTGCGGCGCATTCTGGTCATCACCGTGGCGGTGCTGGCTGTTGGACCGATCGTGCTCACGCTTCCGCTGAACTTTATCCAGCCTCCGACGACGGCCATGATGCTCTGGCGCACCGCGCAACGACTTGCCGCCGGTAAGAAGCCCGCGTACCCGAGAAGGGACGTGGTTTCTCGCGCTGAGATTTCACCACACCTG
>CAZSNV010000095.1:0-15998 GCA_964608035.1 uncultured Gemmatimonadaceae bacterium | reverse complement strand
TCGCCGACTGGCCGATCCTGAACGCCATGCTCAACGTGGCCAGTGGCGCCTCGTGGGTCTCCTTCCACCACGGCGGTGGTGTCGGGATCGGAAACTCGCTGCACGCGGGGCAGGTCATCGTCGCCGACGGCACGCCGGAGATGCGAGTTCGCCTCGAACGCGTCCTGACGAATGATCCGGGAATTGGCGTGGCGAGGCATGCTGATGCGGGTTATGACGCAGCGCTTCACACCGCCGAGCGGGAAGGGATTCGACTTCCGATGCGCGAACAATGAGAGGTCAGAGCTCAGAGCTCCGAGGTCAGAGTGGAGTAAAAACGGCCCATGCTCTGAGCTCTGAGCTCTGACCTCGATGTTATCCTCCCGCTTCAAACCCTGGCACGTCCCTCTCTTCCTCGCCAAGTACGCCTGGCTTGGAGTGAGGCGCCGTCCCGTGCTTGTCCACTTCGAAGTCACGATGCGCTGCAACGCGCGGTGCGGCTTCTGCGACTACTGGAAGACTCCCTCCGCTGAGCGCGAGAACGAGACCGAGCGATGCGCTGAGGCGGCGCGGTTTTTCAACCCGATGCTGGTGACATTTACCGGCGGCGAGCCGTTGCTCCGGCGCGACCTCGAGGACCTCGTGGCCGCGGTCCGCGACGCGATCAGCCTGAAATACATCACGCTGCTCACGCACGGCGGCATGCTCACCCCGGAACGTGGCCGTTCGCTTTGGGACGCCGGCGTGAGCCAGTTCAACATCTCGCTGGATTACGTCGACGGCCGTCACGATGTCGAGCGCGGCATCCCGGGACTGACGGAGAAGATCCTGGCCACCGCAACTGCAATGCGCGGTGCCGGAATCGATGCAATCCGGTTCAACACGGTCATCAAGCGGGAGAACCTCGCCCATGTTGAGGACGTGGTTCGCGTGGCGCAGGACATCGGCGTCGGCGTGAACTTCAGCGTCTATACGGATTTCAAGAATGGAAACCGCGAGCACTTGTTGCAGGATGGCGCCATCGACGAAGTAGAAGCGGTCGTCGGCAGGCTGCTCGCCCTGAAACGGCGCCGCCGCGGCGTGATAACAAATTCCGACTACTACCTCGAACAGATTCCCCGCTTTCTCCGCGGCGAAATGACTGAGCCATGCCAATCGGGAATCCGCACGATCCACATCGATCCCTCGGGCCACGTCAAGCGATGCCCCGATTTCCCGACGGATTTTCACTGGCGGGACTTCCAGAGTTACAAGCCGATCGAGTGCAACCGCTGCTTCTACGCCTGTCGCGGCGAGGCGCAGGCACCGCTGAGGCTCTCACGCGTCCGCGATGTCATGGCGAAGCCCTATTCGTGACTCGTGACTTGTGACTCGTGACTCGGCACTGCAGGCGCCCTCGTTGTTATTCGTCAATGCGGCGCAGGTTGTCACTTGTGCCGGTCCCCCTCGCGCGCGGCGTGGGGAAGAGACGCGGGACACAGGTATCGAGACCGGTGCCGCGGTCGCGGTCACCAACGGACGGATCACCGAGGTAGGGCCCCGCGATACGCTCGAGCGTCGTTATGCAGGCTTCACGCCCGTCGACTGCGGCGGACGCGTACTGATGCCGGGACTCGTCGACTCGCACACCCACGCGATTTTCGGTCGACCGCGCGCCGACGAACAGGAGCAACGCGCCGCCGGCCTCGATTACATGGAGATCGCGCGCCGCGGCGGCGGAATTCACTCCTCCGTGCGAGATCTCCGGACTCGCTCCGAGGAAGATCTCGTCGCATTGGCGGTTCCGCGACTCCAACGCCTCGCCAGTTACGGAACAACGACGGTGGAAGTCAAGTCAGGGTACGGACTTACGCTCGAGGACGAACTCAAGTCACTGCATGTAATCGCAAAGGTGGCTTCAATCGTCCAAATAAGGTTGGTGCCGACCTTCCTCGGCGCCCACGAGATCCCCCTCGAGGCACGCGCAACTGCTGATGGCCGTTCGAACTACATCTCCCTGCTCGTGCACGAGATGATCCCTCGTGTGGCGCAGGAGAAGCTGGCGCGTTTCGCTGATGTCTTCTGCGAACCGGGCGCATACACCGTTGCCGAGTCGAGGCAGATCCTGGGCGCCGCACGCGACGCCGGCCTCGGGCTCAAGCTGCACGCCGATGAGCTGCGCCCGTCAGGCGGCGCCGAGCTTGCCGCGGAGTTAGGCGCAACCTCCGCGGATCATCTCGGGGCGATCACCGATGAGGGGATCAACGCCCTCGCCAATTCGGAGACGGTGGCGACACTGCTTCCCGGCACGCTCCTCTTCCTCGGAAAGGAGAAGCAGGCTCCGGCTCGCGCGCTCATAGATCGCGGCGCTGCGGTCTCGCTCGCGACCGACTTCAATCCAGGCACGTCGCCGACGCCGAACTTTCCCCTGATGCTCACCCTGGCCGTGAGCCAGCTGCGCCTGTCGGTGGCGGAAGCAGTGCTTGCCGCGACCGTGAATGGCGCCGCCGCGTTAGGCCTGGCCGGTGAGACCGGCCAGCTGGCGCCGGGGTTTCGCGCCGATCTCGCGCTCTTCGACATCGAGGATGTTCGCGAACTCCCCTACTGGTACGGCGACCATCGCTGCGCTGGCACCTGGGTCGCGGGGCGTCAGGCGTGGAGCGGGGGAATGTCCTGATGTCGGCCACGCTGGGGAGACTGCGCAAGCGGGCCGCCGAACTGGAGCAGAAGAAGCAGTTCGACCGCGCGCTCGAGGTCTATGTCCAGATTCTCGACGACGGAGGGAAGGACCTCGACGACGAAGACGTACCGCTCTTCAATCGCGTGGGCGACATGCTCATGCGGAAGGGGAGCGTGACCGAGGCGCTGGGCTACTACGAGCGCGCGGTCGACATGTACGCCGAGCGCGGATACCTCAACAACGCCATCGCGCTCTGCAGCAAGATTCTGCGTCAGTCACCCGGACGGGCCGCCGTCTACTACAAGCTGGCCCGCATCAGCGCGAAGAAGGGATTCAAGAGTGACGCGCGGAAGAATTTCCTCGAGTACGCGGATCGGATGCAGAAGCTGGGAATGGCGGACGAAGCATTTCGCGCGCTCAAGGAGTTTGCGTCGCTGTATCCTGACCAGGACGACGTCCGGCTCGTACTCGCCGAACTCCTGTCGAAGGAAAACCGGAAGGGTGAGGCGCTCGAGCAGCTGCAATCGCTCTACGACAAGCTGAAGTCCGAAGGTCGAGGCGCCGAGGCGAGAGCGACGATTGACCGTATGCGGGCCATCGACCCATCGGTCACGCCACGCCCGGGAAGTCCATCGCAGACCGTCGCCGCCGGGGACCTCGTCTTTCTCGATCTCTCGGATTCCGAACTTTCGCCGCACACACCGCGGGAGGGTGGCGTGTCGCAGCCGGCGTCGGCCCGCGCGCCGATGCCGACGCCTGTTCCCGCGCTGACGGGACTTTCCATCACGTTCTTCCCGTCCGAGGCCGAGACCCCGCATCCAGAGGGCTTCGAGTCAACAGCGGTCGAAAAGGCGCCCCCTGAGCCAGCACCCTTGGCTCGCGCTCTCACGCCCGCGGGCACTGAGTTTGTGATCGACCATGTTGCTCCCCTGAGCACGTCGAAACCGGATCTCGAAGCGATTGAGTCGTTCGACATGATCGAAGGCGATGCCCCGCCGCGCCTCCGTCGTATCGAAGAAGCTTTGGAAAGCCTGGCGCTGGAGCCGGAAGCGCCTCGACAGGAGGCGCATGAAGTGGCGCCCAATCAGCAGACGCCACTTTCGGGAATCGAGTTCGCCGATCTCCACCTCGACGATGCACCGCACGGACAAACGCACCGCGAACACGACCTCACGCTGCCGGGCGAACTTCCCGTCACGCCTGACGATGTCGCGGCCGTCGTCGCGCCATCGCCTTCACCCGCGTCGGCCGCCGCCGGTGATGACGGGCGGGCTGCCGCAGAGGAAGCGGCGGATCTGGCTGCGGATATGGCTGAACGAGAGGCCGCATTGCAGCCACGAATCCCGGCGCAGGAAGTGCCAGCGGTCGACGAAGCGCCGGGCGAAGTAGAGGAGCGACGTGCTGAAGCCGCCGCGCCGCCCGCTGTGGAAAGTCGCGTCGAGAAACCGGCCGCCGCGGACTCGGACGGAATCGTGGCGGATGATTTCATGGCGATGCCACCGAGCTTTGGCGCGTCGTCCGACGGCGAAGAGGAGCACGCGTTCCCGCCACTCTTCGGACTGGATGAAGCGCCGCTGACTCCGGAAGATTCGGCCAGCCAGCACGACGTCGAACCGCATCATGCTGCCGCGGTTCCGAGCCCGCACGCCAGGATTCCAACCCCGCACGCGACGATCTCGATTGGGAGCGCCGAGGCGCACCTGCGCGGCCGTCTCGAGCTCGAGCCGGAGAATTGGGATCTGCGCCGCCAACTCGGCGAGGCGCTTCTGGACACGGGTGATCGCGATGGCGGGCTGTACGAACTCGAGATGGCCATGGTGGGATTCGAGCTCCGCGGAGACCTGAGCCGCGCGCAGGAAGTCGTGGACGAGATTCTCGGTGTGTCTCCCGGATCGGTAGCCTATCACCAGAAGCGTGTCGAATACGCGGTTCGATCGCGAGATCGCGGGCGCCTGACGCATTCGTACCTCGAGCTGGCCGATGCGCTGTTCCGGACCGGAGCCGGCGACAAGGCGGTTGCCGTCTACAGCCGTGTGCTCGAACTGGATCACGACAATGAGCGCGCCGAGTTCGCGCTGGCGACGCTGGCCCCAGACGCACTCGTCAGGCTCCGCGGCGTACCTGCCCGTCCCGATCGGTGGACCGATGAGCTCGTGGCGATTGAAGGCGGTGTCGCGCCCGAGGCAACCGGTGCGGTTGACGATTCGCCAGCGCCTGGCCCGCGTTCCAGCGGAACCATAGATGCCGTCGAGTGGCATGCGGCCGTACAGCCTTCGCCGGCACCGCCACCGCGGGTCGATAGCCTGGAACTTCCCGATCCCGATTGGGGTGAGGGCGTTCCGGCGAGATCAGTCGAGGAACCGCCTCCTCCGGTTGAAGAACGCCTTGTTGCCGATGACGCGTCGCTGGGCGATCAGCCGCCAGCCGCACCGGGCAATGTTTTCGCGGATTTCGCGCCGCCCCCGGACGAGGACCGCGTCGACGACACGCTCGACGAGGTTGTCGCCGATGTCGCGGCGAGTCTTCCGCCAGAAGAATTCGCAGTGTCCCACGACGAGGAACCACCGCGGTCGCCAACTCCGCTTGCGGTTGCGACGCCCTTCGAGTCTCCGCGCCCCGCACCACCGCGGCATGAAGCGCCGCTCAATGGCGCGGACGATTTCATCGACCTGGGTGAATGGCTCCGTCAGGCCGAACCGGTGCGGTCCACCCGCATGCAGGTGGAGGATCCCAAGCCAACGGGCGACGAACAGGCGGACTTCCAAGAGATGCTGCGACGCTTCAAGCGCGGTGTGGCTGAGAATGTGGAGGCCGAGGACTACGAAGCGCACTACGACCTGGGTGTTGCTTTCAAGGAGATGGGGCTGGTCGACGAGGCCATCGCCCAGTTCCAGAAAGCGCTCCGGGGCGCTTCACACCGTGTCAGGTCTTACGAAGCGCTTGGCCAATGCTTCGTCGAGAAGAAGCAGTATCCGATTGCCGCTGCCTTGCTGCAGCGCGCCACCGAGGTGCCGGGCAGCGACGACCAGCAGCTCGTTGGGGTCCTGTACCTCCTTGGCTTCGCCACGGAGCATCTGGGTCGCCCTGCCGAAGCCCTGCCGTATTATCTTCGGGTCTTCGCGGTTGACATCGAGTTCCGCGACGTCGCGGAGCGCGTCGCTGCCATGGGGAACCTCACCAAGTGACAGCTCGAGCCCGGCCGACACCGGCCGGACAGGTGATACTCGGAGATATCCAAGCACCCGTCGGGGCGTCGCTTGCCCGTGTCGGTGCGGAGATGTGGCGCATCGTCGCTGTCGACAGCGCCCTCCTGAACGGCGTCAGCGAGCACCTGATGCTGATGAAGGGGAAGATGCTCCGACCGACGCTGCTCCTGCTTGCGTCCGAAGTCGATGGCGTTGCTGAGTCGCGTGCCGCGTCCTATGCGGCCGTCGTGGAGCTGATTCACCTCGCGACGCTCGTGCATGATGACGCGGTCGATCATTCGGTGCTGCGTCGCGGAATGCCCACGATCAACGCGCTCTTTACGCACCAGGTTGCCGTGATTGCTGGAGACTTCCTGTACTCGCGCGCGGTGCAGGAACTCGTCAGGCTCGGCGATCTCGAAGCGCTGCGCGTCTTTGCCAAGGCCTCGAATGAGCTGACGCTGGGCGAGATGCGGCAGCTTTCGGCGCTCGACGCGCTGCAGTTCTCGGAGGAGGACTACGAGTTCCTCATTCGAGCCAAGACCGCCGCGCTGTTCTCCGCCGCCTGCGAAGTTGGAGCGCTGTGCGGTGCAGCCCGGTATCGCGAAGCCCTGGCGTCCTACGGGTCCCACCTGGGGATGGCCTTCCAGGTGGTCGACGATCTGCTGGACTACACGGAGGCATCGGAAACGGTGGGCAAGCCCACTGGTCTCGATCTCAAGGAACACAAAGTGACGCTCCCGCTTATTGCCGCGCTGCGGGCGATGCCGAAGGCATCCCGGGCTGCGGTCGATGAGCTGTTCGCCAGCCCCGAGCCTGACGACACCCAGATTGCGCGGGTGATCGAGATTGTCGTCGAGGAAGGCGGGCTGGAATACGCGAGGGAGGGTGGAGAGCGGTACGCGTCCCGGGCCGATGACGCGCTGAGTGCTCTTCCGGAGAGTCCGGCGCGCAGGGCCCTTCAGGACACACTCACTTATGTGATGGAGCGTCGCGCGTGAAGCCTGGCTCCTCCCAGAACCGCCGCCGGCCCCTCTTCCACGGGGTGGTCCTGTCGATAGGCTTCGTGGTCGGCGGGTTCATGACCCTGCTGGCCCGCAAGTTCCTGCCGCTAGGGGCGGTGAAGGAGTTTCTCACGACAGGATTTACGCCCTCAGTCGGGCCGCTGCAGGTGGACTTGATTATCTTGAAGTTCGCGCTGGGGCCGGTCGCCCTGGATGTCTCGTTCCTGAGCCTCGTTGGCGTACTCATTGCTTACTTGATCGCCCGATCGCTCTTCTAGGAGTGTCGTATGAATTTCGGCAACCTTGGCTTCATGGAAATCCTGCTCATCCTCGTCGCCGTGCTGCTCCTGTTCGGGGCGAAGCGGCTCCCCGAAATCGGGGCCTCGTTCGGGAAGAGCATCAAGGAATTCAAGAGAGGAATTAGTGAGGCGGATCGCGCAATTCGCGAAGAGCCACCGGCCAATAGCCTGAACGCCGCTGCGCCGTCGACGCGCGCGAAAGAGGAAGAGCCAGTTGAGCCGCGGCGGCTGATGAGCTGAACGGCGAGGAAGCAGGAAACAGGAAGCAGGAAACAGGGAATGACTGAGGGCCCGCGAGTTCGCGGGCCCTCAAGATTTCAACCGTTTCGTTCCTTCCCTGTTTCCTGCTTCCTGTTTCCTGCTTCCTCGGGTCTCCCTACTGCGGCACCGCCAGCGCCCGGGCTGCAGCGTTCATCTGCTTGCGGCGATCCTTGATGTCTGCATTTTCGCGCAGGCCCTCCATGAATTCCCGGAGGCGCGCTTCCTGAAGTACTCGTAAGGCATTCGCGCGTTGAACCGCCTTCTGCGCCTCGAAGGCCTCGCGACTCGCTTCGACGCGACGATCAACACGCAGCACAAAGACCCCGTCATCTGTGGCAATGGGCTCCGAGATCGCGCCCACGGGCAGTGCGAACGCCGCTCCGATGGCGCCGTTCAACCGTCCAAGGCCGGGGACAAACGTGGAGCGCGCGAAAGCATTCGTGCGCGTTTCGGTCAGGTCGCGCTCCTTGGCGGCGGCCTCCAGCGAAGTCGCCTTCGCGCGCTCGGCAAATGCCCTCGCCTGCGTGGCCATCAGCTCACCTTTGCGCCGGCGCCGCTGCAAGGCACGGATATCCTCGCGCACTGCTTCAAAGGGCGCGGTGCCTCCCTCGACCAGGGAATCCAGCCGGGCCAGGAAGTAGCCCTCATCGGTGTCGAAGAGGTCGCTCGTCTCGCCGGGCCGGGGGCCGCTGAATGCCCAGGCGCTCACGCCTGACGCCATGCCAAACCCGGTGAAGAGCGGCTGCCCTTCGAAGGCCTGTACCTTTTCCGGGGTCAGTCCCAGAACCTTCGACGCGCTGTCGAAGCGCTGAGGGTCGGTCGCCGAGGCGGCAATTCGGGCGAGGGAGTCGGCCATCCGGTCGGTGCTGACGGCGTTGGCGTCGCTCTGCTGTAACCGTAGCAGGATGTGCCGCAAGGTGACGGAGTCGGCCTTCTTTGAATCGACCTTGAGAACGTGGTAGCCGTCGGCTGCCAGCACCGGCTCCGAGACATCGCCAACGCGAAGCGCGAACGCCGCTTTCTCCAGGGCGGAATCCAGCGATCCACGGACCCTCGTTCCCATCAAGCCACCGGTCGGCGCGGTGAACTGGTCCTGGGATTCGCGGGCAGCCACATCCTCGAACTTTGCCCCCCGCTGGATCTCACTGCGAAGGCTGTCGGCGTGCGCCCGCCTGGCTTGCGAATCGGCGGCTGTCACCGTGCGCGGGATGACGAGGAGGCTCACGACCGCGCGGCCACGCCGGTTGAAGCGCTCCTTATTCGCGTCGTAATAGCGGCGCACGTCGGCATCGGAGACCGACGCGACGCTGTCTGGAATGGTGTTCGGGTCGAACGTCACGAAGCTGACCTGCGCGGAATCGTGCTCATCGCGGTAGGCGCTCCAGAGCTTGGCATCCGACACGTAAATGTCGCCAAGAATCTGCGCCTCCAGCTTCAGCCTCGGGATCTCGTTGCGATAATAGTTCTCGAGCTGGACCAGCATGCCCTGCTGTCGCGCCTGCGGACTGGAGAGCAGCCTCTGGTACTTTTCGATGTCAAAACGACCGTCGGTCTGGAGGGTCGGATCGTTGAGGAGTGCCGCCGGAGGATTGGTTCGAGCCTGCTGGATGACTTCCTCGTCACTGACACGAATGCCGCGCTTGCGGTATTCCTGCTGAAGGAGGATATCCGTGACCAATTGTTCGAACGCCTGGTCGTCGACTGCGCGCCGTTCGTCGCCATTGAGGCCACGTCCCATCTGCTGCTCACGCTGTTGGGCGATCGCGTTGGATACGTTCATCCAGGTGAGGTAGGGGACATCCGTGCCGTTGACTGTCGCCACCACCGAGTTCGTCGTCAGCTGGTCGCGACCCAGCAATCCCGACGTCTCCACGAACAGGAACCCGCCCACAAAGGCGATGACAATGAAGATCCAGATCCACTTTGCGGAGCTCCGCATTTGCTGCAGCACGGGCGCTAGCTCCTGGACTGACTGGACAGGGTAAAAAACGGTGTTCTTTGAACCCAGAAAGCTATTTGTGATCTGCGTCTAAAATCAAGTTACAGTGTCACTTACTTCTGCCATCTGTCACTCGTCTGGAGAACGGTCCCATCACTGACCGCACCCGCGAGCCCGGACCGGGCCGCGTTTTAGAGGACTCGCATGATGAACGCGCGACTCGAAGAACTCCGGGCAAAGTTCCAGGAGAATCCACGCCGTTACTTCGCGCCCTACGCGAATGAGCTTCGCAAGGCCGGGGATCCGGCGCAGGCGATTGCGGTGTGCCGGACCCATCTGACGGGTCAGCCGGGCCATGTCAGTGGACACATCGTCCTGGGGCAGGCGCTGTACGAAGCTGGAGAGGCGCAGGAAGCGCGCAATGTCTTCACGGCGTCGTTGGACCTGGATCCGGAGAACCTGATCGCGTTGCGCTCCCTCGGCGAAATAGCGCAGATCAATGGCGAGTTCGGAGTGGCCCGCCAGTGGTATGAACGCCTGCTCGACGCTGATCCGCGCAACGCCGAAGTATCGCAGCTTCTCAGGGACATCCCCTCAGTCACGTCGGCACCTGCGACTGCAACCCCACTCGCCGCAACAGGCGTAGCCCCGCCCGCGGCACTGCCTGACGGCGCGATAGCGGAGCCCCCACTGCTCCTGGCGCCCAGCTTTCACACCAGCTTCACCGGCTCGGGGCCGGCCTACAAGTCCGAAGAGCCGGACGAAGAGGCCACCGAAGCGCCGGTCAGCGCGCATTCGACTGACTTCGAACCGGCCGCACACGTTGAAAGCGTGGAGTCTGATCTGAGGTTCGACCAGCCCGTCCCCGCTGCAGCCGAATCCGCGACTGAGTCACTCGACATGATCGAGGCGGAAACATTTCAACTTCCCACGCCGGCCGCTCACGATTCGTACAACGGGCCGAGCGTCGTCAACTCTCATAGCGAGTTCGATGTGGACCTCGGGCCCGCAACGACGGAACCCGCAAAAGCGGCCGCTGAGATCCCTGAAAACACTCCGGCTGACGAGTTTGAAATCGACGTCGAGCCGCCACCAACTCCCGCCGCCGAACCTCCGCGCGCGCTGTTCGCCGAGCTCGGATTCGAAGGACCGGCGGGCGATCAGGCCGGGTGGATGACCACGCCGTCGGCCGCATTGTCCGACCTCGAGTCCGCACCGGAGAACTGGTTCGACGAATCGGGGGCCTCTGAGTCCGACGAGCCGGCGCCTGAGACGCGCGCCGAGGAAACGGTGGCCGCCGAGATGAGCGCGCCCGATCAGCCCATAGATTCCTGGTTCGATGAGGTCGAAGGCGCCACCGCGGTTGAGTCGACAGAGGTCAGCTCCGAAGAATTCTGGCTGCCGCCGGAATTGCCGCAGATTCCTTCGGCCGAAAACGCGCAGCCATCAGGTGACCACGACTTCCACGACGAAGCGCCAGTTGCAGCGAACGCACACGATGCCCCAGACGATGACGCGGTGGTGATGGCTTCCGCAGAACATGACAGCGTGCGCATCGACGCCGAGAGTGTCGACGTCGCGCCGATGGATGAAGACATCGACGACGCGGTCATGAGCGAGCCGCCCGCCGAGGTTTCAGCGACGTCTGGCTGGATGGAGCCAGTGGAACCAGAGCCTGTGCACGCCGAGCAATGGGCGCCGCCCGCCGAACCAGAGCCACCGCAGGCAGCGCAATGGACTGAGCCCGCTGAAGCGGAGCCTGCGCAAGCTTCGCAATGGGCGGAGCCTGTCACATCCGAGCCGGTGGAAGCCGCTCACGCGCCCGATCGCGATGGCGGCGATTTCGGCGCCGAAGGCATCGACTACGCAAGCGCTGACGCCGCAAACGAGCCGGCTCTCGCGGAGAATGTCATCGGGCACACGCCGAGCTTCATCGACGCCGTGTCGCCACCGCCTGCGCCGTTCGTGACCGAGACGCTCGCGGAGCTGTACCTGCAGCAGGGATTCCGCGATGAAGCGCTCGCCATCTACCGTCAGTTGGTTGAGCGCGATCCGGCGAACGAGGTGCTTCAGCTTCGTGTCCAGGCGATCGAGATGGGCCCGGCGTCGGAAGTCGCGTGGTCGTCGGACGTGCCTATCGAGACGCGCGCGGCTTCACAGTCAGTGCGCACCTTCTTCTCGAGGCTCGCGCGCCGGCCTGCTGTAACGGGACCGTCGGCATCGACGCCGACGCCATCCGGGTCGCCACGCTCCGACCCTGATATTCCGTTCGCCGCTGCGGCGTCGGCTCTGGCCAACCTCTTCTCGGCGTCAAAACCGCCGGTGGCGGATGAGGGCGCGGCTGCGACGCTTGCCGGCGCATTTACGGATCCCGCCGGCCGGCCTTCGCGCGCTGCCGATCGGGAGTTGTCACTCGACCATCTCTTTCGCGATGTTCCGCCGGGCGGATCAGCGAGCGCAGGAGTGAGCCTCGACGAGTTCTACGCCACGCCGATCGCACCGCCGGGCTCACCCACGGAGCCAGGAGAGGCTGCGGGGCCCACCGGGCCAGGTGGCACGGACATTCGACAGTTCACCGCGTGGCTGGAAGGATTGCGCAAGAAGTGAAGCTCGCGGTACTCAACGGTCCGAACCTGAACCTGCTCGGGACGAGAGAGCCCGAGATTTACGGCACCACCACGCTCGCGGACATCGAGTCCCGATTGCGCGCGGTGGCGCGTGAGCTTGGCGTCGAAGTCTCGTTTACGCAGACGAATCATGAGGGCGCTCTCATCGACGCCATTCAGGGGCTGCGCGGATCGGCGGACGGCGTCATTATCAACGCGGGCGCGTATTCACACACGAGCCTCGCCATCCGCGACGCATTGTCGGCGGTCGCCATTCCCTACGTCGAGGTTCACCTGTCGAACATCTTTGCGCGCGAGCCGGAGCGCCGGCACTCGGCGCTGGCGTCCGGCGCCAAGGCAGTTCTGTGTGGGTTCGGCGCGTATGGGTACGAGTTGGCTCTGCGCGGGTTGGTCGCCCGGCTTGCGAGCCGTGGCTGAACCACAGCACGCCCGACAAGCAGCGCTCACCGAACTCCTGATCGGATCCAACCTCGACGGGCTGTTGGTGTGCAGTCTGCCCAACATCCGGTACCTCACCGGCTTCAGCGGCTCGAACGCGCTGCTCTTCCTGACGCCCACCGAGACCGTGTTCCTCACCGACTTCCGCTACGAAGCTCAAGTCGCGAATGAAGTCGTCGGCGCAACTCGTGTGGTGATAGAGACAACCAGCCTTTGGAAAGGGCTGTGGGGGCAACTGGCGCTACGGCAGGGAACGGCCGCATTCGGCTTCGAGTCGGCGCACCTGCTGCACAGGGATTTTCAGCGACTCATGGAGGACGGCACTCGCTGGACCTGGCGACCAACGACGGACCTTGTTGAGGGACTTCGTGCCCGCAAAGAGCCGCGAGAAGTGGAGTCGATCCGCCTTGCGGGAGTGATTGCGACATCGGCACTCGAACGCACCTTGTCGCAGGTACGCGCCGGGATGTCGGAGAACGAAGTGGCAGGCCTTCTGGAGCACAGCCTGAGAGACGCAGGTTCGGATGGGTTTCCATTCGGGACGATCGCCGCGTCGGGGCCGCGCAGCGCATTGCCCCATGCAAGAGCCGGGTCACGTCCTATTGCGCCCGGGGACTTCGTGCTGTTGGATTTCGGAGCCGTTTTCGAGGGGTACTGCGCCGACGTTACACGAACTGTGGTCGTCGGTCGGGCGTCCGAACGGCAGCGGGAAGTCTACGAAGCGGTGAAGGAAGCAAACGAGCGAGCCCGGGCGCTGATCGCGCCGGGTATGACCGGCCAGCAAGCCGATGCCATAGCCCGAAATGCCCTCACCGCGCGTGGGTTCGGTGAAGCGTTCGGGCACGGTCTTGGCCATGGCCTGGGGATAGAGGTGCATGAGGCGCCAAGGCTGTCACGAATCGCGGAAGGCAAGCTGCCGGAGGGATCTGTGGTGACTATCGAGCCGGGCGTCTACCTGGCGGGTTGGGGCGGTGTGCGAATCGAGGATGACGTGCACCTCACCGCGAGTGGGGCGGAGCTCCTCACTGATTTCCCGCGGGACCTGATCGAGCTGGACTAAGAGCCGGCGGACCGACCCTTGCCACCCGAAATGATCGACCTTCGCTACGTAAAGAAGCTGATCGAAATGCTGGATAGTTCATCCGTTGACTCCGTCGAGATCTCGACGGAAAAGGGGATGAAGATCCGGATTGCAAAGACGCCGCAACATCGCGGTTCGGTCCAGATTTCGTCCCCCGTGTCGGTTCCGACGCTGATGGCTCCGTCCGTCGCCGGACGGATGACCCCGACGGAAGCCATGCCGGCGATCGAGGCGGATGTTTCCAAGCCGGAGGCGCCGAAGTCCAATCTTCTGGAGGTCAAATCCCCTATGGTGGGGACCTACTATTCGCAGGCGGAGCCAGGTTCCAAACCTTATGTGACCGTCGGCACACGGATCGCCAAGCGACAGGTCCTTTGCATTATCGAGGCCATGAAAATCATGAACGAAATAGAATCCGAATTCGATGGCGTCGTGAAAGAAGTTTGCGTTCAGGACGCTCATCCAGTCGAATACGGGCAGGTTTTGTTCCGAATCGATCCGAATGGCTAATCCGCTGAGCGTCGAATCATTAACGGCTGCGCCGAGCGCTGCTCGTCCGCCGTTCAATTTCAAAGCCATCCTGCAGCAGATGGTGCAGTCGAGCGCGTCCGACCTTCATCTCAAGGTCGGTCGTCCGCCGACGCTCCGTGTGCATGGTGAGCTTTCGCCGTTGCCACTCCCGGCGCTGCGCCCGGAGGACCTGAGCACGCTGGCGAAAGAGATCATGTCGCCGAAGCAAGTGAAGGAATTCACGGAGTATCGCGAGGCGGATTTCGCGACCGGCGTGCCGGGCATCGGCCGATTCCGCGTGAACGCCTATCAGCAGCGCGGCACGATCGCGTTTGCGATCCGCACCATTCCTCACCAGGCCCGATCGATCCAGGACCTTCACCTGCCGCAGGTGGTTGAGAATATCGCGCTCATGCCGCGCGGCCTCGTCCTCGTCACGGGCGTCACCGGCTCCGGCAAGTCGACGACGCTGGCGTCCATCATCCAGCTCATCAATGAGCGGCGTTACGCGAACGTGATCACGATCGAGGATCCGATCGAGTTCCTGCATCGCGACCTGAAGTGTCACATCAACCAGCGTGAAGTCGGAACCGACACCGGGAGCTTCGCCCAGGCGCTACGCCGCGTGCTCCGCCAGGACCCCGACGTCGTGCAGATCGGCGAAATCCGCGACCTCGACACGCTGGACACCGCGCTCAAGGCGGCCGACACTGGTCACCTCGTCTTTTCCACGCTCCACACGACTGATGCGAGCCAGACCATCAACCGCATCCTGTCGTTCTATCCGCCGCACCAGCAGAACGAAGTGCGTTACGCGCTCTCGAGCGCGCTCGCGGCTGTGATTTCCATGCGGCTGGTGCCGCGCAGCGACCGGCCTGGCCGCGTTCCCGCCTGCGAAGTGCTCATCAACACGGCGGCGGTTCGCGAGCAGATCCGCGACCTCGACAAGTCCCTGAACATTCCCGACCTCATTCGCGAAGGCACCGTCCAGTACGGGATGCAGAGCTTTGACCAGTCTCTTATGGCGTGGTACTCGCAGGGCGTCATTTCGTATGACAGTGCCCTGTTCCATGCGAGCAATCCGAGCGAGTTTGCACTTCGCGTCCAGGGCGTGGCGGGGTCCAGCGACACGAGCTGGGACGGATTCCAGAAGCCAGCGGCCACATAAGGCCAGAGCCGGAAAGAAATGTTCAAGAAGGTCCTGGTCGCGAACCGCGGCGAAATTGCGCTGCGCGTGATTCGCGCGTGCAAAGAGCTCGATGTCGAGACGGTCGCGATCTACTCCGAGGCCGACCGCGAGTCCCTGCACGTCCGCTTTGCCGACGATGACGTGTGCATCGGTCCGCCGCCGGCACGGGAGTCGTATCTCCGGATAGCCCGCATCATTGCCGCTGCGGAAATCACAGGAGCCGACGCCATTCACCCCGGTTACGGGTTCCTGGCCGAGAACGCGGAATTCGCCGAAACCTGCGCCGCGTCGAACATCACGTTCATTGGGCCGACCGCGGCCCAGATCCGCGTGATGGGAGACAAGGCTGCCGCGCGGAAGGCGATGCAGGACGTCGGCGTCCCCATCATTCCGGGAACGCCAGGTCCCGTGGACGACGTTGAAACGGCGCTCGAATTCGCGCGCGAAATCGGATTCCCCGTCATCATCAAGGCGGCGGCAGGTGGCGGCGGGAAGGGCATGCGCGTCGCGAAAAGCGAAGACGAGTTTGCGCGTTCATTCTCCCTCGCGCGTTCCGAGGCGCTGTCCTCGTTCAGCAACGACCAGGTGTACGTCGAGAAGTATCTCTCCCGTCCGCGGCACATCGAGTTCCAGATAATGGGCGATCAGCACGGCACCGTGCTGCATCTGGGCGAGCGCGACTGTTCAATCCAGCGTCGACACCAGAAGCTGATCGAAGAGGCGCCAAGTCCCGCCGTTACGCCAGAATTGCGCGAACGTATGGGTGACGACGCCGTGAAGGGCGCCAAGGCCATCGACTACGTGGGCGCGGGCACCATTGAGATGCT
>CAZSNV010000094.1:0-16019 GCA_964608035.1 uncultured Gemmatimonadaceae bacterium | reverse complement strand
CTCGAGTGGGCCTACGCCGCCAATTATAACGTGGCCGCCATGCCGGATTCGAGCAACAGATCGAGCGCGCTCCGTCGGGCGCTCGGATCGTCCTCCACATGGCGGTCGGCGACCACGTTTTATCGGCGCCGGCGCTTGGCCGGTGTGTCAGGTTGTCCGAACAGGTCCGTGGCTAGAGCATCGCCGAAGAGATCGGCTGCACCACTGCTGTAGTGCGGCGGTGGAGGCTCGGCGACCTTTGCCACAGGCGAAGATGTGCTGCCTAACAACGCCTCGACGCGCTCAGCGTGCCGCGCGCATTCCTCCCACGACTCCTCCACGCCCTGCTCGAGTTGCCATGGGAAGAAGCGGGGACCGAGTCGTGACGCGACCGGCTGATGCTCCTTGGCGCGGTCGTCGTGGCCGAGGCCGTAGTCGGCCAGGCGCAGCTTATCAGGGATCATCCAGCCCTCGCCCTCGTTCTGGTCGAGGAAAGCTTCGAGGCCGAGGCGCTGGAGGTCGTCGAAGGCGACCTGCGTCAGCACGGTATGGCGGAGTTCTGGCTTCAGATCCTTGTCCGACCGCCAGAATCCCTTCGGGTCAAGCTGACGAGAGAAGTCCTCGGAGCGTAATGCGTCCGTTGGATGATCACAGTCGGTCAGAACCCACTCGACTTCATTCTGCTCAATGCTAAATAGGTTTGCGATCACAGCATCTGCGATGCATCGCACGCGAAGTCGCTCGTGAGCCGTAACGGCCCATTGACACTTCCACGCTCGTACCGCGGAGACAGACCCGTCCGCGGTCGCGCGAAGCCAGGCGGGGGACAGCCGAAGTGCTCCCCAACTCAATCCGGCCGACAACGAGGCAATCCGCTTCATGGCATCTATACTGGCCCGTTTCAGTAGCGGCGTCTCCTCGATCACGAAATAGTTGAGGTTTAGACCGCCAAGTCGGGTCCGCATGGCAAAATCGTAGGCGAAACTGTTGAGCGTTAGGGCGAGGTAGAGCGCATCATTGGGATGGTTGGGTGTTGCAAGTACGGCGACGGAGTTGCCACAAGGTGAGTCGCTGATGGTCGTGCAGATCATCGATCTGGCATTCGTCGCAGATCCAACAGCCAGGAACCCGAGCTTGAGCCCCGCAATGGCTTCATGCGTCGCGTACACTGACGCCGGCATCAGGTACTGCGGCTCGATCACCTTCTTCTCCCACGGAATCTCGCGCCACTCCGCACTCCGCCCCTTCCCCCGCACCCACCCCTTCTCGCTGAAATCGAATTGCCCGATCATCCGCCCTTCATACAGCGGCAAAGCCACATCTCCATCCGGCCCGATCCACATCCCGTATTCGTTAGGTCTATACCCCTTCCGCTCCCACTCCGTCCGGGGCGGAAAGAGCTTCGAGTCGTTCGTCATGTCGAACTCGCGCGAATACGAGATTCCCCACCCCTCTGGACCCTCGTCACCGAGCAGCACCGAGTTCTTGTACATCTTCTCGAGCACTGCCAGATCGCGCTCCGAGCGGATCTCCAGGATGGCGTTCGACCGCGGGCTGAACTGCGCCACCCGCTCCCGCGGATACGCCAGCACGTGCCGCTCGGCGTCCTGCCAGTCCTCTACCGCGCGGTGCATGAACGCCGTGCGGATCGCCGTCGTTTGCCCTCCCTTCCGAACGATGATCGCGTTGAACTTGAATGATCGATGGATGTCAAAGATCCCCTGCCGGTTCTCGAAGCCGAACAGCCACTCCCAGTGGCTCCGTTCCAGCAGGAGCTTGCGTAGCTCGGTAGAACCCTTGTCGGTGTAGATCCCCGACGGCGTGATGAAGCCGACGTATCCGTCCTCGCGTACCAGTGCGCGCGCCGCCTCGACGAACATCTTGTACGTGTTGATGTCAGCGGAGCCCTGATGCCGGAAGGGATGCTCCGCGTCGGTATATCCGGTCCGCCCGCGCTGCGGGCGCCACGCCTCGTGCAGCCTCTTATTCTCAGGGGCCGAGCGCGTGAACGAGAACGATTGATCATCGTCCCGCTCGTCGCCAAATGGAAACGCCGCGAACTTATTCCACGTCGAGAACGACTTGAACCGCGCCGAATAAGCGAGCCAGTCGTGTTCGATCGCGGCGCTCAGCTCGAACAGCCGCGTTTGCGCCTTGAGCGCTTCCTGTTTGCCGTACGTGCGGTAGAGCGGGTCGATATTGGAGAAGAATTCCTTGGAGTTGGGCTTCTGAATCTCCCACGGCGGATTCCCGACGATGGCGTCGAAGCCCGCGCCCGGCGACGTGAACACATCCGGGAACTCCAGCTCCCAGTGGAAGAAACGGTGCTCGTCGCGCGCGCGAGTTACGACCTCGCGCACCGCGGGCGAAGGCTCGTGCAACTCGTCAGGCGACGGCATCACGTTTAGCGCGTCGCCCGGCCAGAACCAGATCGCGCACCAGGTATCGAAGGCCAGGCGCAGCCGGTCGAGCGCGGCGTTGCCAACGATCCGTTCCCTGTAGATCCGCTCTCTCTCGGCCGCCTCGTGCACGGGTAACTCGTGCAGCGTCCGGAAGACCGCGAGCACATCGTCGTGTACGCTCGCGGGAGTCACCCCCGGTCCGAGGATCGTGCCCAGGCGAAACTGCGGCCCGCGCGCGTCAATCAAGTCGCGCATGCGGGGCTTGATGACGTCATCCTTCACCTGCTTCCACGCTTGGGTCCAGACGTCGCCGGAACGCACGGTCTC
Source organism: uncultured Gemmatimonadaceae bacterium (assembly GCA_964608035.1). Classification (GTDB taxonomy): domain Bacteria; phylum Gemmatimonadota; class Gemmatimonadetes; order Gemmatimonadales; family Gemmatimonadaceae; genus JABWBJ01. The sequence continues at coordinate 13,311 of CAZSNV010000094.1, read as the reverse complement.
GCCCCTTCGCCTGCCGCGTTGCGCCTCGTACTCGCGGAAGTGGTGCACGCCACGGTGAGTCTTGTCGCCTGCGTCGTCACGCTCGAACGCCATCACCGGGTAGTCCTGAAACCGGTCGAACCACGTGCCCACGAGCGCGTTGCCGCAGCGCAGTTTGTGATCGAGAAAGCCAAACGGGAGCCGCCGGTCCATCGTTTCGATCCACAACGCCAACCGCGCCAGTTCCACCGCCAGCGGATCCAGGTCCACACCATATATGCAGCGTTCCACGACGTGCCGCTTAAGCCGCGCCCTCAGCCGGTCATCGAACTCGGGGTGATCGAGCGGGACTGGAATGGTCTCCTGCGACGGGTGCTCGAGCGGCAGCCCGTCGGCCAGCTTCACAATCGCGCCGTCAGGACGGGCGTGCAGCCGCCCGTGCAAATGCAGACTCTCCACCAGCGCATCGGTGACGTATCGCAGCGCCGAGACCAGGAACGATCCCGAGCCCATGGCGGGATCGCAGATCTTGAGCGCCAGGAGCTCCTCGGGCGTGCGCGGCGTCCACTCGGCGACGGTTCTCAGACCAGTCGCAACGTCGAGGTGTTCTGCAACGCTCGCATAACAGAGCGGCTGGAGCGTGCGCCGAACCGTGGGGACAGCGAGCTGCGGCCGCGTGTAGAAGGTGCCGGCACCCTTCCGCGTTCCGCCCCAGCGCACCAGGTACCACTGCCCGGGCAGGATCAGCCGGTAGAGTGACCGCGCCTTGTCCTCTACCTCGCGATTCCACCGTTCGCGCACCACTGGATCGGTATCGTTGCGCGGATAGGGAACGAGCTTCGCCTCCTTGACGGCTTTCTCTGCCCAGATCGAGACGCGTTCACGCGCGAGGCGCGCGATGTCCGCCGCGCCTGACTCATCTGCGGGCTCGGTCGAGGTGTCCGTTTCCGGTACCGCATCGGCGGCCACCTGATCGGCTGACTCATCGCCGGGCTCCTCTTCTCCGCCCTCGTCATCTTCCTCGGCATCTTCGCCTTCGCCAGGTGCAGCCTTCTTCGTGCGCTTCTTCAGCGTGCCAAACAATTCGGACAGGCGCTTGGGCGCCATCTCGTCCTCCAGACGCGACAGCGGCAAAGCCGGTTCGTCACCGAGTCGCAGAAACACGACGGCGTCATCGTCGGGCGCTCGGCGCAACTCGAAGTCCAGCAGACCTTCGTACAGAATGCCGATGTACTCGGACGAGAGATCGGAGAAGTCGACCGGTGCGTTCACCCACGTGCTCGCCCTGCCCTGGCGAACCTTGACGGCGCTGACGGTTAGCAGCTCGAGGATCTGATGGACACAATGGTCCGACAGTGCGTTGGCCGGATCCTCGAAAGCCGCCAGCGCCCGGAGCACTCCGTCCGCCGACCTGCGGTCACCAGGCTCAAACAGGCCGCCGCCGTACTCCGGGATTGGGAGCGCCTCGTGCGCCGAACCGCGTCGGATGAGGTCGAACAGCGCGAGCAGGCGGGGCCAGGCACTGCGTGAGTGGCGCAGCCGGTCCGCGCGGCCGCCCGCAAGCCGTGCGAGCTGCTCCCTGAGACCCTGAATGCCGTAGCAGCCGTGGTAGATCACGTTGTCTCGGGGCAGGAGATCGCGCGCCTCGGCGAACAGAACCACCACGCAGCGCATTACGATTCGCGTTGCCGCGATGTACAGCTCGCGGCGCGACGCCTGCCCGGGCCCCGTGCGGTCCACCGCGTCCAGCAATGACGCCGATTCCTGGATGAGTTTCTCGACCGCCAATCGCACGCGCTCGCCTAACGCCGACGACAGCTCGGCCTGGCCGCGCCGCGAATCGAGTATGGCGTCTACGAGCGGAGGATTCCCGCCCGCGCGGGACGGTCGGAGAGCAGTGGGGGACAGCAGGGAGCGAAGGGCGGTGACCTGTGCTCCCGGCGAGCCTTCCTCAAACCACAGGTCGGTGTCCCACTCGCACCAGGCATCGTAGTCCGCGCCGGCGTGAATCAGCCGCCACTGCCGGCCGTTGGTGAGGAGCCCGACGGGCAGGCCGGACCGACGCAGCCACTCCGTGACTCGCGAAACGGGCCTGCGTCCGCGACCGACGCCGAGTCGCCCGCCGTCGCCGCCTCGCGTGGCGTCGGACGCCTTATCCGTCACGAACACGGGGAGCACGAAGCCGTCGCCCGGAACTGCGTCGGGCGCCGATTCAACCAGCGCATGCCAGACACGTCTCGGCTTCACCGTCTCGCCGGAAAGGGCCTTGTGCGACCAGCGTGTGTCCACTTCGCTGCCCTTCGTCCACCACGACGGTTTCAGGCCGAGCACGTCCTCGAGAACCGTGTCGAGCAGCGCGCTCAGGTGATCCTCGCCCGGAGCGGCGGCGCGTAGCAAGTCGCGCCGCACTCGCTCAGCAAGGAACGCGCTTAAAGGCGCGGGTACGTCTGGGAAATACTCGGCGATCCGTGCCGGCGCGATAAGCATCCCGCCGTGCGTGAGCGAAGCCCACCAGACCGGGGAGTCGCCGATGTGCTCCGTCATGGCGCCGCACCCGCGGGAGGCAGCCGGATCTCCACGGCGATCGGAAAGACCTGGGCTGAGCCGCGCAGCGTGTATCGTTGCGGGACAAGGCGCTCGATGACGCGCGCCTGCTCCACCCGCAAGTGTGCCAGAAGTTCTTCGTAGTGGTGGCGGCGTCGGTGCAGCTCGTCCTCAAGGTTTCGTAGCTCCTGCTCGGTTTCTCGCGCCAGTTCGGGAAAGAGGGACGTCTGTCGCATCTCAGCCAGAAGCCGGTCGCGCTCGCGCTCGAGCTTCGCCAGCGTCGTCTCCTGGATGGCACGCTCGACCTCCTTGAGGCGGTGCCGGAAGCGCTCTCGCTCGTTATGCAGCGCTTCGCCCCGTGCCTGCGCGAGCTCACCCTGGATTCGCGAGGTGAGCTGGCTGGCCGTCGAGTCGATCAGTAATGGCAGGTCAGGGGCAAGCTCGAGCCAGAGATCCGCCGCGCGACTGATTGTTTGCGCGTCCGGCACGGCGTCGGGTCCGCCGTCCGTCGATGGAGATGTCGGCGGCAACGGCTCGCCAAGGTTGCCGTTCCGAATCGGAATGCGAATGGTCCTCACCCAATGGTGGAACGGTTCGCGCAGCTCGTTGACCGCAAGCTCCTCGATGGTCAGCAGCAGCAACGCGTCCGATCCCCTCGGGACGTCTCCGTTACGCACGGTCCATCGCGTGGCCGATACGCCTTGAGCGCCGCCAGGGAAGCGCGACCTGGCGAACATGGCCAGCGCCTGACGAAACAACGGATGTCCCAGGTGGAGGAGCACAGTGTCCTTCACCGGGCGGAAGACGGGCCGGCCCGTCAGCGAGCTCACGAAGACACTGGGATCGAAGGCGAGCGCCGGCAGCGCGCCAATCTGGCTGCCGGGCCGATTCGTTCGCAGCGCGTCGTCGATGATCGCCGTCCACTGCGGCGGCAGCGGCTGGCGAAGCCGGAAACGTCCGCGTGCGTCCGGGCCGTCGATCCGCGGTCGGCCGAAGTTGATGCCGAGGGCGACATCGAGCGTCGCACGGAGCGTGTCCGGTGAAAGGTCGATCTCGCGACAGAACTCAGCCAAGCGCTCCACCTCGTCGGCGCCGAGCTGTGCGTCGTGAGGGAGGTCAGCGCGACCTCGGGCCCTCTCCACCGCCGCATCGAGTAAAGACGTCACGCTGTCGGTGTTCTGCTGATCGCTGAACCGTCGTTCGAAGGCAGCGTCGAATATCTCGCCCACGGCCCCAAGGTCATCGCGAATCGCGTTCACCTTGGAGACCACGTGGGCCAGGAACTTGAGATCCGCGTCGTCGTTGCTGGCAAAGTGAAACACGGTGACGTCGCGGGCCTGGCCGTGTCGGTCCAGTCGTCCGTTGCGTTGCTCCAGCCGTGCGGGATTCCACGGGATGTCGTAATGCAGCAGCAGGCGGGCAGATTCCTGGAGATTCATGCCTTCCGACGCGGCGTCCGTGGCAACGAGGACGCGAATCGGGTCGCTGGGATCGTTGAACGCGGCCGTAATGCCAGCGCGGTCGCAGCCCTCGCCCCCAAAGAGAGCGCGAATCGCGCGTCCGTCGTCGTGGAACTCATTTTTCAGGCGTGCGTGGACATAGTCGAGCGTCGTCTTGTATTCGGTGAAGACGATTAGCCGTTCCTCTGCAACCCATTGATTGCCCTGCCGGAGGCGGTGCTTGATGAGGGCGATCAGCCGGTCCCAGCGCGCGTCGTCGCGCGGCACTGAACCGCTGTCGTCAGGTGCGATACCCAGCGAGTGGAGCGCGTTGTCGATGGCAGTGATTTCTGACTTGAGCGGATCGGCGAACGGCTTGAGCCAGGCACCGGCCGTTCGACTGGCCTGTCGGCCGCGCCCGATTTTCTCGCCATCGTCGGACAGGTCTTCTTCGCTCGCGCGGTGTGCAGCGACCATTTCCGCGGCAGCAGCAGGTTCGGCTTCCGCCATACCTTCCCGGAACCGGTACCACGAATCGGCGAACGTCGCGGGACAGGAGAGGAGGCGCTTGTTGAGCACTTCCACCGCGAAGGTTCCCGCGAGTTGGTCGGCTCGCCGTGCGTCGGCAACAGCGTCACGAAGAGCGCGGCGGAATTCCACGAAAGCGCGCGACAGTTCCTGCTCACGCTGGCCGAAGAAAAGTGGGATGGGTTCGAGAAAACGTTCGGCGAATCGCGGCGTGCGCGCCGCGCGCGAATCGGCCTCGTTGATCTCCCGCTTCAGCCGCCGGATGACAACTTCCTCCACCCGTTTCCGCTCGGCTGTCGTGAACTCCGAGGTCTGCGTGAATCGCACCGGGTCGAGCAACTCCAGCAGCCCGGAAAACGACCTGGTGTGGCCGTTGTGAGGAGTGGCGGTGAGGAACAGCTTGTGCTCGAACCACGGGCTGATCAGGCGCAGCATCTCACAGAGATCGCTGTCGTTGCCGAAGTTCGAGGGTGACAGGTTGTGCGCCTCATCGACGATCAGCAGGTCCCAAGGCAGAAGTGACGACCCCTCAGGCTGACGGCATGCCGCCCGGAACCGCTCCAGTACGTCCGGCTGCTTCAGGTAGTGGTAAGACGCGATAATCCGCGGGAACGTGCGCCACGGGTTGGCGTCGAGGCCGAGTCGCTTTTGCAGTGCGTGCGTCTCGTCACGGTCAACCACATCGAAGCCGAGTGAAAACTTGTCGCGCATCTCCTGCTGCCACTGCTGGCGCAGCGAGGCCGGGGAGAGAATTAGCACGCGGCGGACGCGCCGATGGAGCAGCAACTCGGTGAGGATCAAGCCGGCTTCGATGGTTTTCCCGAGTCCCACGTCGTCAGCGAGCAGCAACGACACACGTGGCGTGCGTAGCGCGTGGAGCACCGGTACGAGCTGGAAATCTTCTACCTGTATCGCGCCAAAGACGGGGGCGGCGACACGCACGCTGCCTGTCTCGCCGGCCTGGTGGCCATGGAACGGTGTGACCGCGCTCCAGCGGCAGGCGCGCACGAGCGCGTCGAAGTCCGCCGGCGGCATGGGAGGCTCGTCTCCTACGCGCGGCAGGGCCGTCGGCTCGAGGAGGCTGGCGTTGCGTTCACGTTCCCACAACAGCACGTCCTCCGGAGCGCCGTCACTATCCGTGTACTCGACCCGCACGAGGTGAAGCCGGCCTTCTGTTGGCGTGTCGTACGGCTCGACGGAGGCCACGATGCCGCGGCGATTCCGAACCGTGGCAACCATTCCGAGGCGAGGGGGGATGCTGGGGACGACAGGTGCGCTCATGCGGGAACGACGCTGTTAGAGACTCAGGTTCTGCTTCGAAACATAGCGGCCGGCACCAAACAGCCGACCCGGCGCCAAACCGCCTGATCGCAGTCTCAGCCGGGAAACTCAACCGCCGTATTGCCCGCTGTGGCCCGATCGTCATTCCGGCAAGGATCTTGGGCGCCCAAATCCTGCCCTCTCACCCGCTCTTCGGATGCGACAGAGTTTAGAGAAAAAGTGCGACAGAATTTAGAGAACTCACAGACATCACTCGTCGGATTTCCGGGGCGGTCTCCAGGACGTCGTCGCTGAACTAGCACCGTGGTTCGCCGTCAAGTTGAGAACCAAACCTCGTTCACCAGACGCCACACGTTTTCGAGGTCCGAAGTGTTCACGGCGAAGTAGTAGCTGGACCAAACGGCGTCTGGGTTGTTACAGTCAGCCGCGTCGCGGATGGCGTAGGAACACGTTAGGCTCACGATCTCCGGTGTCGGATGCGTGTCTGCGCTCGCATGCAGCCGAATTCCGGCTGGGCCCTGTGGGTTCCGGAAATTCTGACCACCTCGTTTCCGGAAATTCTGGCCACCTAGAACCGACCGAGTCGGAGGGGCCATTACTCGCGGAAAGACTCCGTGAGGGACGAGGTGATCGACATGTTGAAGCGACACGCTATTCAGGTGCTCCACCGGGCCGGACACACGCTCGACGAGATCGCGAAGTTCGTGGCGGTCGGAAAACACAGCGTCCAGCGCGTGGCCGCTGAGCCGATGATCACCCACTATGAAGCTGATCAGGATGGCGTCGGGCGCCCCATTGGGCGTCCCGCGAAAGCGGAGCCCTATCGCGCCCTCGTGGCGGGGTGGCTCACCGACGAGCCGGAGCTGCTGAGCGTGGAGCTGCTGCGCCGGGCGAAGCTCGTGGGCTACGCGGGTGCCAAGACCGCGCTCTACTCGCTGGTACGCGAGGTGCGGCCGACCACGCCGCGGCCGATGGTGCGCTTTGTGTGATTGGAGTTCGTCGTCACCACGCGACTCCGCTTCCTCGGTCGCGCCACCAATCCGCCCTCGCGCATCAGCCGGGCCACCCGCTTGGTGCTGGTCGGCAAGCCTGCCTCCTGCAGCTCCCACAGCACCCGCGGCGCGCCATAGGTCTCGCCGCTCTCCGCGAACGCGATCCGGATGTGCGCCATCAACACCTCGTCGATCAGCGCCCGCCAGCTCGGCGGTCGCTTGAGGTAGGCGTAGAAGCCGGCGACCGAGACCTCCAGCACACGGCACATGAGTCGCACTTTGAACTCGCGGCGATGGCGAGCGATCACGGCGCACCTCAACGCGACTCTTTCGCGAAGTACACCGCCACTTTTTTTGCGAAGGCTTGCTCCTGGCGCAGCGTGGCGACTTCGCGACGCAGGCGTCGATTCTCCTGCTCGACCGTTTCTCCGGGCACGGCGGATTCGCCTCCGTGCGCCCCCCGCTGTTCTCGTGCCCACGCGCGCAGTTGGTCCGGGCGGACATCCAGTTCCCGTCCAACTTGGGCCAGCGTGGCGCCCGCCGCCCGGCGCTCCGCGACCAGCCGGACCGCTTCCGCCTTGAACTCGGCGCTGAATTCGCGCCGCTCACGCCGTTCCGATCTCCTGTTGGATTTCATGTGCCACCTCCGCCCCGAAACTAGGGCGAGTAAGGCGTCCACGAAATCGGGTCAATTCCAGTCGCCGACCATGATCGTGTTTCCAGTTGAGTGAGGGGGAGGATGCTTCCAGTTACCGGCTTGGTACTCAGGCATCACGCAACCATCCTCTCTCTGGAGGCAATCGCTACCAAATCTCGTCATCGTCATCAAGTCGGTCTGAATCCGCTCGCCTTCTGGCAAGGCGTCGCAGAATTTGCACTTCCTCCTTTGCACGCTCTTCCGCGCCTTCCTCCGCATCCATGATCATCCGGACTCGTAAGAACTCATCAACAAGACCATACTCGTCATCCGATGACACAGTAAGAACGTTGTGTTCCGTAAGCCAGTGGACCTCATCGGGCGTGGCTGTCGACCCGATAGCCTTTCTACTAATTCGTGTGGGAAATCCCGTTGGAGCTAGCTCGATTAAACGTTCAAGAACTTCGAGTTTTCCATGAACCTCTAACTGATGAAGCGTCGTATCATAGACCCTCGCTCGATCCTCATAACAGATTCGGTTGAGAGAATTGGCGAGATCATGACCATCGATAACGCCATCGGGATCGGAATCCTCATGCTCGATCAAATGAGACCCTAATAGCTGCAGCAGGTGCGGATGACCTCCAGAAAGCGTGACTACTCGGTCGATCGCTTCGGGGTCAACGCGGAGGTCAAGGCCTTGCTCTCCTGCCCAAATCGCCGCTTGGCTAAGTTTGGCTTCGAGAAGCTCTCGCGCTTCATCCTCGGGCATAGGTGCGAGACTGATTGTCTTATAAAAGAAGCGACCTACGCCAGGATCCTCATCAACCATGCCCTGAAAGAATGGACTTACACCAGCCAGCAAGAACCGAACGCGCTTGACTCCTTGTTGCTGTGTGTGTGTCACAATGCTGCGCACCAAGCGCGCTATGGCTACCGGTGCTTTGTCTGCTTCGTCAATTGCCAGGATGAGATAACGATGTGCGTCGCCAACCAAGCGTTTAAGGTACTCGTCCTCGACGACCCTCTTTAGGTTTGCAAGATGTTTGCCGTCAATGCTATTGCGAACAATCTCAGCTGATTCGTGCTCGAAGAGCGAACCCAACTTGAACTTGACTCGTTTCTGAGTCTCGTCGACCTCGATGATCGAGTGCAGGAGCAATCGTGCGACATCATCTGCGGTTTCCGTTTCACGATCCGCGACGGCTATGACCGTTCGTGCCTGACGATCCGTATCAAAGCCTTCCATAGCAAGCAGACCACGCGCAAGCAGCGACGATTTGCCTATGCCAATGGGCCCTTGGATCGCGACAGCTCCTTGAAGCAACGAGCGCTCCAGTGTGCGCAGTTCTTCCTGCCTTCCGAAAAAGTCAGCAGGATCGCTCGCGATCTCAGTCGGCGTGAAAGGATTTCGTAACACTAGATCTCTTCGTGTCTGTGGTCCTGCTAACAGTTGAGTTGAGGAGCACGACAAGGCATCGCCTACCCCGCTGGATAGCCGTGCTTGTGAGAAGCCATCAAACCGTCGCTGCGATCATTTCCAAAAGCCGCCTACGGAACTTATCAGCAGCCGTTTGCGTCGAGTGGAGACCGTGCACGTCGCTGACACGCCCCCTAGTAGCTTCGTACCGCCGAGCCCAATGGTCTGAAGCCGAAAGACTGACTCCGTGATCAACCACATCATCCAACGCCATCAACAGTTCTCGACGCGCGACCGAAGTGAGTGGAACTGACCCTAGTAAAGGCAGGAGAGATTCCCTTTCTGGCCAATCTTCCCTCCTGAGCGCGTCAAGAATCCATAGGAGTGCAAAATCTAGTGCATGTTGGTCTTTGGCCTTCGAGACTCCCGCAACAAACCTCGCAGGTACCTCCCTGAGTCGAGGATGTGCTTCGATCGAAACTCCTCGCAGGACGTACGCAATGTCCGACGCAAGCGGCCATGCCCGAACGATTTCGGTGAGGAGAACTGGAATAACTGTTGGCTTGTGGTCAGGTATGATCGCGCGCAGTGCAGGGCGAGTGAGCTTCAGCCACGCAACGTGATCCTCTGAAAGGCTCTTCAGTAGTACCGACGTCGCCGAGTGCGAAAGCTTCACATTTGCTTCTGAAGGCTCGTCGTATGCGTCTATCGCCACCAAATCTTTGCCTGCTTTCCGCAACCACCATTCACTGCTTTTGTGCCGGTTCTCGCGAAACTCAGATGCAGCGCTAACCCGCGTCTTTTCGCTCTGCACCGTGAGGCCTAACGCTGCTAGTATCTCGCTCAGTTGTACTAGGTGCTCTACTGCCTGCACCTCAGTACGACAGAAAAGCCTGAAATCGTCGTTGAACCGGGTGTACCTGATCCCCGCGGCGAGCAACTGGTTGTCGATCGCCGTCATCGCAACTTCTGCGAAAAAAGCAGACACGGAAGGCCCGACAGGCAGGCCGACGTCCCCAATCGATCCAAGAAGCGCGCCGGCTGATTCCGCACGTCTAGGGTGAAGACCCAGTCTCTCGAGCTGCGAGGCGATGAACTGTATTGGAATTCGGTGATAGAAATCCGCAACGTCAGTTTCCACTACAAATCGAACCGAGCCTGCTTCAGCGTTAGCAATTGTCGCGGCTTCGAAGGTTCCGTATCCAGTATCCGCATCCCATAGCCCTCCCCACGTGGTCGGACTGAACCGAAAGCTATGGACGATACCATCACCGATAGGAACCCGAGCCCTTTCAACAAGTTCACCGCAAGACCCGACGAACGCAGTTAGCAGAAGGGCATCAAGCGGATCCAGTTGTGAAGCCAAGCGTGTTCCCACTGTGGACTTTGGCGCAACGACTTGTCGCGGCTCTTCAAACCGATGATTCAAGAGGTCGATCTGGCCAGCTACGGGAAGCAGCTCGTGTTGATGCAAGAGCAAGGTTTCATGTTCGAATGGTCGTGGAAACAGCGTATTGCTTCGGTCAAGCGACAGATGGCGAGCAGCCCAAGACAACTCCGGTTGTGCAACCGAATCCGAGTAACGCGTGTCATGAGGCCAAAGGTGCTTACTCTCAACCGTCGGAGAAACTCCATTGTCCTCGCCAAGACTCGTCGGATAGTTAGCTCGTTCTCCAGATAGCCAAAGATCCACTGCCCCCAAGAGCGCCCGAGTTCCACCTTGGCGGGCCTGCAAGACTCGCCAGAGACTGTCTGGTGCCTCGATTCCCAGCACTGGAGTCGTTCGAATTCGAACTACGAACGACTCAATTCTGCTTCCGACCCGTAGCTGTAGCGTAGCTTCGACGGAGTCGGGCTTCGACGTGCCTTCATGCGAGCGGATGTGCTCCAGAAATACTTTCATGATCGCCTACTCCCGCGCCGGACAATCCAATTGGTCCAGTAGCTAAAGAACCCCTCGATCGTCATCGAATAGTTGGTCCCCGGGCGCCAGGGATCCACAATTGCGACTGTTTCCTCCCCGATCTGCTCGACGACAACGAAGTGACACCATGGTCTTGGGAACTCGTACAGCATTGCAATGAAGGGAACGGACTCCCTTAGGGTGTCAACCGTTGCCGCGATGCACTCACCGATCCAGTCACCCTGCGGCCTCACTAAGGCCTGCTCATTGCACTCGTTCATGGCGGTCGCCAAGACTTTGGCGCCACACGCGCCACGCCCGGTCCGCTCGTAAAGCTCATCTTGTGAGGGCGGCGGTTCCACCCCTACAAGGCGCAGCACGAATCGCGCGCAAGCAGCACCGCAGGCATCGGCCGCCACTTGAGCGTCGATTCTCGGATCCTTCGTTTCGCTAAATCGAGGCCAAGTACCGCCCGCGCCCGCCACGGTGGGAGTAGTAGGCGGCATGCAGTTCACTTGGCCTCGTTCATGTCATCCTGCGCAGATGCTAAGCGCAAGTCGCTCCTAGCGGCTTAAGGCTAATGCCGTACCGGAGATCGACGATCTTATCCGCATTCACTGAACCCACACACGTGACACTTCACGCACCCCTCCGCGAACTCCAACTGCGACCCACAGTCCGGACAGGTGCCAATGAAGGACTTGTTGTCGGCGTGATACTCATCCGCCTCCGCCCGCGCTCCACCCTGCCCCGACACCGGCACCACCACAGGAGTCGCAACCGGTGTCGCCGACTCGAACGCCGGATACTCGCCTGACTGGCCGCGCAACAGCTCCTGCTGGACCCCCTGCTTGTCCTGGTTCCATTCCCAGAGCGCGATGCCGATCGCGTCAGGCACCGACAACACTTTGTTCGGCCCGAGTCCCACCGCGCGGTCGGACGAGATCCCGCGCAACTGCTTGTGCACGCTCATCAGCGGGATCCCCGAACGCAGCGCCAGCGAAATCAACCGGCCCATCGCCTCGGCGTCGGCCATGGCCGAGCCGCCGGCCTTGCCCAGCGTGATGAATACCTCGAACGGCTGCCCGCGATCGTCCTCGGAGATGTGCACGAACATTGTGCCTAACGGCGTCTCCTTGCGGATGGCCGTGCTGCGCAGCTTCTCGGGACGGGCGCGCTTGGCACGGCGCTGCAGGTTCTCCGACTCCGAGTCGAACACCGCCTTCTTGAGCCGCTCGATCTCGTTATGCAGCTCGGCGATTTCACCCTTGAGGGCGCCGACTTCGCGCGGAGCCGCTGCGCCGTCGCGGGCGGCGGCTGCGGTCTCGGTGGCGCCGGTCGACAACACCTGGTTGTCGCGCGAGCCGTCGCGGTACACGGTCACGCCCTTGCACTTCGCCTCGTACGCCATCTCATAAATGGTCCGCACGTCGTCGCGCGTGGCGGTGTGCGCGAAGTTGGTCGTCTTGGAGATGGCCGAGTCGGTGAAGTCCTGGAACGCGGCCTGCATGCGGATGTGATCGGCGGCCGCGATCTCGTTGGCGGTCACGAACACGCGCTGCCACTTCTCCGGCACTTCCTTGTGACGGATGCTGCCGGTCTTGGCGATCCGCTCCATCAGCTCGTCGCTGTACCAGCCCTCTTCCTTCGCCACCGCGACAAAATCCTCGTTCACGTCAGGCATCATCACGCCGGCCTGGTTGCGCATGAACGCCACGGCGAAAATCGGCTCGAGGCCTGACGAGCAACCGGAGATGATCGAGATCGTCCCCGTCGGCGCGACCGTCGTGACGTTGCAGTTGCGGAGGAGCTGCATCGGCCGGATGCGCTTGCCCTCGGCATCGCGCGCGGCCGTCTGGTCAGGACCCCAGATGCTCCGCGCCCATTCCGGGAACGCGCCGCGCTCCTCGGCCATCCGCTGCGACTCCTTCTTGGACTCGACGTCCACGAACTCCATCAGCTTGCGGCCGAACGCGATCCCCTCGTCCGAGTCGTAGGCGATGCCTAACCGGATCAGCGCGTCAGCAAAGCCCATAAGCCCAAGTCCGATGCGGCGGATCCGCTTGCTCAGGATGTCGATCTCCGGCAGCGGATACTTGTTGACGTCGATGATGTTGTCGAGGAAGTGTGTCGACAGATGGATGTCACGCCGCAGCGCGTCCCAATCCATCTTGCCGTCCTTCACATGAACGCCGACGTTCACCGACCCCAGGTTGCAGACATCATACGCCAGCAGCGGCTGCTCGCCACACGGATTGGTCGCCTCGTAGGCGCCGAGGTGCGGGACCGGGTTGTAACGGTTGGCTTCGTCGATGAAGAAGACGCCGGGTTCACCGGTGCGCCACGCGCCCTCGATCATTCTGTCCCAGACCATGGTCGCGTCGAGCTGGCCAACCACCTTGTTGCCGTCGTGCGGGTCGAGCAGGTCGTACGAAGCGCCGGCCTTGAGCGCATCCATGAACTTCGTCGTGACCGCGACCGAGATATTGAAGTTGGTCACCTGCGTGAGGTCTTCCTTGCAGGTGATGAATTCCATGATGTCAGGGTGATCGACGCGCAGGATGCCCATGTTGGCGCCGCGGCGCGTG